>CAZOFQ010000001.1:0-34988 GCA_964579105.1 uncultured Lachnospiraceae bacterium
GCATCCGTGATCTCCCGCCCATGGCGCTCTTGGTACTTCCCAAATTCCCGATGTACCGCGTCGCTAAAATCGTAAGCGTCTGTTTTTTTGAGGGCTTCGAAAACCATGTCCTCCAGCACAACATACTCCGCAGGGGCGTTCAGACGCATCCAGTGCACCGATTCGTGAGAGATCACGTTCGGGAGCGCGGACCGCCACAGCTCGCCACCGTACATGGTTCCTGCGTAAATATTAAAGGTCAGCGTGTTGGTTTTGGGATTGAAAGAGCCCCTTGCCGCGCCCTCGGCGGGGTTTGCCACGATGCGCACGTTCATACCAAACGCCTGCGACATCAGACGCAAAAAATTGATGTACGCGCGCACGTCCTTCATGACGGGATTCTTCTTGGAGAGCGCAGCAAGGTCCAAGCCGCGGATTCCGCTTGCATCGTATTTGCCCTCTTTGCGCGCCGCGCCGCTTTCGCGGAACTTGCGCGTGATCTCCTCCAGCTTTTCACGCTGGGCGCGACGCTCCTCGGCAAGAGAGCTCATGCCGCTTTTGAATGCGGAGAGCGTTTGCGCTTCGCTCAGGCCGTAGTCACTGCCTTTTTTCAAAATTTCCGCATCGCTGTATCCGCCGTGATTTCTGCCATACAGGCGAATGAGGTCGTATGCCTTAAAATAAGTGTGGGGATCGCTTTTCCCGTCCCAATTCTGCACGAAATCGTTGGCAGAAGCAACGTCTGAAAAAAGCCCAGCAAGCGAATACAGTAGTGCAAGGTCCTCGGGCATGGCAGTGTCGGAGAAAGCCACCTCTGTGCCGTTCTCACCGCCGAGCGTTACGATGCCGTTTTGCACGCCAACCACCGCAGGGCGCGTGCCGGGATCTACACCCGAATTTGTGTCCTGCACTCGCCCGTTGTTGCTTTGCGGAATCTCGGCGGCGCGGGCGGTAGCGTTCTCGGCGCTCTGCACCTTTGCGGCGGAGGAGTTTTTTGCCATATCTCCCCGAAGAGTGTTTAGCAGCTCATTGCGCCAACGTGCGTTCCCCTCGCCATCCAGCTCGCGCAATGCCTGCCGCGCCTGCGAGGAGCCCTCAAACAGGATGCTCTCGCGCCACGAAAGGTCCTCTTGCAAGTGCTTTTTCAGCACGACCTCGGCAAGCTTATCGGTTTTCTCGCTCACGCCGAGTGCAGAAAGACGTTCCTGAATCGCTGCTTTTGTCTTGGCACGGTTTTTGGATGCCTGTGCTACCGCCACACGGCGGTGAAGGTCTCCCACGGCGCGATTGCTGACGTTCTCGCCCTTCTTTTCCACGTGCGCGGTTTGCTTTATACCCTCTTGCTTCCCTCTCTCAATAAGGTCTGCAACAGTGCCAAGCGGGGAAAAGCCCTCTTTCACGTCCTTCCCCACCTCGCTGTCTACCACGGCAGAGGAAGCACCCGAAACGGCACTGCCAAAGGCACCGAAGCCCGCGCCCATCAAGCCACCCGAGGCAGCTGCTTCTCCGATCTGCGCGCCAAATTTCTTGGCGATCTCGGTCTTACTCATGCCTTGATCCAGCATTTGCTGTGCCTCGGAAAAATCGCCGTTGGCAAAGGTATCGTACAGTACGTTTGCAATCTCCGTAAATGCTTCCTCGCTTGCATTCACACCAACGCTTTTGGCAACATTTTTGACAAGGTCCTTGAACTGGTGCACGGGCACTTCCTTCAAAGCATCCAAACGGTTCAAAGAGAGCGTTTCGAACAATCCCTCAAAGATACCCGCCGCAATGCCGCCCTTCAAGGCTGTTTCGGGGTCTGCACCGCGCCGCAACAGATCGTTGCGCGTAGACGCCATGGCGGAAAGCCCCAGCACGCCACCGCCCGCACCGCCAAATACCGTACCTACCGCCACCGACTGTAACGCGCTGACACCGGTATTATAAAGGAACGTGGTAAAGTCGCCTTCAATACCTGATGCAACGCCCGACCGGAACGTGTCACCGAAATCGGCGGAAATGTTATACTGCCCAGTGTTCCCCGTGAGCACGTTGCCGACCTCTTCAAACGCCCCCATCACGCTGCCACCGAGCGAGCCCAGCGTACCGAGGATGGGGTGTTCTTTGCCATACTCGCTGATGCTCTGCAAGGTGCGTCCGTAAAGCGTATCATAGATGCCGTTCAGGTACTGCCCCGCAGCTTCTTTGCCGTGCTTGTTGTAAATGTAGTTGTAGCGGTTGATCTCGGAGTCCGTCATTTCACAGAGTGCGTCCAGACGGATGGATTTTGAAAGATCGCCCAGCACTTCGCCGGCGTACCACGAGCCCGCACTACGGTCAAAGCCGTTGTTGATATACTCATGCTCCCAGTCTACACTGTCGCTTCCTTCGCCGCCAAATTTCACACCGTCCGGATTTGATGTGACCACCCGCGACACATTTCCAAAATCAACGGCAGATTCTGCGCCCTGAGCTTGGTAATCGCGGGCTTGTCCGATCTCCTTTTCCAGCGCGCGGATCTGCTCTTGCAGGGCCTTTCTTTCATCGTTGGCACTGACGTAGGATTCTCCACTCGCCTCGGATACAAGATCTGTGAAAAAGGTTTTGAGCCTACTCGGCAATGCAGCCTCTTTTTCCTTAAGTTCGGCAAGGCATGCAGCGGCACCCTCAAAATCGTAGTTTTGAGATATGCGCTCATAATTCTGCTTTTGATTCTGGTAATCGGCATAATCCGCGAATTTGCCGAAATATCCCTGCTGTGAGGTTAGCCACTCAGATGCGCTGTCAAGCCCCGTGGCGTCGCCGCCGTATCGCTTGACGTACTCCTGCAGGGCCTTGGTGCGCGACAAAAGCGACTCTGCGTTTTGTTTTGCTCCTGCAAAGCTCTCGGCAGAACCAAACGCATCACCGCCCTCGCCCACAGATCTGGAATAGTTCGCAAGATCCGTGGCGTAGGTATCAAGTCCGATCTGCTCCTCCAAGCGCTTGCGCTCCAGGTAACCGCCGACCGTTTTTCGGGAAAGATATTCTCTAACCGTTTTTGCCATTTCTTACTCCGATCCCTTTACATCTTTCTCTTGCACTTCGAGCAGGAATTGATAAGCCTCGTCAGCGGTAAAGCCGTATTCGTCCTGCAAAATCCTGTGCCATTTCTTGACGGAATACTCCTTGCCGTCGAAAGTAAGCTTGGCATTGTTGTTGAGCCCACCGCCGAAATTTTTGCCGCCATCGTCCGTTACCTCAAACAGCTCCGCAAAACCGTCCAAGGCGTCACCTATCAAAGAATCGGCATTGCCGACATCCAAAGAGGCAATGTAGCTATCCAAGCCCTTCATACCTTGCTTGGCAAAGATGTCCTTTGCATAAGCAATCTGCGACTCGCTCGGCGTTGCACCAAGTGCTGCCTTGGCTGTATCTTGATTTTCAAAAATGCCCATATCCACATACTTGGAGTAATCGCCGTATTGAGCCCCGAGCGCCGCGTCGTTCCACAGGTCGGTCTTTTGCTGCGTCAGCATATTTAATCGGGTAAGTATTTCTTGATTTTTTGCGTCATACTCATCCTTCGCCATTTGGCGGTATGTGCCCTGTGCCGCTGCGGCTTGCGCGGCATAATCGCCATATACCTGCTGTCCTGCGGTTACCGCGTAAGAGTTGGCATAGCCTCCCGTAAGCGCGGATGCCTTACCCACGGTGTCCTCCATTGCTTTTTTGCCATTTTCGCGCACCAAACGAGCATACTCTTGATACCCTTCATCACTATCGGGATCGTAAGAAAAAGAGCGCGACGCGTACTCGTTTTGTGTTTTTTCGATTTCTTCATCCAATTGTTGAAGCTTGTTTTTTTCTGCCATTTTATTCCTTCTTTCCGAGCTGTTTATACAGATCCTTAATGACGGCGCGAAACTCCTCGTTTTGTGCCATAAGTTGACGCTCAAGGGCACTTATTCGTTGGTCCGGCGTTCCCGTCGTCGGTGTGATGCGGGCATCGAAGCGCATTTCCTTCATCACACTGCACCTCCGTTTTCCATAACCTTTGAAAAGCCGAATATGCGACACTCCCCCTTGCCCTCAAAGCGAATTCGAAAGTGATCGCAACTTCTCGGAACGATCGGCACGGTAAATATACGCATGCCAATGCCCTCGATACATCCCTTAAATTCCCAGACGTCTGTGGAATCGTACTCAATATAAAGATTCAAGCGTCCATCGTGCGGAATGGACACGCGAAGAGCAATACGCGACACATACTTACTATCAGGTGTGCTATGCCCAATCACACCGCTTTCGGCAAAAAACTCTATTTGATCTGTTTCAGCATCACCCACGGTACCGCGAGCTGTCAGCAAGCGTTCGTTTTCGTCCAGCATGTAGAGATCGTTACCAAGGCGCACAAAATTTCGCACCAAGCACGCGTCCTCTTTATGCCACATACCCTTTTCACCATCGAACACGTAAAGCCCGCTGTATTCCGTTTTTTCACTCTCCATAGAAACCCAAAGCTTGTTCCAAAGCCCACCGCATACAACGTTGCTGTAATGCTCTTTCCCAAGAACATCATCGATCTGCGTACTTGAAGATCCGTCATAAACGAATAGCCCTTGAGGTGATTTGTAATAGAGCATATTGGAAAGAACACAAAGGCTCTTATCGCACCCTGCTTGCAGGCCCATTCCCGTGTCAGCCACAATCTGATAGTTTTCGGGGTAGTCGCCATAAATCTTGTACATCACGTTTTCCTTGAAAAACAAAGGCATCCCGCGAAAATTGATGGCACCTGTAAACTCTCCGTCGTCACCGACCGATGCAGTATAACTGTCTTGCGATGTTTGATCAAAAGTGTACCACCGTTGAAAATCGCCCAACGCAGATGCATACACCTCATTAACCGAATTCCCGTCACGATCGCTTCCGTAGCGACACCCCCATAGACGATTTTGCGATTCTATTACAAAATCCATTTTTGGAACGTTGTCATATCGCGTAAGTGAGATTTGATAGTTTTCCTCCTCGGACTTATCACTAACCGTAGTAAATGTGGCAGTTCCCGTTAATATGCCATTAACATACAACACCTGATCTTTACACGAAGCAACTACGCCTCCGTTTGGAACACCCAACAAATACGGAATCGACCACCGATCTCCTTTAATTGTTTCGATGTTAATTTCTTCGTTGTCAAAATCATTAAAATAAGCAAGCAATTGAGATTGAATCTTTAAGCAAGTGGAATGTTCTTGCCCAGAGTCATCAACAATAACAGGTTTTTCGCCCCATTTTTTCTGTTCGAGGTGAAATCCTGACGGTCCGAGCGATTCCTCCGCGGCAGAATAATGCAACAAGTGGACCACGCTAGTTCCCGTTACCGTATCTTTTACAATTAATTTTGCCGAAGGATAATCCGCTGTGGTATCTTCCGAAAACTTCACCCAAGCATATTGCGAACTCGGCATATCAAGCAATTCAAATGCCGTCCCCCTAGTGTTCTCAAGTGTCACCTCGTAGTGAGAAGTCATTTCGCCATTAGGGTTAGGCACTCCTTCCAATTCAAACTGTCCGCTAACGGTAAACACATACTGCGCAGAACCCAAGAAAACCTTAATGCTTTCTCCTTTTTCATTGAACCACGTTGTGGAAGCCAAACTGATTGGTTTTTTGTCTTCATCGCACAAAGTAATTGTTATTTCCTTGGATTCCACGGAAGTATAGGTGTCCGAAAAGCTCCCTTTATCCCCCAAATCAGCAGTATTGAAATACATGTAATCCGGAAAAACAACGATATACGCGCCCATGGATACCAGCTGTCGAGGAACATTTTCACCTACGCGTAGCTCCATGGTGACGGCATCCTCGCCTTCACCATAATACAGCGTGTTACCGATCACATAAGCAAGCTTATCCTTGGCAATGATACCATTGCACTTCATACTCTCTTTTACCACACCGCGCGGCGGTCGGGGGGCAAGCGCGGGGTATTGATCGCTCGTCAGATTCCGCATATCGAAAAAACAATTTTCGGGAATGCGAGGTCGGCGATCAAGACCTCCAAATTCTTGGATAAACTCTCTTGTCTGCTCGGTAACTTTTAATTTGGGAAAACGCATTTTGTTCACCTCTTTCACAAAACGGCAAACCGAGTGGGTTTGCCGTTCCTTTTTTAAAAAAAATTCAGTTGCGGGACTTCCCTTTTTGTCGTGCGTGCATGGTAGGCACGAAACGACTCCATCTGCTCAGCGCACATAGTAAGGCAATTGTTGTATTTATCCGTTTCACCATTGATGCGCGCAACATGCGCCTCCAGCCAAAGCGGATAAATACCGTCGTACGGAAACGGGATTTTTAAGACCGTGTCCTGCGGCGAGTCGGACGAATATCCCGAAAAACTGCTGCCGCCATCGGGCGAAAGCACTTCAAGATCTACGCGACCATCCATTTCGGAGAGCCAGCGGATCTTCAAGGCTTTATCGACTTGATTCGGACGCTGCGCATCGGCGGCAGCAATAGCCTCCTGGATCGTCATGCGCTTTAACCCTTATCATCGGGCGAGGCTTTGGTGGAAAGCGACTCCTCGTATTCCGCAGCGGCATCCTCGTCTCGGAGATTACTGTCAATCAGCTTCTTTACCGCTTTGGGCACCATTGCGGGAACGCCGCGCCTTATAAGATAATTCTTTCCGTTATGCGAATAAAATTCCTGCTGTACCTTGTCGCCGGATTTGTTCCGGGGCAAGTAGACCTCTACCAGATCTCCTGCGTTTTTCTTCGCTTTGTTTTTTTCCTTCTTTTCTTCCGTTTCCGGATTCAAAGCATTTTTTTCTTCCATGATGTTACCTCCTTTTTAGGTTGGCAAGAGCAACCGCTTCAAGCAGTTACCCTTGCCTGTTTTCTTGCGATCAGTTCGCAGGCTCGTCGCTGTAAGACGAGGAAGATTCCACGCGAATGATTCTCTCCTGGTAAAGAATCGTGGCGGCATGGCAGAATTTGTAGCCAATCGTAGAGAATTGCTCCAAAGGACCGCCGATCTGTCCGCGCGTCTTGACGATCATTTCCGTGCCTTCTCCCTCTACGTCAACCTCACCGTAAGCATCCTTGCCGAAGAACAACGTATGGAATACGGAAATAGCATCCTCGGCCTCGCTCGCCTTAACAACCTTGGCGTTGTTGGTCTCGATGAAGCGAATTCCATGCAGCTCGCCGATCTCGCCCTTGAAGATCTCCTTGGTTTCAGAGTACTTATGCACCTCCTTCCACTCGTCGGATTCGCGCAGGTCCTCTGCGACGTCCGGGTGAATAAGGCTGATATACGAACCGTCGATCTTGGGAACACCGTTTTTCTTCAACCACGTGGCGATTTTATTGACAAGCGCGGGCGTCAGTTTGTCGTCAGCGGTCAACTCCTCGCGGCTGTCCTTATCACCTGCAAACCACACCGAATTGCCAAGACAAATCGCGTTTCTGGTCAGAGTATCCCAGGTCTCGCCCATGGCAGCACCCATTTCCTCGCTTGCGCCGAAAATCACGTCGTCGTAAGATTCCAGCTCCAGACGGTCGGAAACGGTGGTATAGTCGCCATGCTGATTGACACTGGCCTCGATCTGGCTCATGCCAAAGTTCTGCCCCGTAGGAATCACGCCTTCGGTGAGAGGAGTGGTTGCTTTCCTGAACTTGTTGAATCTGCGCCACTCTACCTTGTTTCCCTTAGCGGGCTGTTTCTTTGCAAACTGGGAAAAGACCATGCTCTCGCGTGCGTTTTCCAAAAGCGAGGTGTCGTAAAAGGTCTTCATGGTGGGCGACATGCTCGCGCTGGTCGTTTTTTGCGTATTGCGAATTGCCTCGTCCGGGAACTCGGCAAACAACTGCAATTTCATTTTGCCGTCGTTAAATACATCTTTGAGTCTCATGTTTGGGGTTTCCTTTCTTTGAAGTTTTAGCCGCCCCGTTTTCTCCTCATTTCAGCTGCAGCAGCACGAATCTGTTGCAGATTCATTCCGGAAAAGCTCCTCTCCGCCTTCGCAGGCGCGGCGGGCGCAGAGACTCCATTTTCGGCGGGGCGCGCCGAACCTCCCCGAATGTTGTTCACAGTAGCACGCGCGGCGTCTTGAGTGGCCCTTTGCACCGTCTGCGTAAGCACATCATCATAGTGCGTAGCCATAAACGCAGCGGTGGTGTTCCCGTTAGCGGCGGCCAGATGCCGTACAAACTCGGGATTTTTCATTTCCGCATCAAGATCAAACGAGGGAAAACGCTTTTGCGTGTCGGCAGCATTGCTGTGAAGCCTTGCAACCTGTTTCGCATCTTCTCTCGCCTCGTCTGCTTTTTTCCTTGCAGCGATCTCCTGCTCCATCGAAAGAACACGGCGCGCTTCCTTGGTCGTCATGTCATGCTCTGCGGCATAAGCTTCAAAGTAGGCATCATCCCCCTCAATCGCCTTTTTGAGATCGTCAAGAAAGGTTTTGCCTTGCGGATCGATCCCGTACTTGTTGGCAACGATGGAAAGAATTTCATCGGACTGGGCGTTTCGTGCATTCGCGCTTTTGAAACGGTCTTTGATGGCGGCTCTCATGTACTGCGTGAACTCGTCTTTGTATTCGGGGCTCTTTATCAGCTCCGAAAAAGGAACTCGCGTTTTGGGCGCTGTATCGGGAGGAGTCTCCTCGGCGGTTTTATTGACGGCATCACCCGTCTCAATCGCACCCTCAACGGCAGGAGTAGCTTCCCCCGCCCTTTGCTTGCGCGATTTCATCGCTCTGCGATAAACTTCTTTTGCCTTCTCGGGGATGGAGGCGGGCACTTCGATTTCCGCGTCCGGTTCGTTTGTACCATTTACACCCGTGGCGACATTGTCGCCGTTTGCTCCGGCATCTCCCACAGCAGCGGCACCGCCATCGCCGCCGTCTGCGAACAGTTGCAGAAACATTTTACCGTTCAGATTGTTCATACAATCTCCTTTCTGCCGTTTTGATTGCGAGACGGTGAACTCGCTTTATCTACATCAGGGCGCTACCCTGACATATTCGGGATATTGATCTGCGATCTGCACAAGTGCCTGTGCAAACACATCGAACAAGAGCTGAACCTCTCGATGATGTTCGGAAATCGGCTTTGCAGATATCCTCGCAGATCCGTCATTTAACTTCACAACAAGCCACTCGAGGCGGCCATAGTTCCGTTGGCGCTCTAATCCTAAAGAAAGAGCCGAGAACAACGTTGACACCGCGGCACACACGATATCTCTACCGCGCTCGCCATATCCAGCGTGCCCTTGTGCCTCCAAGCGTAACGGAGCGATTTTCAAAGTAATCATCGCGCCTCCGTACTGCTCCTTGCACGTTCGCGCGCCATTGCGACCTGTGCCGGCTCTTGGGTTGCCTTATTAAGGCTTATTTCTCCGCCTTCTTGAGTCGGCATCACGCTTTGAATGCCAAGGGTTTGGGCTATTTGCAATGCGGTCTGAGGCTCATATTTTTGAGCAAGATTCATTGCAAGCGCCTGAAGCATTTGCAGCCTCTGCGCCAAGGTTCCCGCTTGACTGATTTCGCGCATCAGCTTGTCCTTGCCATCAAAATCCATCATGCGCAAGCACATGAGCGCTTGATCGCACATTTGCGGGTTGAAAAATCCTTTTTGATAGAATCCAAGCGCCAGCTCGTTGATCTCCATCTTTTTGTAAGGACTTTCTTTTTCCACGGTCACAGCAATATCAAACTCGGGAACACGAGCCCCCATATCCTTCCCTGCAATGGTTTGCTCTTGCGGCTTGAGGTTTGCGTTGTCGTAGGTAATATACTGCTCCGCTCCCTGCTCCACAACATCGGGGATGACGCGGAACTCACGAGGGGCTGTGTAGAATTGGCGAATCAGCTCTATCTCCAAATACACAACCTCGCGAAATGCGCGGTGAAATGTTTTGTTAATAGACCTGCTGTTTTTCCCTGCCGTTTCCTGCAACGCGGCAATCGCGGAGGCAGCGGTGATGCCGCTTGGTGCCACACCGTTATTGGCATCTTGATTGGAAGTACAATATTTCAGTTCCTCGATTTTGTTGTTGAGGAAGGTAATGTAATTACCGCCAAGTGCCTTACTTTCGATTGGACGCACATCATCATCGCCGAGTCCATGCTCCGCTTCAACAATAGACTTGGTCAAGTCGGCAAAATCTTCCTTGCTTATTCCTGCATCCTTCCGCATGAAATAGCGCGGCTTACATCCCGCAAGTGCGTTCTCGATCGCTACACGGTTTAAGAGATCAATCTGAATTTGCGTTTCCTCGCCGACGGAAATTAACCCCTCGCCACAAATACTGCCCTCCACGGGATAAAGCGCCTGTACCACAAACGGATATTGTCCGTGCTCATACCAACCCGCTGCATATTGCGAATCATTTTCGGATGCGAATAGCACCACATCCTCAACAAACTTACAATAGTGCAAAACGCTTTGACCGTAGGCGTTCAGTTTCTTGTAATACCAATCCACAACCAAAGCCTTGCTCGAAGCGTCAAGGTTATCGTCATAAACATATTTCTTTATGGCGGAAGCATTTGTACCGATTCCATCGGCTTGCGGATAGCGGGACTTAACGTGGTCTACGTCAACGAGCTCCACGTGAAAGACATTTGTTGATTTTTGAATATCATGCACGCCCGGCTCCCAAAAAAGATTGAGAAAATCCACACAACGCACCGAAATGTCGCCAAGCCCGTTGTGCTTAGCGGAATCCCAGAACACACCAAACACACCGCCACCATGCTTGAGTGTGTACCAAGCCACATCTGAATAGGTGGCTTCAAAATCATTTTGCGCATGAACTACGGGTATGATGGAGGAAAGCTTTTTGGCTTCCGGAACATCATCGTGTTGCCTTGCCAGTAAATTGGCGGCAGGATAGGAGTCCATTACATCCGCATGCTTGGAAATCACACAGTTGAAAAGCCAAGGTGTTGCAAACTGGGTTTGCTCCTTTTTGCCGTCTATGTATTTCCAATCGCGCCGGCGCCAAAACTCCTCCTCTTTCACGATTCGATCCTCTAACCGCTTCTTGCCATCACGATATTTCCGCATGATCTCCGCCGCCTTTCTGATCTGGTCGACTCCGATAGGCAAGGCTTCCTCTTGAGCTTTCCCGCCCACCAAATCAATAAGCATGGGCTCTGCCACATTGATAGCAACGCCTTCGCCGGGCACGCCCATGCCGGGCAACAACGAATTTCCGTTCATATACTCCTCCTGAATCTTGAATATCTCTGCTCGTCCTTGAACTGGTTAAGCGGATCGTAAGGGTGCGCGATCTTCTTTCCAATCACGTCTCGCTCCGCCACGGGGCGCGTCATGCAAAAATAGCGCATGCTGTCGGCAAAGTGATCCTCGCCCGTGGTATCCAGATCCTCGGGCTGGGTGTTACTGTACTGCAAAAGCGGCAAGGTGCGGATCGCATTCTTGCAAGTATTGAAAAAATACATCATCGGCAATCCTTCCTCGTCAAATGCAAGACGGTAGTGCACCTGCATCCATCCCGGAATGCGTGTCTTGTCCGATTTGCGAAATGACACGCCATGCCGTCGCGCCGATTCTATGATGGCTTCGCCGCCGTCGCTTGCCCAGATTGCCGAGTCTGCCACGCCGGAAATACTTTTATCCTTTAACCATCTGTGCTCACGCTCAATGCGAGCTATCTCCGAAAACACCTTGTCTGCGGTCCACTTTACACCCTCGTCAGGCTGGCCCGTATAGCCGTACAACTGCAATATCAGATAAGCACGGTCATCGCCGTCCACTGCCCACCAATCGCAAGAAAACGGCTTCGCATACCCCCAGTCAAACGAACGATAAATGGAGAATGAGGACGGAATCTCAAAGGGCGCGATCACGTGCGTAAAACGCCGGTCCTCATAGTGCGCAGGATCATCGGTAAATTCCTCGAAGAATTGCCCCATAAACACATCCCACGAGCCGTAAAGCCACGCCTGCCGCAGGCGTGGCGGCAAGGAGCGTAAATATTGGATGTAATCCGGATTGCTCTCCATCAGAGCCTTATTGTCGGAGGGCAATGCTTGAATAAAGCTGTAATCGTCCGGGTTTTCCTCGGGCGTGTAGGAACGGGTGATAAACAAGCGCTTTACCCAATTGTGGCCAACCCCGCCCGGATTGCACGTAATGTAAATGCGCTTTGGAAAATTGTTTACGCCGCGCACGCAAGGCTTCATGATGTTGAACCATTCCTCCGGGATCTGTGTTGCCTCGTCAATGAACAGCACATCATATTCTTGACCCTGAAATTTTTGATTGAGGTCGTTGAGGTTATCCGCATAGCACAGCTCAATCGCAGAGCCGTTAGGAAATGCAAAGATTTTTTTGCTCTCATTGTATTTGGCGTGCCCGAGCAGTTCCTTTTGCAACGGTCCTACATGGTTATTCCGCAGCTCAGGATAAGTGCGGCGAAATATGCCACATTTGATGCCGGCATAGTTCTTGCAAAGCAAAAACGCCTTTTTGCGCACTGACCAGGACTTGCCGCCGCCACGAGCTCCACCGTATCCGATAACCTTGTGTTTGTCCAAAAAGAAAAGCTTTTGCTTCTCATTCGGCTCGCCCACGTAACAAACGTTACTCGGCATACGCCGCCTCCTCCGGGTTTGCAAACACCATCGTCGTAGGCTCGCTCGCGTTGGTCTCGCCTTGATCTGCCAAGGATGCCGCCAGCTTGTCGCTTAATACGCCGTAGGTCATGCACACTTTCGACACGTCGTCAATCCGCATCGCTGCAAATTTGGCATATATCGCCTTGCGCTCCGCCTGTGTTGGATTCTCGACGCCCTCCATCACAGCCTCGCAAAGCTCGTCAAGGATATCCTCCTGCGTGGCAGCCCGTTCCATGCGGCGCATCATTAAATCCATTGCCGAATCCATCGCCAAAAAGGATTTCGCGGCATACTCACGTTTTTTCTGTGCGCAAACTTTCGCAAACACTTCATCTGGATTTTTCTCGTATTCGTGTTTCCAATTCCGCACGGTGGATTCCGGCAATCCTAATTTTTTGGCAACTGCACGCACGTTGTTGCAGGCGGTTAAAAGAGCAAATGCACGATACCGAACATTGTCGTTGTATTTCTCTCCCTTCGGCACCGACATCCCTCCTTTGCTTTCACACTTTGTGTGCCTCTTTTTCCCTTATAGCACAAACCAAGTGGGATTTGGCGGTACACTTTTGGGAAAGCGCGGTACACTTTTGGGAAAATGCGGGATTTTGCGGGACAAAACGGGAAAATCGGGACATTTTTTCGAAGTAAAAAGGGCGTTACACCGTGGTGCAACACCCTTTGCATTAAAGTATTTCGGTCAATTTAATGATGATCCGCCGCGCGCGCTTTCGCACATTCTCCGAGGTATAGCCGAGCTGCTCTCCAAGTGTCCGATAGGATTTGCCTCCCATCAGCCCCTCCAGCAAAATGGTGCGATCGACAGCGCCGAAATGACCGCTTGCTGCTATGTACCGCGCCTCCATATTGTTGACCTCGTCGATCTCGTTTTCAAAGACCGAGAAGACTTTCTCTCCGGCAGCATCCTCGGTTCTTTTTAGCAAGGTCATGCGCCGCTTTCGTCGTTCCCGTGCGCAACACACCGCTTCCGCGTTTTGCGAAAGCTGACGTATGCGAGCCAGCTCCTCGCGTACCTTTTCACGCTCCATGATCTTTCCTCCTTTCATTTTCCCAAACGTCTGTCAATTTGATTCTGCACCACCTGCGCCGCGCCGTGTTCCTCGGGGCAGGTGTGCGTGACAGGGTCCAGCCTGCCCTCTCCGTACCTTTCGAATAGCGCGTGGCCAAGCAGGCAGCGCGCATAAATGATCCTACCGCCCACGATATGTAGGTGCACACACTCACGGCAAGCCATGGAATGCCCTCTCTCGCTCCACGTGAGCATTCCAATCCGCAATGCTCTCCTCGCGGTCCTCCAGGAATGCGCTCTCCTTTTCACAGGAAGGACAGTCTTTCTTCCCATAGAGCCACCAGATCAGCAGCTTACTACTAAACTCCATGCGCGGCACCGTCCCGCATTGCGGGCAGGGGAGTAGCTCGATCTTTTGCTTCGGCATTTGCACCACCCCCCATTTCCTTTGCGATTTGGTCAATGTCTGCAACATCGACAATATAATGCCTATATCCAGTGATTGTGCAATCGGCATAGGATGCTTGTTTCAACCTCTCCGCAAATTCGGTGATGGCTTCGGCTCTTGCGGTTTTCATCTTCTCAAATAGGGCTTCGGAAAATCTGCTGATTTCGGCTTGTAACCTCTCAATCTCCGCACCCTTTTCGTTGACTTGCATTTGCGCTTTAACGGCTTCATCAGCCCACCCCATCCTATCTTCGGATAGCATCTCGATAAGAGAATCCTTTTCGGCAATTTGCTTGTCCTTTTCTTTGAGTTCAAAGTACCGCTTCATATTGGACGATTGTTGATGCTCCGCAATGCTTTGGAGTTCTGCTATCTTGGCATCCTTTTCACGGAGAAGGGCGGCATAAGATAACGCCTTTTCCCGTGTTTGTTCTTGTGTTGCGTGCCATAATTTCGGTGTTCTTGCACCGCATTTACACTCAAACCAATAATATCCTTGATGCGGATATGGTCGCATTTCTTCTTTGCACCACGGACAAATGACTTTTTCTTTTGTGTGGTTGTCCATCACATCTTCGGGTTTCAGTTCATTCATCGGTTGTTCTCCTTTCAACAGAATATCAAGTGCAAAATTGTCACAAAAGCACAGCCAAGCAAAAAGCCGATAAATAACGCACCGTATGGACTTTCGTTATTACTCATCGTCTGCTCCCTCGCTTTCTTCGTCCGTCCAAGCACAGTAAACGGTAGTACCGCCCCACTCGGCGTTATTGTAGTCGATATCTTCCTCGGCTCGCTCTTTTGCTATGCGCTCCGCTTCCTCACGGTCATCCGCTTCAATATCGTCATAGTCAATAGTCAAACGGACACCAACACTTACATTCCAAATCATTCTGCTCCCTCGCTTTCGTATTTCTTTTTGAGTTCGGCAATATCCGCTTCAATATCACGCTCAAAATAGATTCCGCTATCTCCATAGCATTTGTTCAAATTCAAGAGCGTTTCAATCTCCGCAAAAATCTCCCGCGCCACATCGCTTGCCTTGCGGTAGCCCTCGTTTGGGATATGTACGATGTCTATGCCGCGCAACGTGCAATAGTCCACCACGGCGATCTGCTCCTTCAACTCGTTGGAGAGCTTTAATTCGTCAGCCTTCACAGTAGCACCACTTCCTTATGGGTGTACGCGCAGTAGTCCCACTCCAGCCGCGCGCCCCGGCTCTCGATAAAGTCCTCCAGGAAGGCAACCTTGTCCGCGACGTCGATCATGGCGAAGCAGATCCGCATATACTCGGCGTTGCTCATCCCCTCGGGCAGGAGCGCAGGAGAGAGGACGGTAAAGCCCTCTCCTCGCAGCTTGCGTTCCGCTGCGGCGAATTTCTCTCGGTAGAATGCATCCCCCGTGATCTTGCCGGCGATGTAGATTTTCTTCACAGCGTCACGCATAGCCAAGTGTCTCACCTACCTTTTCCCAGATGTCGCGTCCGCCCTTTTCGATATGATTGCCGAGCTTGTAAACCGCACCGGCGTTTTCCTGCTCGGCTATCACCACCACAGAGCAGTCGTTTTCGGGATTCCACCCCATCTCAACGGCTTTTTTCTCGCAATCTGCAAATGTCAAGCACTCCTCCTCGCCCACGAATACGGTGCAAGCCGCGTTCTCGGTGACAATTCGCACAATGCCGCAAGGTGCAATCACCGTTTTGCTATCCACTTTTTCAAGGATTACAGCCGTTGTTGACCCGTCGGAAGGCGGCAGCGGCATCCACTTTGTCACGCGGTATGTCGTTTCTTCCTCGCGCTCGTCAAACCACACGCCCTCGTCAGTATCGTAATACAAGCATGTAGACTTGTCAGCCCCCTCGATCATCACGATGTACTCATCCGACACAGCGGGCATACGCTCCTTCATGGAGATCCACTGCCCGTAAACCTGCGCGGTAGGTGCGTGGTCTACCACGTACTTTGCGGTGTTGTAGTACATCCAGCTCTTGTTGCAGCTCTTCAGCCATTCCCCGGCATCAACCAATTTTGTCGGCAGCTTTGTCATTTTTTCTTTTCCTCCTTGTAGGGACCGGCGTCCTCGACGGTCCGTCTTTTCGTCTCCTGCTTTTTGTATTCCTCAGCGGCCTGCTCGGTAAGAAAGCAACACGCGGCGCCCACCTCCCACTCGCTACCGTCCTTTTCTACGGCATACCATTTGTCTTGCATGTGGGCAATACCCTGCACCTGCCATGGGTAAATCTCCGCTTCGTCGCCCTCAAAGAGGACCGCATAAACCGTCTGTCCATACTTTACGGGCGGCACCAGCACACCCTCGGCGAGCAGGTGCTCGGCAAGCAAGCGAATTCCGTAATCGTGTATCCATCCCGGCAGCACGTGCCCTCTCTCGGCACCGAGCAGCTGTTCCAACCGCGCACGCATTTCATACTGCCCCATTTCCCTCTCCTTCCCGTTTTCGCAAACGTCTGTTATTCTCTGATTTTCTCGCCGCCCGCTCGGCGGCTTTTTCTGCCTCGATCTGCGCTTGAAGCTTTAAGTAGCACGGATAGGTGCAGCACCACCGTCCCGTGACCTTGAACACGTGCTGCACGGCAGGGAGAAACACCCTGCCGCAGATGCAACACTCGCGCTCTACCAGCGCGTCCACGTTTTTAGTCCGAGCCATCACTTGCCCCTTTCCTCGCGCCTTGCACACCAAAGAGCAGCCGCGCCCTTCCAGTTCGGTAAGCAATCCCAGCCGAATTTTTCATTCCACGCCGCAAACTTGGCAGCCTCTGTGGCTGTTATGTCCTCGCCAAGCTCCTCGGTCATGTAGGCGTAGATCTGCGTCACTGTCGGCGGTGATATCTCGCTCTTTTCCGTCGCCTCGTCCTTTTCCTCGCGCGCCGGCGCGCCTGCGCCCGCGTTTTCTTTGGATAGAGAGGTGGTGGTAGTGGTGGTATAACCTAACCTATCCTTACCTAACTCTAACCTATCCTGTGGCAACCATTGGTTGTCATTTGGTTGCCATTTGGTTGCCGTTTGGTTGCCAAACTCTGTGCCAACGCCGATCTGGCGATGCTTTTCGGTATAAATACCGTTCTCCTTGATTACCAAAAGCGAACGCTCGCGAGTATATGTAGTGGGCGTATAGCGATCCTTGCGTATGAGATTGTGCATACGCCAGTGCTTGATCACGATCACGCCGCTCTCAAACATCACCACAAAGCGCTTTGCAAGCAGGATCTGCATATCATCCTGACTTGCGTGCGCTCTGGTCATAGCTATCAAAACCTGATCGTTAAAGCCGTCGTCATCCGCCCCTTGATTGAGGTGGAAATAGAGTGCCTGTGCCGCTGCGGGCATTTTAGCAAACGCGTCGCTGTCCGTTATCTTCTTGGTAAACATCCTGCGTTCTGCCATCTCAACCTCCCACCAGCGCACTCGCGATCTGTGCAAGCGCTGCGCGGAGCTGCGCACCCGTTTCGGGCTCCTCGCGCTCGGCTTCATCCACCACGGCAAGCATAGCGGCATAGTCGGCTTGGAACACCTCCATGCGCTCCTTGAAGCGCAAGAGGTAAGGCGAAGCACTCACGCGCGCCGAGGCAAGCTCCCTCTCCATCTCGGCGATCCTCTCGGCAGCTGCCTGCTCCGCTTCCTTACGTGCCTGCTCCTCGGCTGCCTTGATGGCGGCGTCCCTCTCGGCTTCCACCTTCCTCACCGCCTCCGCGCCCTCCGCACGCGCCTTCTCCAGCTCGGCTTCTGCCTTTTTCTTTGCGGCGGCGATCTTCTTCTCCGCGTCCTGCTTTGCCTTTTCGGCGGCTTCCTTTTGGATGCGCTTGATCTCCTCGTCGGGTACCGTCGCGGGCATCGACTCCATCAGCTTGATCTGCGTTTCCGCACTCTCCAGGCGTGCCGAAATATCCTCGGCGTTCTGCTCCGCCCTGCCGGCACGCTCCTCTGCTTGCTTTGCGCGCTGCTCTGCCTCCTCGGCGCGTTTCTCGGCGTCCTCGCGCGCCTTTACCGCTTCCTTGATCTCTCGGACCGACATCTCCTTTGCGCCGCTCTCCTCGATGAATTTTGCGCGCTCCTCACGAGGTACGGGGAGAAGGGCGAGCACCTGCGAGGGTGACATGCCCTCAAACATCGAAAAATCATTGTTACTGAACATGTCGATCTGCGCCGTTGCTTGCTGCTCTTGGTAAAGTCGCATCATGTTGTTGGCGTTGGAAACGGAGTAGGAAACGTTCTCCGAGAGCCAGTTGCCCCATTCGCCGTGCGGTACCTTGTCCTTGGCTTCACACAAAAGCCGCCCCACATCCACCGCCGCCGAGAGCAAGTCGCGTGCCGCCCTCTCCTTGATGATGTTGATCTCCATAGCGATGCGCTCCGCGCTTCTCTCGGGCACCACCGCCGTCTTGTCCACGAATTCGCCGTCCTTCAGCTCGATCATGTTCAAATCCTTCACTGCCATTTATACTGCCTTCTTTCTGCCCTCTCGGACCTTGATTTTCTTTGTTTCATCCGTGGCAAAGCCAACCTCCAACAGATCCGCCTCCAGCACGTCGGCAAGCAGCTTGCCCTGCAAGTGACCGTTACGCACAATGGTCTTGTTCTGCCGCAGCTCGGCAAATCCCTGCTCGCGCTTGATGCGGCTTTCCTTCGCCGCCTGCTTGTCCTTTTCGGTGAGCTTATCCTGGATCGCCGCCTGCCACTCAGCAAGAAAAGCGGTGATCTCCCCGATATTGTGGTCCTGCGTATCGTTGTAGGTGCGCTTTTGCCGCACCGTGCCGCTCGGCTCCACTTCAATGGTGTAATATGGCACTTGCGGCTTCTTTGCCATTCGCACGAACAAAAGGAAGCTCTCGCCCGATCGGATGCGATCAAGGTAACGCTCCCACGCGCGGCCTACACAATGCCCGAGCTCCTTGCCATCAAACAGAATATCCTTGATGCACGTCGGCACGACCACGGCGTATTTCTTGCCCACGTAGGCGTATTTCTTGGCCGCCTTTTCATAGAACTTGGTAATACGCGAATATTTCTCCTCCAAGCCCGCCGCCTCTCTCTCGGCCTCTGCAAGCATCCGCTTGTGCCATTTTTCTGCCTCCTTGCGCTTCTGCTTCAAATTCTGCCTTTCCTTCACACCAAGCAGACGGTCGTGCTCCTTTTTCAGATCCTTGGGCATCGGCGAAATGCTCTTTTTCACGCCGAGCTTTTTCGCCAGCTCCATGTAGTCCATGTAAAGATCAAACGCCTGCCGTATTGTAATGCCGGGACAGTGCCAGCACGCACCTGCACTGCTTGCCTGCACCTTTTGCACGTAGCGAAGCAGCTCCTGCGGCTTCACCTTATACTCCCGCGCCCTTGCAATAAAGCTGTAGATCGGCATCAAGCCGGTGGAACACTCGTTGATCGCTCTCGCAAACTCAAAATCCTTGGCACCCTTACCGTGTACGCGCTTGTAGATCTTCAGCACGCGCAGCGAGGGCGGACCTTTTCTCCATTCGTTGTATTCCTCGTGGGTAATGCCGTACACCTCCCAC
This sequence comes from uncultured Lachnospiraceae bacterium, assembly GCA_964579105.1. Taxonomy (GTDB): domain Bacteria; phylum Bacillota; class Clostridia; order Oscillospirales; family CAG-272; genus Firm-07. The sequence continues at coordinate 19,601 of CAZOFQ010000001.1, forward strand.
GGCTTTTTGGCGTCCCAGTTGAGGCCGTTTTCCTCGTTTCGGAACACAAGATCCCACACCTCCTCACGGTGCCCGAGCTTTACCATCATTTCAAGCTGAGGATAACGTGCGTAATGGCACAGATATTGCACCAACGTACTATCGCTCCACGGCGAGCTGTGATAGCGTAGGAAGGTGTCCTCGACACCCCTCTCGCCCGCGTTGATAAAGCTGTAATCGTGTCGCTCGTTCCAAACCGCGTGATGCCGGAAGAAAGGACCGTGCGGCTCTGCGCGATAAAATTGCTTGTGATGCCAAAAATAACGCCACACGTCCGCCTTGCCCGGCGTAAGATGATAGCGGCTCACGTCGTGAAAATCCGTCCTGCCCGCAATATTCCGCACGCCCTCTCGGTTGTAATAATCACGCTCCGCATATACGGCGCGTAGCCATACGTCGTCCTCGGCAAGAGCCAAAATCACCACACGGCAACCGATCTCTCGGAAATTGCCTACGTCGCAGATCTTGATATTCTTCACCGTAGCCCTCGCACTGCACAAGGGGCAGGTCGCGTCCTCGTTGTGCTTTGCGTGGAACAACTCGGTGTCCTCATAGGTCTGCGTGCGCTGTCGCACGTTCTCCCCTCGGTCAAAGGTTTTGTGACACGCCGTACAGGTGTAGCGGCGGTGCCCTCTCTTGATCGTTTCAAAGAACAGGTACTTGTGAAAGCCCTTGTCGATCTGCTCGTAAACATGAGCGGGGATGTCCGGCATACCCGCAAACTCATTTTTGTCCGTCATTTTGGTACTCCTTTCTGCCGTCTATGTCGATATAAGTATCCTCGGGGATCGTCTCCCCGTCCACCACGTGCACCGCGATCTGCACGATCTCGCCGTTCTCCTCGCGCGCCATGGCGAGGATGTCACCGAGCTTGCCCTTTGCGTAAGGCCGAAGCCCACGCACCACGGCGTAGCCCTTGTGCCCCGCGTCTCCGCGCCCGTTCTGTGCTATAGAACACGGAGCGCTTGGGTGCTTTGCCATGTAGATCAAAATGTGCAGGAAATAATCGGGGAGCGAGAGCTCGCGCAGGATCGTCAGCTCCGTGCAGGAGATCTTGCTGTCGCTCGCGTCCTCATCGGTGTCCCCCTCCACAGCCACGATGCAATAGACCGAGCTGCGTATGTTCGGGTAGTAAGAAAGGCAATCGGCGGGATTTTCCGCACAGTGCCAGCCGTTGCGCGCGCAGTTCGCCGCCTCGGTCACGTTCTTCTCGCCAATGGGCTTGAATTGCACACCGCGGCACACCAGCCCCGGCTCAAACGCCTTATATGCAAATCTCATTTCTTACCTCCAAAGCCAAGCAGGTCCTCCAAACGGAGATCAAGGATTTTCGCAGACGTTTGGTTTTTCGCCGGCATGGAGATTTTCATACTCCACTCCACGTCCGCTTCGGGGAAGAAATACTGCGCCGCCATGCGGTAGACGTCAAAGTCCGAACAATACCCCATCCCTCTCCCGGGGAGCTTCAACGTCTGCAAGCATCCGACAAGCGACTTGTTCTCTGCCATCACGGCGGTGGCAAACTCCTCGCTCTGTTCGCAAAAACGCGCGCAGGTATCTGTTACGTAGGGGGCGAGGTAACGTTGCATATCACCGAGCCTGGTGTCCTCTAATTTGACCTCCCGTAATTTTCTTACGGCATCAATCTGTACCTGTGTCATACTCTAACTCCTTTCATTTCCTCCAAGCGCAGCACAAGGCGGGCATAGCCGTCCAGGTCTGCGTCGGCAATCATCAGCTCGCGACACCAATCGGGCCGCTGGTGAGGCGACAATATCGGCATACGCTCAAACAGCATAAAAAAGCCCGCTGCAAGGCATTCGGATAAGTACAGGGTCCCTTCCCCTCTCTCAAGGTTGATCGCGCTTATCATGCCCTTTGCTTGCGCTCTGAGGGCATTGGCGAGCGCTTCATCCTCCCTCTCGTGACGTTCTCGCACGGATTTTGGCAGTATAGCAGTCATTTCACACCACCGCCCTTCCCATTGCCCTTCTCAAGGACTTGTCGGCTGTAAATGGCTAAAATTTGCTTGTCTGACATGTTGGCAACCTTGCTTTTCCATCCGAGCCACGGATAGAGCCTTGCAACCTCTGCGCGCATTTGTTCGATCGTCATTGACATTTTTAATTCCTCCTTGATTTTTCGATAAAAATATGCTACAATCAAGGAACAGGGACGTTCCCGTTCCTGACCTGTTAGGGGTCTCGCGTTGCCCGCAAAGCTTGCGCGAGATCTCTTTTCTTTTTTGCCGTCCGCGCCTGGGGCGGCTTTTCTTTTTTTCCATTTCTTTTCTTTTGATTTTCCAATTTTATACGGCGTTTTTCCACTTTCATCTTGCATTTTCGCCACATTCTTCGCAAAATCGGCAAAAACGTCCTATAAACGCTCAACAAACTTCACCTCCGGCTTGCTCTCCCACCACTCCAACTCGGAGCGCAGGATCATGCGGTCGTTGTTCAGTTTGCCGCCGTTGCAGCAGTGCCGCACCGCCTGCATGATGCCGTACGCCTTACCCTTGCTGATGCTGTAACGCTCCATCACGTCCTCTACGGTCAGATACGGCTTGGCAGCCTCGCTCTGCGCTTTCTCCAGCGCCGCCGTGTACCCGTCCATATAAGCACGCATGTACAGCTCGTTCCCCGGTCTTGCTACTGCGTCCATGTTAAGCCTCCTCGCTCTCGTTCTCGCCGAGCGCCGTGTCTGTTTTTGCAATCTGCTCCTCGATATTCTCCATGGTGACGCCCAGCTCGGACAGCTCCTTGCCGCGACTCTCCAACCACCGAAGGTTGTACATCAACTGCCGCCGCTTGTAGATCAGTCGTTGCTCTTGCTTGCCCAGCGCCACCAAAGGAGATTGCTTCAAGCGCGCGATCTCCTGCTCGACTTCCATATCCGTCAACGTTCTTTTTGCCATGTTATCCCTCCTCCGGCATACTGACCAGATCGTCGATCTTGCAGCCCATCACACGGGCAATATCCGTCACCATCGCCAAGCTCGGCTGCTTCATCCCTACAATGATGTGACGCACCGCCCCCTCCGAGCACCCCAACTTCTTGGCAAACGCCAGCTGACTGATGCCGTTCTCCTTCAGATAATTTTTCAGCTTCTCTCCGTTAAACACGTCTCTACTCCCTTCTTTGTTCTTATTCGTACCAAGATATTGACAAAATACTTTTTACTTTGATATAATAAAGGCGGTAATCTTGTGCAATCATTACCATAACCCCAATACGAGGGGGTGGTCAGATGAAGCTTCTCAAAAAGTTTCTTATGATGCTACCGCCGTACTATATCGTTAAGTGAGCTGCGGTTCCTTGCCAAAGGGACAATGGCCCAACCGTCCACAGAAACGGGGTGTCACACCCGTATCGACAGTGCCCTGCGGTGTGATTGGCGCAGCGGGTAAATCCAAAAACCCCGCACGCCGATCTCGCACGACCTGCGCAAAAACATACGCCGCATCCCTTGGGAGGGTAAAAATAGCAACTCTCGGTTGCAGACGGATATAGGAAGTTTGGTCGTAGGGCCAAGCGTGGTGACACACACTTGGCCTTGCGTTATGCCCTTTGTCAATATCTCGGTACGAGTACATTATATCGCACAATTCGCAATTTGGCAATATGTTTTTCGCAATTTTCGCAATTTTGTTTCGGTTTAACAGTTTTCATTGTTGCGATTTGTGCGATTTGTGCAGAAAGGAAAACCCTATGTTTTGGGAATTATACGTACAACTTTGCAATCAAAAAAACGAATCCCCAAACGCAGTAGCACAAAAGCTTGGCTTTTCAACCGGAACTGTTACTTGGTGGAAAAAAGGACGTCACCCACGCTCCACCGCCCTCCAAAAGATCGCTGATTATTTCGGTGTCACGGTGGACTATCTTCTTGGAAAAGAAGAAAGGCCATCCGCACCCGAAGGTGCAGACGGCTCAAATGGTGATCTGTGGGCAAAAATTTGCCGTTTGAACGCGGAAAACCGCAACAAGGTGGACGGATACGTATCCGCCCTGCTTGACGAGCAGCACCGCGCCGAAATCGCCAAACAGAAGAACGCATAACCCATCTTTACTACAAAGGTCAAAAAATCATTCTAAAATAAAAAACGCCCAAGGGCGACGGGAGGAGAATGAATGGGAGCACTATGGGCATTTATACCATTAGGCATCGTTTTTGCAGCTTTTTTTATCTCAAAGTATTATAAACACGTATTAAAAGACGGTTTGCAACAAAAAGTAGCACGGCTTGCTAAAACAGACCTCTTCTTTTCTATTGATAATATTCAAAACGACATGGAGATGCCAAATTCCTGTAAATTGACCTTGAAAGAAGAACAGTCTGCACGTTTGGTCTTGCAGAAATTTGCTGAACAACTGCAAAAGGATTTTATCGAAGAACATTTAACTTATAATCGAAAGATTCACAAAATGACAGACATCTGTTATTTTATGTACTCTTTGCGCTCTTTTTTGTCAGATCAAGATTTCGGGTGCAAGTTTCTCAATCATGACCTATGCAATGTAGTAGAACACAAAGAGCTACAAGGAACAGCCACATGGAGCGGAAAGCGTTGGGAAGAATCTTGCGAACTCACAGACTTCGGCAGAGTCTTTTGTAAGCTCTACTTTATTGCAATGCGTTACTGCGAAAATCACTCTTTAAGTAACACCCATGATTCCGAAAACATAAAGCAATCCATTCTTTCCAACAATGTCAAATTTTATAATCTATAAATGGTATTTTGAAAGGAGAACAAAATGAACTCTAAATACTCGGATGCCGAAATTGCAAGAATCAAAGCCAAAATTGCAGATTTGGAAGCAATTATTGACGAGCTTGAGGATGATAATGACGACGGACGCTACACGGCAGAAATACAGCGCCTAAAAAACCAAATCGCCGGTTTAAGATACACGTTGTACGGAGAAAACTAAAAAAATGCCCTATACGAAAAAAGCAAATCCAGTGGGCCGTGATCCGTCCGCTTCCGCGAGATGTCCCCACAGGACGGAAAAACGACGAATAAGCGCCTTTCCGGTTTCAAGACAAAGAAGGATGCACAATACGGCTACGAGGACTACGTAGCCGCAAAAAAACCGAGGCAGGCGCTCCTAAAGATAAGTCGGATTCCACATCTGCCGACATGCCCTTCTCCGATCTCGTTGCCGAATACCTGTAATGCAAGCACATGATCGCGCTCGCGATCAACATCAACGCCATAACGGTAGATATCGAAGCATTGCAAAAACGCGAATAAGAAAACACCCGCCCTCTCGGGCGAGCCACAATTTTATAAAAAGCTCTTGACAAACACACACTCTGCGGTTTATAATAAAAGCAGAGGAACACCGGCAACGGCTGATTCCCCATGCACAGTTATTGAAATAACCGCCTTATGTGGAAGTCAGGCGGTTATTTCTTTTTGTTTATGAATGTCAGTACAAATTGCAGAAGGGCGACAATAAAGCCACCGAGCAGCAAGAACTGCTCCAATGTAAGGTACATGCACATCACCTCCCCTCCAAAGCAGAAGGGAGAAAAGAAATTCGCTCCCTTCCATGAAGGGAAGCAACCGCCACCATCTTAGTGTTCCTCCGGGACTTTCGTCCATCGCCATTATACCAAACGTGTGGTATTTTGTCAAGACCAAGGAGGATTTATGCCCTCGTATGAAAAAAGCAAATCCAGCGGGCTTTGGTCGGTCCGCTTCCGCGAGATGTCCCCACAGGACGGAAAAACGACGAATAAGCGCCTTTCCGGCTTCAAGACGAAGAAGGATGCACAATACGGCTACGAGGACTACGTAGCGGCAAAAAAAGCCGCCGCAGAGCAAGCTCCGCAGCTCGGCACAGCCACCTCTCCTGATGAAATGACGTTTGAGGAGCTTCTGACAGAATACCTGTCGTTCACTAAGAGCCGCGTGAAAGAATCCTCGTATCTTGATATATGCAGCAAGGTCAACAGCTCGCTTCGTCCCTATTTTGCGGGCAAGAAAATGAACGAGATCACCGCCAAAAGCATCTCCGATTGGATTGAGAAGATCGACCGCAGCTATGCCTCGAAGAAATGGATCTTCTGCACGCTCGCCTCTATCTATAAATACGGCGTAAGATATTTTGACATCACCAATACTATACTCAAGGTGGATCGTCCTCGAAACACCGAGCAGCAAAAGGAAATGCAGATCTGGACACCAGATGAATTTAAGACCTTTTCGAAAAGCGTTACCGATCCAACATACCGCCTGTATTTCACCTTTTTGTACGTTACCGGCTGCCGCCGCGGTGAAGCCCTGGCTATCACGTGGAATGATATCATGATATCAAAAAACGAAGCCTCCGTCAGGATCAGCAAAAGCATCACCAACAAAACAACCAGCGGCACGTACGCAATTACCTCGCCGAAAAACAAGGGGAGCGTCCGAACGGTCGCTATCCCGTCGTTTTTCATTAACGATCTATTGCGGCATAAAGAAGCACAGCAAGAGGAACACAAAGAAGCCTGGTCGCAAGATCTGTTTGTGTTCGGCGGCAATCGCCCTCTGCCAACATCCAGCACAGATTATGCCTTCAAATCAGCAATAAAAAAGGCGGGCGTAATGGAGATCCGCATCCACGACTTGCGCCACAGCTGCGCTTCACTACTTATCTCCAAGGGCGTGTCTATCGTCGCCGTTAGCCGACAACTGGGCCACACAAATATTGAGCAAACCTTAAACACCTACTCGCACGTCATGCCCGATGACAACGACCTAATTCGGCGTGCCCTCTCGTCTGTTTTTGACCTTTAATTCACCCAATCCGTTCCCGATTTGTACCCACCCCCCGAGAAAAACACAATATATAGTGTTTTATATCGCAAATGCGCCTGTATATAGCACATAATACGATTCCAACTGTCTCCACCAGCAAAAACAGAGCCAAACCGAAACGGTTTGGCTCTGTTTGTTTTTTGTATCGAGCGGTCATCGCGGCATGAAAAATAACACAAAAGTCCCGAGACGGCTCGGGATTTTTTGCTTCGCGCTTGACTTTGCCACAGAAGGCAGCTATAATAATATTGTATTTTTTCATTGAGGAGAAGCAACGTGAATCTTTGTGACGTAAAAACGGTCAGATCCATCATGCAGGCGTTCGGCTTGCACTTTCGCAAGGAGTTTGGGCAAAACTTTCTCACCAACCGCGCAGTGGTCGAGGACATTGCCGATTACTGCACCGACAGCGAGGAGGAAACGATCCTTGAGATCGGCCCCGGCATCGGGACGCTGACGCGCGAGCTCTGCGCACGCTACAAAAACGTGGTAGCGCTGGAGATCGACAAGAGCCTGATTCCCGCGCTCTCCTATACGCTCAACGAATTTCACAACGTCACCGTGATCAACGAGGACGTGATGAAGGCGGATCTTGCCGCGCTTCTTTCCCCCTATTTCGAGGCGGGGCGGGTATCGGTCTGCGCCAATCTCCCCTACTATATCACCACGCCCATTCTGATGAAGCTGCTGGAAAGCGGACTGCCCTTTCACAACATCACGGTCATGATCCAGTCCGAGGTCGCCGATCGTCTTTGCGCGGGTGCAGGCGGCAAGGATTGCGGCGCGATCACCGCGGTGCTCAACTATTACGGTGTAGCAGAACGCTTATTTACCGTGCCTGCGGGCGATTTCATGCCGCCCCCCTCGGTCAATTCCGCGGTGGTGCGCATCCGTTTGCACGAGCAAAAGCCCTACAGCCCCAAAAATGAGGAGCTGTTCCGCCGCACCATTCGCGTGGCGTTTGAGCAACGCCGCAAAACGCTGCCCAATGCCTTGCAGGCGGGCTTCCCCACACTTTCCAAGGAGCAATGCATTGCCGCCGTGGAGGGCACAGGGCTGCGCCCCGACATTCGCGGCGAGCGCCTCTCCATGCAGGATTTCGTCACGCTTTCCGATATCCTCGCGGAGCTTTTGGAGCAGTAAGGCATGGCACAAGGCTATAAGCGCCTGAAGCCGGCGTGCTACGTCTCAAACATCTCGATGTCTGTGATCAGCAACCTTTCCCCCCTTGCTGTTTTTGACGTTTCACTCGCTTTACGGCATTTCCTACTCTCTTTTGGGTCTGCTTGTTCCGGTCGGCTTTTTCACACAGCTGATCATTGATCTGATCTTCTCCTTTTTTTCGCACAAATTCAATATTGCAAGGACCGTGAAATTCACACCCCTGCTCACGGCTGCGGGCCTTGTGCTTTACGCCGTGCTGCCGTGGTGTTTGAGAATTACGCCTTTGCGGGCAACCTTGTGGGAACGCTTCTTTTCTCCGCATCGGGTGGGCTTTCCGAGGTCCTTCTCACTCCAACGGTTGCCGCCATCCCCGCCGAGGATCCTGACAGCGAGCTCAGCAAGCTGCACTCGATCTACGCATGGGGCGTGGTTGCCATTGTCGTCCTTGCCACCCTCTTTTTGCCGGTCTTCGGCGTGGAGCGTTGGCAATATCCGGCGTTACTCCTTGCCCTGATCCTCCCCCGAGCAATTGAGGCTGAAGGTGGGAATGCTGTTGGGCGCGCTGTTCCCCTTGTGCGCGATCGCGGTATTTACCAGGATGCTTCACAATAGAAAAAAACAATGCATAAAAGAAAAAAGCGCGGATGCTCCGCGCTTTTTTTCTTTTACATAACGTCAAGCGTGATCGCTTTACCGTTTTTCATTTGAAGCTTACGCAGCTCCATGGGTGCTAACGTCAGCGTCTGTGGCTGCTCGGAGATCGGCAGCAGCGTTACGGCGCAAGGCAGGTCATAGTCGGTGTTCAGCAGGTAAACGGTATCCTCCCCGTAGATCGCATAGCGCAACGCGGAAGGACCAAGCACCAGCGGTGCATCCCCCGTCGCACGCAACAGCTCGCGCACAAGGAAGCGATACAAGGGATAGATCGCATCGTTGCCTGCGTAATCGGCAGCGGTAAGGAACACCACGTGCCCTTTCCCTACAGTATGCTCCACCACCGTAGCGGGAAGCGGCTCACGGTTATGCAGGAAGCTATCCGACAGCATGGCGCACACCGTTCCCTCGGTCACGCTCACCTCCGCATAATTGACGTTCCCGCAGGAGTAGATGGGGTCCGCGGGGCAGAGGTTGGGGAAGGGATAATGCATCCCGGGCACGCCGCTTTCCGAGATGAAGCGGTGTCCATACCCCGAGCGCACGGTCTTGCCCGTAAGAGCACACCCCACAAGCTCGGTAAGATCACCGTCTGCAAGATAGCTTGGCTCTCCCCCGCGCACGGGATTTGTGTTCAGATGTGCCGCCGTGATAAGCAGCCTTCCGCCGTTTTTCACGTAAGCAATCAATTTGTCGTAAAGCTCCTGTGTCATGGTATTCCATCCCACAAAGATCAAAGCATCATAGCGCTCCATGGCGTCAAGCGGGGCGGCGGCGGGTAAAATATCATAAGCACCGTCGGGCACACCCGCAGAAGCGTCCAGCCCCTCTCGCTCGTAGCAGTCGGGCTCCCACCAGTCTCGTTTTTTGGAAACCTCCTTTACGATCTTCCAGGCATGCTCGGCATCGCCGTACGCCCAATCCTCCTTGAATTGACTCCAGGCGTATCCGCCGCCCCAGCCTCCGCTGAAGCTATCCTGATTTCCCTGCAGGAACGCAACGCGCGTGCGAGGACCGCCCGCGGGGCGCGCATCCTTCATCATTTTCCCTGCCAAACGATAAAAGACCTCGGCATTGGCACGCGCAAGCTCGTTATCGGCGGGAAGATCGACCCCATAGGAATGGATATTGGATAAGCCGCTTTCCAGGCAGAAGACCTGCGAGCCTGAAAGGTAGCAATACTTATAACACATTTCAAAGCGCTTTTGCTTGAGCTTGTCAAAATGGCGCATTCCCGCATACCACTCGTGCGCGATATACGTGCCCCAAAGCGGTGAATCGTTCGCACGCGCCGCGCCGCGCAATGCGGGCAGCACAAGCTCGGGATTGGCACAGGGTGTTTCGCAAAAGGGAAGGTCAACGCCCACCTCCATGTTGTAATTGTTCAGCATCGTTGCTTCAACGGATGCGATATGCTCCAGCCCCAGCCACTGCGCGGTGTCGGCAAAGCCCTTGACGGTGCCAAGGTAGGCGTTTTTTGCCTCCTCCATGTCCTTTACGTCCTGCCGCGGTCTTACCTGCGAGCGCGGACCTGCGCCGTAATACCCCGGCAGCTTGCAGGCATAGGAGCTTCCCGTTTCTCCCAGCATATCCCCGAGAAAATATTCCCCTGCAATGCTCTTGATCTTCGCTACCGTTTCGGGGGATATATGACTTCTTTCCCCCTTTGGCGGATACTGGATCGCATACAAAAAAATGAAGTACATGTTATGCTGTGCAAGGAAGCGCGCCCAGTCCAGATAATATCGCTCGTCAATGCGTCTGCCTCCGGGCGGTCGTATAGTCACAAAATTGATGCCTTTTTCATGATATTCCCTCAGCTCGTCGATGATAGCGTCTTCAACGAATCCGTGCTCTCCCACGTGAACACCGTATAGGATGCGGTCGTGTTCCTTTTTCATCTCGTCACCTCATTTCAGATCCATGCCGCGCTCCAGCTCCTCGGGCACACAGCGCCCTGCGGTGAGCTCCACCATGCGGCGGCAAAACTCTTCTCCCAGCTCCGAGGGAAGTCCCACGCGGATCTCCACGCGGTCGGTAAAATCCGTCCCTTTTTCCCGCGCGCCAAGACGCGGCAGCTCGGGGAGTATTTTTTGATAGTCCGCATAGGTACAGGAAAGCAAAAAAGTGGTAAACGGTACGTATTCCGCCACACCTGCGGCGGCAAGCCCCGCGTGTGCGGCAGCACCGTAGGTGCGCGTGAGCCCCCCTGCCCCCAGCAGGATGCCGCCGAAATAGCGTGTGGTGGCAGCCACCACATCCTCAAGCCCCGTGCGGCGGATCGCCTCCAGCGTGGGCATGCCCGCCGTGCCCGTGGGCTCGCTGTCATCGGAATAGCGCGCCGCGCCCTTGCGCAGCACGTAGGCAAACACGGTATGCCGTGCATCGGGATGCGCCTTTTTGCGCTCCTTCACGAACGCCATTGCCTCCTCCTCGGTGGCAACACGGCGTACCGCACAAATGAAGACCGAGCGCTTTTCCTCGATCTGTGCCTCAGCCTCCCGCGCTACGGTACGAAAAATATCACCACTCATCGTCATTCTCCTTTGGGGGATTTGTGTCGTACTGCTTCAAGGGACCGTAGGTCTTATCGTCCACCGTGGCAGTCACGGTCACACCCTCTGCGCCGTATTCCACCGCTTCCACGGTTGCGTTTTCATAAAGGCGGTTCAAAAGCCCCTGCTTGGCATTGGGGAAAAGGAAGGTCACGCGGCGCTTGCCCGCGTGCAACAGCTGTTCTATACGATTGAGCAGCAGGTCTACACCCTGCCCCGATTTTGCAGAGATATACACGCAATCCCCGCCATGGCGCACAAGCCCCGGTGCGGCGGCGCCAAGGTCGCATTTATTGAACACGTAAAGGGTGGGCTTGCCGCCGGCACCGAGGCTTTCCAAAAGCTCTTCGGTGACGGCAAGCTGCGATGCTGCCTCGGGATCGGAGGCGTCGATCACGATCATCAAGAGATCGGCGTACACCGCCTCGTCCAGCGTGGAACGAAAGGCGTGAATGAGATGGTGGGGCAGATTGCGGATAAAGCCGACGGTGTCGGTGAGCAAAACGGTTTCGCCACCGGGCAACGTGCATTTTCGCGTGGTGGGATCCAGCGTGGCAAACAGTCGGTCCTTGGCAAGGATGCCCGCATCGGTCAGATAGTTGAGCAGTGTGGATTTGCCCGCGTTGGTATAGCCTACGATCGCCACGCGCGCAAGACCCGATCGGTCACGCGCACGGCGCTGTGTGCGTCTGCCCGCCGCGAGTGCCTCCAAATCCTCCTCCAATGCATGAATGCGGCGTTGCAGATGACGGCGGTCTGTTTCCAGCTGCGATTCGCCCGGTCCACGTGTGCCGATACCGCCGCCGAGGCGGGAAAGCGCCGCCCCCTTACCGATCAGGCGCGGTGCGGTGTATTTGAGCTGTGCCAGCTCCACCTGCAGCTTACCCTCGCCGCTCACGGCGTGCAGGGCGAAAATGTCCAGGATCAGCATGGAACGGTCGATGACACGCACATCACCCAGCACCTGCTCCAAATTGCGGATCTGGGAAGGCGTGAGCTCGCAGTCAAACACGGCAAGCTCCACCTCATTCACGGTGCAATAATAGCAAAGCTCCGCTGCCTTGCCGCTACCCAGATAGGTGCGCGCATCGGGAGCTTCTTTATTTTGTATTAAAGTAAAAACAGCCTCGCCGCCCGCTGTCTCCAATAAACGGCGCAGCTCCTCCAGCGAGGCATTCGCCTCTTGCTCGGTGCACTCGCGTGTGACCACGCTCACAAGTGCTGTGCGCGTGCCTGCCTTAAATTCGTTTTTTTCCATACGATCTCCCCTCTCGGAGTTTTAGTAAAGCCAATATTCACATATTGGCAAGCGAGGTCAACGATGCTATGCGGGAAAAGAACCTCTTGAATAGCAAAAGGGCAAGTCGCTACCACAAAAAACCTTGCACGCGACTTGCCCTTAAGGGCTCGGGCACAGCCCGATGAAGCATTACTTTCTACCTTGGAGTCTTCTGTTGAACTTATCAACACGACCGCCCACGTCAACCAGCTTTTGCTTGCCGGTAAAGAACGGATGACACTTCGAGCAAATTTCAACCTTCATTTCCCCGCCGGTGGTAGACTTGGTCTTTACCACATTGCCGCAAGCGCAGATGATGGTAACGTCTTCATAGGACGGATGAATTCCTGCCTTCATGTTCAGTACCCTTCCTTTCTTCAGAATCCAGTAAATTATAGCACAGCTTGCTCCGAATTGCAAGGGGTTTTTGAAAAAAAGTATAAAAAAGCATAATTATATTTTTCCCACGATCTCATCGCGCAATTCCGCGATGATCTTTTTTTCCAAACGCGAAATGTAGGATTGGGAGATCCCCAGCATATCCGCGACCTCCTTTTGTGTCAGCTCCCGCTTTCCGCCAAACCCAAAGCGCAGCTCAATGATCAATCGCTCGCGGGGCGCAAGTCGCGCCACTGCCGCACGCAAGGTGCGGCGTTCTTCCTCCTGCTCCAGCTCAAGTCCCACGCTTTCTTCCTCGCTGCCAAGCACGTCGGATAGCAGCAATTCGTTGCCGTCCCAATCCACGTTCAGCGGCTCGTCAATGGAAACCTCACTGCGCGAGGCACTGCGCTTGCGGATATACATCAGTATCTCGTTTTCAATACAACGCGAGGCATAGGTCGCCAGCTTGATATTCTTATCGGCACGAAAGGTATTGATCGCCTTGATCAGCCCCAGCGTGCCGATGGAGACCAGATCCTCCAGCCCTGCCCCCGTGTTCTCAAAACGACGCGCAATATAGACCACAAGACGCAAATTATGCTCGATGAGCGTGGAGCGCGCCTGCTCGTCATCCGGCAGGCGCGCGAGCATCTCGCCCTCCTGCTCGGGGGTAAGGGGCGGTGGCAAAACATCCGGGCCGTTGACGTAATACACCCCCCGACGGTGCGAAAAACGCCGCAAAACGGCAGACAACAAACGGCGAAGCATCACTTTTTCCTCCTTCTATTCCGTAAGTAACAGCGCCGGTAAAAGCGCCTGACAATCCTTGGGCACACGAAGCGGTGCAAAGGCGAGTAAAAGCTCCACAGCTTGCTCGCCGCGCCCCGCATCCAAAAAGGCGGCATCGGGCAAAAGCGCGGGAAGCAGCGTGTGCCCCGTTACGCTGTCTGCGGGAACGAGACGCACGCGGTGTGCCAGATGCTTCGGCAGAGACGAGATCTGCGCCGTGCCCTGTTCCAGCACGCAGGAAAGGGCGGGCAGCCACGTATGCAGCACATGGCTTTCCAAAATAACCACGGGGCGTCCGCTGATGGGGTCTGACAGCAGATTGGCAGTATCCACAAGACCTTGCACCTTAAGCTCCTTCCCCTCGAATATTACGGTCAGCCCCACGCGCGCGCCCTTGGCACGACGCTGGCAAAGTCTGCCCCACACAAAGGTGCTGACACCTCCAAGCAGCGCAAGAAAAAGGAAGGCGGCGGTAGAGGTGCTTCCGCCCGCCTCCAAAGCGGGCAGATCAAGGCGAGAAAGCAAGGATGCCATTCCACTCATCACACCGCCCACGGCAAAGGAAACGCCAAAATACAAGGCAAACGGTATGGGCAAACGAGTAATTCCCTGCCCACGACCGAGAAAAACACCCGCGCACATCAAAAAGCAAACGAGAAGATCGGAAAGAAACGCGATTCCGCCCGTTGTATATATGAACAGCGCGGCACACGCATAGAGTGCGCCGAAAGCCGCACTGAACATAGCGCGAAAAAGCGGAAAGGGGCGGTGCAACAGCTTTGCCGTAAGAAACAAGCACTGAAAATCCATGCAGAAATTGATAAAAAACAAAAGATCTCCGTATACGGTCTCTTCCATCATCCTCACCTCGCTTTATCGCTTCACCATTATACCGCACAGGCAACGAAAAGATTGTCAAATCGGGGAAGGCGTAAAAAAAGCGGCAAGAATTTTTTGCAACGTATTGAAAAGTAAAATTGTTCGTGCTATAATGAACACGGTATTTATACTAAAGGAGAGCTATTATGGTAAAGGATAAACAAAAAATGCGCGAGGCGCGCGCGTGGATCAGATCGGAGCTGGAGCGCTGCGTAAGCTTTTGGCTGAAGAACGGCATTGACCGCGAGCACGGCGGCGTCTACACCTGCCTTGACCGCACGGGCAAGGTCTACTCCACCGACAAAAGCGTGTGGATGCAGGGACGCTGCGCGTGGACCTTCTCCCGTCTTTGTGCCCTGTACGGCAAGCGTCCCGAATGGATGCAAGCAGCCGAGAGCTGCCTTGATTTTATGGAAAAATATTGCATCAACCGCAAGGCGGGAGACCGTATGTACTTCACGGTCACTGCCGACGGCAAGCCGTTGCGTCAGCGCCGCTATTTCTTCTCCGAGACCTTTTACAGCATGGCAAACGCCGAGTATTACGGTCTTACGGGTGAACAGAAATATCTGGAGCGCGCTCGCCGCGCTTACGACATGTACTGGGATCTCTGGCACGGTGCAAAGGACCCCACGGGTCTTGGCCCTAAAGGAATTCCCGAAACACGCACGGGGCACGGCTTTGCAAATCCCATGATCTGCCTGAACATGACCTCAATCATGCTGCGCACAGACCCCGAGAGAAGCTCTCTTTACAAGGCTCGTGCCGCGGAATGCACCGATACCATCCTCCGCTACCACTATCACCCCGAGTTCCCTGCCGTGCTGGAGAACGTAGGT
>CAZOFQ010000001.1:35088-45115 GCA_964579105.1 uncultured Lachnospiraceae bacterium
ACGGCAAGCCCACCGAGCCGCCCTGCAAGGGCTCCACCTTCAAGGGTCCCTTCCATCTGCCTCGCATGCTCTCCATCACGGATATGGTAATGGGCGAGCTGCTGGGCGAATAACACATCCGATCATAAAAAGGAGAAATAATAATGAATATCAAAAAATATCAAGGCGTGATCCCCGCTTTTTATGCCTGCTATGACGAAAACGGCAACATTTCCCCAAAGCTTGTAGAGACCTACACCGAATGGCTCGTCCAAAAGGGCGTAAAGGGTATTTACGTAGGCGGCTCCTCGGGTGAGTGCATCTACCAGAGCGTTGCCGACCGCAAGCTGACGCTGGAGCACGCCATGAAGGTGGCAAAGGGCAAGCTGACGGTGATCGCGCACGTGGCTTGCAACAACACGCGCGACAGCATGGAGCTTGCCGCACATGCCGAGTCGCTCGGCGTGGATGCGATCGCGGCAATTCCCCCCATCTACTTCAAATTGCCAGAGCATGCCATTGCAACATACTGGAACGACATTTCCTCGGCGGCACCCAACACCGACTTTATCATTTATAACATTCCCCAGCTTGCGGGCACGGCGCTCACTTTGCCGTTGCTGCGCGAGATGCTGAAAAACCCCCGTGTGATCGGCGTCAAGAACAGCTCCATGCCCGTGCAGGACATTCAGCGCTTCAAATACGAGGGCACGCTGGACGGACGGGAGTTCGTGCTGTTCAACGGTCCCGACGAGCAATTCATCAGCGGTCGCCTGATGGGCGCCGACGGCGGCATCGGCGGTACGTATTCCGTCATGCCCGAGCTTTTCCTCAAGCTGAATGCTCTGCTCGGCGAGGGCGACCTTGACACGGCACGCGCTCTGCAATATGACATCAACAATATCATCTACACCTTCTGCTCGGGTCACGGCAACCTCTATGCCATGATGAAGGCGTCCCTGAAGCTGCGCGAGGGACTGGAGTTCGGCGGTGTCCGCGCACCGCTTGCGGGCACGGTCGAAAGCGATCTTCCCATTGTGGAAAAAGCAACCGACATGATCCGCACCGCCATTCAAAAATACGTAGGATAACACAAAAATGCCACTTGCAAACGCAAGTGGCATTTTTGTGTGCTTCAGCGGATCTTTCTGCACTCCAGATAGAAGCGTTTGTCTGCCGCGGCGCCCATGGAGAAGGTCTTGCGCGGAAGCGCGCCATCGAGCATCACGGTGGGAAACAGCTGCTCCTTTTCCATGCCTGAGAACAAAAAGCCGACGGTTCGCTCCTTTGCGGCAAGCGTCTCCACGGTCCTTGCACCGTGGATGTAGTCCACCTCAGCCTCAGGGTGCTCAGCAAGATAGCGGTCGATAAAGGTCTGCAGCGTTCCCACCACCAGCTGCTCGGACGGTGCGCCGAAATGGATGGTGCCGCGACGTCCCGCGGAAAGAAAGCGTGCCTGCTGCGGTGCGGCGTTTCCGCGCAACGAGAAGGAATACGCTTCAAGCGCGGCAAGCACCTCGTTGGGCTCTACGTTGAACAGCACGCGGTAGATGGGCTCAAAATGCAACGCCTCGTCATGCAGATTGACCACCTCTGCCAGCGCATAGCGCGCGGGGTGATACAATGCCTTGTCACCGTGCGCTGCCTTGATCTCCTCGTATGCAGCTTTCGCGGTAGCAAGCGAATGGTTACCGTCACCCACGGCAAAGAGCAACGGCGCGACACCTTCCGCATAATGCGCTCGCACATACTCGGGCGATACCAGACGCTCCAGTGCATTGCTCACGCGCCCAAGACTGACGCTATCAAGGAAATAGCCCTTGACGCTGCCACCCCTTTCCATAAGCGGAAAATCGTAAGCAAGCTGAAATTGTGCGGTTTTGGCGGAAAGCGGCTCGATCACGGTGCGTTGCACATCGTCGATCAGCAGCATGACGTGTGGTAGCTCCAGCGCCGCGTCACGGCGCACCGCAAGGCGAGGCGGGATGCGCTCCAGCACCGTGCCCTCGGTCGCGCGGATGAGAGAGCGCGAGCCCTTGTTATAATCGTATTGCTCCAGATCCACCATGCCGATAAGTCCGCAGCGCACGCGCCCGTTGGACTGTGTGCGCTCCAGATAGATCATTTGGTTGCGATGCGCGATAAGCACCTCTCGGATGTAGGAATTCATCGCCTCGTGGATCACGGGCACGCGCTCGGCGCTTTGCGCGAGATGTGCCTCGGGCAAAATAAGCTGCAGCGTGGAAGGCGAATCTCCCACAGTCTGTGCAACACGCTCCCAATATTCGGGCTCGCTGGTATACTGGTCACAGGCAACAACAGACCATTTTTTACCCTCCACCTTGGAAAAATCGGGCAAAAGAATATCACTTGGCAACAAATATGCAGACATGGCAATTCCTCGCTTTTCGTAAACTGTCTTTATTGTAGCACGTTGCGCCAAACAAATCAAGAGGCTTTTCGTTTTTTGCACTTGATAAACTATCCATAGTGTGTTATAATAAAAAATAACGCAAGCAATTGCAAAAGGAAGTGAACGCATGCCAAAGCCAATGTCCCGCACGTCGGAACAATACGAATACGAACGGGTAACGCCGCCGCGCTCGCCCGCCGATGTGCCGCGCTATCTGCGCGAGCTGCTGGGGGGCTTTTTCAGCAGGCTTTTCTACATTTTCGGTCTCGTTTGGCAAAGCGGTCCCGCCTATCTCATCCTGCTCTTTTTGATTGCATTGTTCAACGGTCTCATGCCTCTGACGGGCTCCTTGATCTCGCGCGAGATCCTAAACGAGCTGCAAGGCGTGGTCACCGCAGGCGCGCAGACCACCGAGGCACAGTTCTGGACCTCATCCGTGTTGTTCTTGCTGATCTACTTCTTTGTTTATAAGATCCTTACCCGCTTGATCTCGCAGGTCTCGGGAGCGATCAACCGCTTGGCGGGGGAGCGCGTGGTGCGGCTGGTTCGGCTGCGTATCATGCGCCAGGCACAGAGCATAGACCTTTGCTCGTATGACCTTCCCGCCTTCTATGAAAAGCTGGAAAATGCCAATCGTGAGGCAGGCAATCGTCCCGTAACGATCCTGAACTCCACATTTACCGTGATCAGCACGGTGATCTCGCTTGCGGGATACGTTGTCATTCTTTGCTCAGCTCTTCCCCTTGCGGCTCTGGTCATTGCCGTAACCTCTATCCCCGCCGCGGTGATCAATTTTATCTATCGCCGCCGTACCTTCACCTACGTGCGCCATCGCTCGGAGGATCGCCGCCGCATGAATTATTACGCAAGCGTTTCCACCAACAAGGAGCTTGCCAAGGAGGTGCGTATTTTCGGCATAGGTGAGGAAATGGTAGAACGCTACGACACCGTTTTCGAGCGCTATTACAAGGGGCTTCGCCGTCTGATCGTACGCGAGAACGTGTGGCAGACCGTATTTGCCGTGCTTTCCGCAGTCGTCAGCTGCTTCTTCTTTGCCCTCATCGCCCTTGGCGTATTCCGCGGTGATTATCTCATCGGTGACTACACCCTCTACACGGGGGCACTGACCTCGATCTCCGCGCACATCACCTCGCTGATCGCCACCTCCGCCACCATCTACGAGGGCACGCTGTTTATTGACAATCTGCTCTCCTTCCTTAGCGAAAGGCCTACCGTTGTGCCCCGCATCGACCCGCCCGCTTCCCCTCTGCGCGGCACGGCGCACACGCTGGAGCTACGTCACGTGGGCTTTTGCTATCCCGACTCCGACCGTATGGTCTTAAAGGACATTAACCTCACCCTGCGTCCGGGGGAAACGGTGGCACTTGTGGGGCTCAACGGCGCGGGAAAGACCACGCTGATCAAGCTGATCACCCGACTCTACGACCCCACCGAGGGTGAAATTCTGCTGGATGGCAAGGATCTGCGCGACTATGACGTAAAAGAGCTTTATCGCCTGTTCGGCCCGATCTTTCAGGACTTCGGCAAATACGCCGCCACCGCCAAGGACAACATCCGCTTTGGCAATTTGGAGCGCGAAGCAAGCAACGATACGCTACAGAACGCGGTATCCCGCGCGGGCGCGGACGGCGTGATCGCCGAATTAAAGGAAGGCTACGATACGGAGCTGACGCGTATGTTTGATAAAAAAGGCACGGAGCTTTCGGGCGGACAATGGCAAAAGCTCTCCCTCGCCCGTGCGTTTTACAGCGATGCGGATATTTTGATTCTGGACGAGCCGACCGCCTCACTGGATGCCCTTGCCGAGCAAGAGGTCTTCCGCCGCTTTGACGAGCTGCGCGGCGACAAGACCACGCTCTTCGTTTCCCACCGCCTCTCCTCCGCCACCGTTGCCAGCAAGATCGTGGTGCTGGAAAACGGGCGCGTGGTTGAAGAAGGCACGCACCGCGAGCTGATGGAGCAGAACGGACGCTATGCGAGGTTGTTCCGCATACAGGCAGACCGTTATACCTACGAAAAAACAGGAAATTGAGCACAAAAACACAAAAAAAGAGGCAAAAATCCCCGTGTGCCTCTTGACAGATAAGATCGAAAAACATATAATATAAGCGGTAGACTTTTGCGTTTACCGCTTATTTTTTTCAAGGAGTCCGACAATGCTGACAAAAGTTGTGAAATTCGGCGGCAGCTCTCTTGCCGACGCAGAACAATTCAAAAAGGTTGCAAGTATCATCAAGGCCGATCCCTCGCGCCGCTACGTGGTGCCCTCCGCACCCGGTAAGCGCCATAAGACCGATACCAAGGTCACTGATATGCTTTACCGCTGCTATGATATGATCCGCAACCACGAAAGCGTGGACGAATACTATAAAAAGGTTTGTGACCGTTACAACGGTATCATTGCCGATCTTGGGCTTGACTTCGATATTTCGGGGGAGCTCTCTTACGTCAAAAATGCCATGGCGCATGCATCGGGACGCGACTTTGCCGCCTCCCGCGGCGAGTATCTCAACGGTCTGATCCTTGCCAAATATCTGGGCTTTGATTTTGTCGATGCGGAGAACGTGATCTTTTTCAAGGATAACGGCTCGTTTGACGAGGAGCGCACCAACGCCGTGCTCTCCGAAGAGCTGGGAAAGCACGAATACGCCGTCATCCCCGGCTTTTACGGCATCATGCCCAACGGCACCATCAAAACCTTTTCCCGCGGCGGATCGGACATCACAGGCTCTATCGTGGCACGTGCCGCAAGTGCGGATCTGTACGAAAACTGGACTGACGTATCGGGCTTTCTCATGGGAGATCCCCGCATTTTAAAGGATCCCCCGCCCATTGAAGCCATCTCCTACCGCGAGCTGCGCGAGCTCTCCTACATGGGCGCAACGGTGCTGCACGACGAGGCGATCTTCCCCGTGCGCTACGCCGGCATTCCGATCAATATCCGCAACACCAACGCACCGGAGGACGCAGGCACGATGATCGTTTCCGACGCTTCGGAATACGATACTCCTTACGTCATCACAGGTGCCGCAGGCAAAAAGGGCTTTTCCTCGATCAACATCGAAAAGGACAGAATGAACGCCGAGATCGGCTTCGGTCGCCGCGTGCTGGAGGTTTTGGAGGATCTGGAAATCTCCTTTGAGCATCTGCCCTCCGGCATCGACACCATGAGCATCGTGGTATCGACCTCTGCGCTTTCGGGCAAGCGCGACCGCCTGCTACACAGCATCAATCGCGCCGTACACGCCGATCATATCGAGATCGTTGACGGGCTTTCCCTGATTGCCGTGGTGGGACGCGGCATGGTCAAGGCGAAGGGCACTGCCGCACGCGTCTGCGATGCCGTTTCGAACGCGGGTGTCAATATCCGCATGATCGACCAGGGCTCCAGTGAATTAAACATTATTCTCGGCGTAGACGAGGATTCTTATGAAGAAGCGTTGCAAGCGATCTTCGCCGAATTCGTGAAATAAGAGGTGAACTCATGGATTGCTTATTTTGCAAGATCCTAAAGGGAGAGATCCCTTCTGCAAGGATCTATGAAAACGATTGGGTGTACGCCTTCCGCGACATTAACCCGCAAGCGCCCGTGCACGCTTTGGTGATCCCCAAAGCGCATATTTGCTGTACTGACGGCATCAACACCGAAAACAGCGTTTACATGGCGAAAATCTTTGAGGTGATCCCTGCGATCGCCAAGGCTGAGGGGCTCGTCAACGGCTACCGCGTCATCACCAACTGCGGCGAGGACGGCTGCCAATCCGTAAAGCATCTGCATTTCCACCTGCTCGGTGGCAAAAAATTGCCCGAAAGCATGGCTTAAACAAAAGCAAGAAAAGGAGGGTTGTACCATGGAGATATCATCCCTCCTTTTTTCTTGTGACCTCTGGGACACGCTGCGTGCCGAGACGCGCGACATTTTGCTTTACGGCATGGGAAACGGCGCGGACAAGCTTCTTGGTGTGCTTTGTGCACGCAGCATACCCGTGGCAGGCGTTTTCGCCAGCGACGGCTTTGTACGAGGGCACAGCTTCCATGGTATGCGCGTGATGTCTTATGCCGAGGTCACAGAGCGTTACCCCGAAAACGGGTGCGTTATTCTGCTTGCCTTCGGCTCCTCACGCCCTGAGGTCATGGCACTGCTTGACCGCGTTGCGGCACGTTATCCGCTTTACGTGCCCGATCTGCCCGTTTGCGGTGATACGTTGTTCGATACGGCGTTTTACAAAAAGCATGAGGCGGATTTTGCCATGGCGCGCGCGCTGTTTGCGGACAAGCCCTCCAAAGCGCTCTATGACCGCGTGCTTCTATGCAAATACCGTGCCGCACACGCCGACTTCGGGCAAGCTGTGAGCAAGCGCTCTGCTTGGGACTATCTTGTCGCGCATCGCATTACAAGCATGGCGGATCTCGGTGCTTATAACGGTGACAGCACGCGCGAGGCAATGCAAAAATGCCCCGATCTGCGCTTTGTGCTTGCCGCCGAGCCGGACCGCCGCAATTTCAAAAAGCTTTCCGCCTTTGCACAAGACACGCAAGGATGCAAGATCGAATGTCACCGCGTTGCCGTGCTTGACCGCAAAGGCGAGGCGGCATTTGATGCCTCGGGCAATCGCAACGCGGGGCTATGCACGGGACGTGCAGGGGACGTTGTACCGACGCAAACGCCCGACGCACTGCTTGCAGGGCGTGACGTGGACTATATGAAATTTGACGTAGAGGGTGCGGAAGCTGCCGCCCTGCGCGGCAGTGCCGATACGATACGGCGCGCGCGCCCTGCCCTGCGCGTTGCCCTTTACCACCGCCCCGAGGACATGTTTGCGCTCCCGCTGTTGCTTGCACAGCTCGCACCGCGCTATCGGTTTTTCCTCACCCGCCCCGCGGGAGTTCCCAGCTGGGATCTTGATCTTGTCGCCTTGCCCGATCCGTAATACCGTATTTCGTTGTAAAACACAATATTTTTTCATCAAAGCTTTTGTTCACGCTTTGGAAACAAATTTGCGTTATAATAAATTGATTTTTTGAGATATACGAGGCTTTCCTCGGAAAGGAGACTATGAGCAAGCTAATATTGTTACTGAAAGGAATCCTGATCGGCTTTGCAAGCCTTGGTGTACCCGGACTCAGTGCCAGCACCATTGCCATCGTCCTTTTTGTGTATTACGACATGATCTACGCGATCAGTCATATTTTCAGCAAGCCCAAAAAAAGCATCTCCTTTCTCGTTGTTCTTCTCACAGGCTATGCGATCGGCTGCATCGGCGGTGCGTGGGCGGTCAACACACTTTACGTGCTTTACCCCATCCCCGTGATTGCCGCGGTGCTCGGCTTCCTCATCGGCTCTGTACCGCGCATGGTAGCGGAGAGCAAGGAGGATTTCAAGCACTGGCCGAACTGGGTGGTCATGGTGATCGTTGCCTCTGTTTTCCTCGTTTACGCGCTGGTCATCACCAACGGTCAGTCGGTTTCCTTTGAGGTCGTTCACTTCCCCAAGGATTACATCATGATGATGATCGTTGGCATTGTGACCTCCACAACGCTGGTCATCCCCGGTGTGGACTTTGCCGTGACCCTGATGGCGCTCGGCTACTATTACGCCTTTATCGACCTTGTGGGCAACTTCGGCGCTCTGTTCGCCTCCCCCTCCCGTCTGCTTCTGCTTGCCGTTTATCTCGTGGGCTACGGCATCGGCTCCTTTGCCTTCTCCAAGGGCTTGCGCTACCTCATCAAGCGCTTCCCTCGTCAGCTGCATTGCGTCAATCTTGCCATGGTCACGGTGGCACCGATCATCGTTATCAAGAAGTGCCTGATCGACAACCCGAATGAAAAAACCATGCTTGCCAACATTTCCTGGAAAGCATGGAGCTGGGCATTTATCATGTTTGCCGCAGGCTACTTTGCCTTCACATGGGTTCCCATGCTCCTGCGTTATATCGGGCTTCTTCCCCAAAACGCCGAAAACGCCGCAACACAGACCGCAGAATCAGCACGAGGTGAGGGACTCACCGCCGAGGATATCGATTTGCCGAGCGTGGGTGAGCTCAAGGAAGCCGAAGAGCTCCCGGACGCCAGCGAAACGGGGCTGCATCACGTCCCCGAGGATCCTACCGATCTCTCGCACATTGAGGCAAGCGACCCCCTTCAATAAGCGAAGCAAAAACCGCGCACCGTCCGATATTGGACGGTGCGCGGTTTATTTTGCATGAAAAAAGAGCCGCAATCGCGGCTCTTTTTTCTTCGCAATTATTTATACTTGCGCTTGCGTGCTGCTTCGGATTTCTTCTTACGCTTCACGCTGGGCTTTTCGTAATGCTCTCTCTTGCGAAGTTCGGCAAGGACACCGGAACGAGCGCATTGACGCTTGAAACGGCGCAGAGCACTGTCGAGGGTTTCACCCTCCTTCAGCTTTACTTCTGCCATTTTCTATATCCCTCCCCTCGCGGTGTAAAACCAAACATCTTTGTATATTATACACGATTTTCCGCATCGTGTCAAGAGTGTTTGCAATATTTATCGGATTTTTATCGGATTTTTTTATCGAACCACCAGATTGACGATCTTTGCGGGTACAATAATCTCCTTGACGATGCTCTTTCCCTCCAGTGACGCGATCACGCGCTCGTCTGCCTTGGCAAGCGCCGCCATTTCCTCACGGGTAGCACCTGCGGGCATTTCCACGACCGCCTTGAGCTTTCCGTTCATCTGTACGGCGATCTCCACGGTAGCGGATACGGTCTTTGCTTCATCGTAAACAGGCCAAGGAGCAATCGAGCAGAAGCCCTCTCCGCCAAGCGTTTCCCAAATTTCCTCACAAAGGTGAGGGGCGAAGGGACAAAGCAGAGCAACAAGCGTTTTGACCTCGTCTGCGGTGATGCTACCGACCTTGTCGATCTCGTTGAGCAGCTCCATCATGGCTGCCACGGCGGTGTTGAACTTCATCTCCTCAATATCGGAGCTCACCTTCTTGATGGTCTTATGGAAGATGCTTTCTAGCTGCTTCGTGACACCCGTGCCGCTTGCCCTCTCGGCAAGTCCCGCCACGCGGTCAAGGAAGCGCTTACAGCCGCGCATGCTGCTCTCGGACCAGGGCGCGGCAGAGCCGTAATCGCCCATAAAGAGGATATAGACGCGAAGCGTATCTGCACCGAATTCCTCAACCACGTTCAAGGGGTCCACCACGTTGCCGCGAGATTTGGACATCTTCTGTCCGTCGGGACCGAGAATAAGACCCTGCGCGGTGCGCTTGGCGTAAGGCTCGTCGGTGGGCACTACGCCGATGTCATACAGGAACTTGTGCCAGAAACGACTGTAAATAAGGTGGCGCGTGACGTGCTCCATGCCGCCGTTATACCAGTCGACGGGCAACCAGTACGCGAGCTTTTCGGGGTCTGCAAGGCATGCGTCGTTCAGCGGGTCGATGTAGCGCAGAAAATACCAGGACGAGCCCGCCCACTGGGGCATGGTATCCGTCTCGCGGCGTGCGTCCGCACCGCACTTGGGGCATTTGCAGCGTACGTAGGATTCGATTTTGGCAAGCGGAGATTCACCGCCCTCGCCCGGCTCAAAGTTTTCGATCTCGGGCAAGCGCAACGGCAGCTCCTCGTAAGGAACGGC
>CAZOFQ010000002.1:0-39475 GCA_964579105.1 uncultured Lachnospiraceae bacterium
CACGTGCAGACACAGCGCCTTGACCACGTTCGAGTTGTTCTTGTAATCGATGGCAAGATTCTCGTACACGTCCTCGGAGAACAGCTTGCCTGCCTTTTCCAGTGCGCGCACGTCCTCAAGGCACTGGGTCAGCTCCTCGCGCGTCACGTCGGGCATGTCCGCATATTTTTTCAGCAACGCCTCTAAGATCTGCTCCTCGGTGTGGCTTTTGTAAAGCGCGATCACGTCGTACGCGACCTCGTCCACCGTATGCACCGAGCCGCTGCAGGTGTCCAGCACGATGTTGTATCCGTTCAATTTGTATTGATGTACCATAATATTCCTCACAAAATAAAACGCCGCTTCGAAAGCGGCATTTTATCATACGTTATTACTTGTTGCTTTCGCAGTTCTGGTTGGCAACGCCGCAAGAGGTCTTGCAAGCGGACTGGCAGGAAGTCTGGCACTCGCCGCAACCGCCCGTTTTCACGGTTTTTTGAATATCCTTGGTTTCAATGGTCTTGATTCTGCTCATGGGAAAAGCCTCCTTGTCGATTTTACGCACACGCGCATGATGATAAAAATATTGTAGCACACAAAGCGTGCGTTGTCAATAAATTTTTGAAAAAAGCACACGTAAAATGCGTTATTTTCTGACAGCGCCGTCGCCCCGCACCAGATATTTCACGGTGGTCAGCGCGTCAAGCCCCATGGGACCGCGCGCGTGCAGCTTTTGCGTGGAGATGCCGATCTCCGCGCCAAAGCCGAACACCTCGCCGTCGGTAAAGCGTGTGGAGGCGTTGAGATAGACGGCGGCAGCATCCACCAGCGCGCAGAATTTTTCGGCAGCTGCTGTATCCTCGGTGAGGATCGCCTCGCTGTGGCGCGTGCCGAAGCGAGCGATGTGGGCAACCGCCTCCTCGACGGAGCCCACCACCTTTACCGACATTACGTAGTCGTTATACTCGGTGGCAAAATCCTCCTCGGTCGCGGGAGTCGCCTCGGGGAGCAGCGCGAGCGCCTCGGGGCAGGCACGAAGCTCCACGCTCCACGCACGCGTTGCCTCAAAGAAGCGGGGCAGGAACGTGGCTGCGATGTCGCGGTGCACAAGCAGGCACTCCGCGGCGTTACACACTGAGGGTCGCTGACACTTGGCGTTCACGGCAACCGCGAGAGCCTTGTCAAGGTCTGCCGCCTTGTCCACGTAAACGTGGCAGTTGCCCGCCCCCGTTTCGATCACGGGGACGCGCGCGTTATCGACGCAGCTGCGAATAAGCCCCTTTCCGCCGCGCGGAATGAGCACATCCACAAGCCCGCGCATTTGCATCAGTGCGTTGGCACTTTCACGCTCGGTGATCTCTACCAGTCCCACCACGTCGGGGCTGATGCCCACCGAGGAGAGCGCTTTTTTGATGGTGCTTACCACGGCGCGATTGGTTTCGATCGCCTCCTTGCCTCCGCGTAGAATGACGGCATTGCCCGATTTGATGCAAAGCGCCGCCGCGTCTGCCGTGACGTTGGGACGCGCCTCGTAAATGATGGCAACCACGCCGAGTGGCACCTTGGTGCGGGTGATGGTGATGCCCGCGGGGCGCTCCCATGCCTCGCTGCCGCGTAAGGGGTCTGCAAGCGAGGTGAGGCTTTTCACTGCCTCTGCAATTGCACTCAGCCTTGCTTCGGTGAGCGTGAGACGGTCCAGCATCACGCGCGGTACGCCGTTGTCCTCCGCTGCGGCAAGATCGCGTGCATTTGCCGCAAGGATCTCTTGCCTTGAGGCGACGATCTCTGCGGCAACGGCAAGCAGCGCCTTGTTACGGGTCTCGTTATCGGCAAGCGCCAGCGTGGAGGCGGCGCTTCGTGCCGCCTCGCAAAGTGCACGAACGGCGGCTGCAACGTATTCCTTGCTCAATTCTTTCATTTTATAATATTTCCTTTCGCGTCAGTCACGCAAATAGATTTTTTCGATCTCGCAGATATACATGCGGTGGAAATCTCCCGCCTTGTAGCCTTCCAGCAGCTCGGGCAGCACAAAGGCGCTTTCTCTCAGGTCGTCCGCATAGAGCTTTTTGCAAAGCAGGACCAATCGCGCTTCGCTTACAAAGGGCGTGCCGTCCTCAAAGGCTGCGGTCAGCCCCGCGGCACGGAATTTGTCGGTGTCCCGCCCGCTTTTGCTGCCGCATATACGCAGTGCCGCGCGATATTCTTCGTCAAAAAAGGAGAGGGAGAGACGTTCATTTGCCTCGGTGAGCGTGAAGGTGTGGCGTTGCGGGCGGATGAAGCAGAATACCACGGGGCGATTCCACAAGATCCCCATACCGCCCCAGGAGGCGGTCATGGTGTTGACGCTGTCGGCGTCCCCTGCGGTGATCAGCGTCCAATCCTTGTCAAACAGATGGAAGACATTTTCTAATTCCTCGGCGGAAATACGGCGGAAATCCCTCATGATCTCTCCTTTATATAAATAATGTATTGTCAGTATAGCACAAGCCTGTAAAAAAAGCAAGCACTTCATGTGATTTCATAAGGCAAGAAAGAAAAAAGCGCGGCAATTGTGAACAAATATAAAATAAACCGTTTCCGTTTTATAATGTTTTCGGCGCAAATGAAAGGGGAACGGGGAATTTTGCACAAATTTTATAAAATAAACAGAAAAGTGATTGACAAGAAAGGTGTTTTTTGTTAAAATGTATGTGCGACTCGGAAAATCGGGGGTCCTCCCGTAATTTTCCATACTCTTAAAAAAGGAGGGTGTTCTCGCAATCCGCGAGGACCAAGCAAACATGAAAACTTTTGCCAGACTTCTTGCATTATTGCTTGCCTTGATCACCTGCGTTTCTATGTTCGCAGCATGTGATCAAGACGGCGACGGCGACGGCGGTAGCTCCGATTCCGGAGTGATTGATGACGCGTACGACGTCAACGGCCGTCTGAAAGACGATCTGCCTTCCGACCTGAACTTTGAGGGCGAAGTGATCAAGGTTCTCGGTTGGAACTCCGAAGACCCCGAGTTCGAGGTGGAAACTAAAACGGGAGATGTTGTAGAGGACGCAATCTATGATCGCAACGACCGAATTGAAGAAAGATTGAACGTAGAGCTCAAGTGGTACAGCCAGAACGGCGCCGGCGGATCGGAGACCACCGCCTTCACGCAGCACGTAGAGGCTCAGTTCAACACGGGCACCAAGATGTACGACATCATCGCTTCCTACTCTCGTACAATGGGCGTGCTCGCAGTGCAGGGCTTCCTTTACAACCTCGCTACCATTGAGGAGGACAATTATATCAACCTGGAGCAGCCCTGGTGGCCTGCACAGCTGGTAGAGACCGTGAACTTCGGTGACGCGTACTACTTCATTTCGGGTGATATGGCGACCTCCGTGCTTTACATGATGCACATGATCTACTTCAACAAGGATCTGTATAAGCGCTACGGTGTGCAGGATACCGATCTGTACCAGCTGGTCTACGACGGTAAGTGGACGCTGGATAAGATGATCGAGCTGACCTCTCAGCGTTACGTTGACAGCGACAGCACCCCCGGTGCCTCCGCGAACGACACTTACGGCTTTATCTCCCTGCACTACATCTGCGACTCCTTCTATCCCGGCTCCAACCTACGCTTGGTGGATGACGATGATGATGATATGCTTGTTATTTCTGCCGATTACGGCTCCGCTAAAACGGTTAAGCTGATCAACAAGCTCGGTCAGTGGGCTGCCACCGACGACGTATGGATCCACAACTCGAGTAAAGAGAGCTCGTCGACCCGTTCTGTCACGCAGGCGGCCTTCACCTCGGGTCGTGCCTTCATGACGCTGCAGCACTCTAAGGTTGGTAAAAACTACGCAGGTCTTACGTTTGGTATCGGCTTGATGCCCGTGCCGAAATATGACGAGAGCCAGGTCAACTACTACACAGGCATGGGTAACCCCTGGTCCATCTACGGCATTTTCGTAGACTTTGACCAGCGCGGCGATAAGGATGCAACGCTCTCCATGCTCACCGCAGTGCTGGAGTGCTGGGCGTCCGAGGGCTACCGCTTGACCACGCCTGAGATCTTCGAGGTGAACATGCAGCTCAAGTATTCCGAGGGTCAGGACGAGACGAACATGTTCGAGTACATCCGTTCGGGTATTACCTTCGACTTGGGTAAGATCTTCTCGGCTGAGCTTTCCAACATGTGCGAGAAGACCTCCTACGCAATTTGTGAGAACGCCTCTTGGTCTTCCACTTACGCCGCTTACAAGACCTCTCTTAGCAAGCAGCTGGCGCAGATCGTTGAAAACTTCCGTCAATATCAGGCGGAGCGTGATAACTACGTAGCTTCGTAATAGACAGTTTATTCCAATCTCCCCGCCGAGTTACGGCGGGGAGATTTTATTTTTTTCTTGACTTTCACCATGGTTTATGTTAAACTAAACGTATCAACTATATAAAGGAAGAATGTTTTATGATCTATACGCTTTCCAATGAATTGCTGTCTGTGAGGATCTCTGATATGGGGGCTGAGGTGCAGTCCGTTGTAGCAAAAAGCGACGGCTGTGAATATATCTGGCAGGGCGATCCGAAATATTGGGAGGGTCGCGCCCCCGTGCTGTTTCCCGTATGCGGACGCTTTCTTGACAACACCTATACTTACCGTGAAAAAAAGTATCAAATGGGTCTCCACGGCTTTGCCGCGGACTGTGCTTATGAGGTGAAAGCACAAAACGCCACCGCCATTACCTTTTCCCTTAAGGATAATGAAACGACGAGAGCGCAGTATCCCTTTGCCTTTGAATTTGACGTAACCTACCGCTTGGAGCGTGACGTGCTGACGTGCGAGGTCGCCATTGTGAATTGCGGCAACGAGATCATGCCTGCCACCTTTGGCGCGCATCCCGGCTTCAACGTTCCTTTGGTAAAGGGTGCTGATTTTGAAAGCTATTATTTGCGATTTGGTAAGACCTGTAGCCCCAATCGGCTGCAGATCACGCCGAACGGGCACTACACGGGTAAGCAGCATGCACTTGCGCTGGAGGATGGCGACACCTTGCGCTTGCACCATGAGCTGTTTGTCAGTGACGGCATTTTCATGAGTCGTATGGCGGATAGCGTAACGCTTTGCTCGGATAAGGATCCGCACGCTGTTACTGTGTCCTACAGCGGCTTTCCCTATCTTGGTATCTGGCAGGAATACGGTGCCGATACCCCGTTTATTTGTATCGAGCCCTGGTGTGGCATGGCGTCCTATGACGGCGTTATCGAGGATCTGGAGAAGAAATGTGATATGTTCCACCTGCCTGCGGGTGGGCGGCAGGAGCTTTCCTACTCCATTCGCTTCCATTAAAAAAGGGGCTGTGTCATTGAGCGCCGAGCAAAAACACATAAAAAGAAAGCTGAAAAAGAAAGCCGCTTTCTCTGCCGAAACCGGCACAGAAGGCGGCTTTTTAGGTAGAAATTCTTGCGAATTTCAATTTTAATGTGTGTTTTTTAGGTGCGCTCTCGGCACTCGGCGTATTTTTATACGTCTATCGTGCCGAGATCACACCTTCTGCAGCTAAACGACTCAGCCCCTGCTTTTTTTCATCAGGCTTCGCTTTCGTCAGGCTCTGCGGTAGGCGCTTCCTCCTCGGGGGCGTCTTCGCAAATTTCCTCCTCCATCTCACAGAGGTCGCTCACAGGCTCCTCGGCTTCGGACACGGTATAGGTGTTGCAGAATTTGATCAAATTGCGGAAGAGTCTGTAAATGACAAAGGCGATGGTACACGCACTGGTGATAACGGCAAGTGTGATGGCAATGATCTTGCCATAGTTTGTTTTTTCGTTCATGGGATGATCTCCTTTCTTGTAGTATATTTATTGTATCACAAAATTTTGTGTTTGTATAGAGAAATCAAAAAAATTTATATTTTTTTGAAAAAAAGAGGCAATATGGAAGAATTCGGAAGCATAAAAAAGAGGCTGGAGGCAGGCGGCATTGAAAATGCGGATATACAAGCAAGACTGCTGTGCGAGCATTTTTCGGGCGAAGCGTTGTCCGTTGCCGCGCAGCGCGTTCTGTCGCACGAGCCGATCCAATACGTTTTGGGTGAATGGGGCTTTTATCGCGAGGTGTACGAGGTGAATGAGCATTGCCTGATCCCTCGCCCCGACACCGAGCATCTGGTGGAAAAGGCTGTGCAAATGCTGCCAAACGGTGCGAGATTTCTCGATCTTTGTACGGGAAGCGGTTGTGTGGCGATCTCCACACTTGCCGCGCGAGAGGATGTGAGTGCCGTGGCTGTGGAGCTGTTCCCTGAAACGCTGGAGCTGGCGGCACGCAACGCGGCACGCAACGGCGTGGAACGGCGCATCAGCTTCCTGCGCGCAGACGTGTTGACCCCCCCGCCGCCCTTTTTGAAAAGCTTCGATGCCATTCTGTCCAATCCGCCGTATATCAATAAAAAGGATATGCAAGCGTTAGCCCCCGAGGTGAGACGCGAGCCGCACGCCGCACTGTACGGCGGTGAGGATGGGCTTATGTTTTATCGCGCCATTCTGCGGCATTGGAGGGTGTTGCTAAAGCCTCACGGCGTGATCCTGCTTGAGATCGGCTACGATCAGGCAGAGCCTCTTCGCGCGCTTGCCGCAGAGCACGGCTTTTGCGCTACCGTTTATCGCGATTACGGCGGAAACGACCGCGTGGCGGTTTTACAAAAATAACACACGGCATCTCCCCCGCATATGCTACCAAGGATCGATTTTGGAGCATAGGCGGGGGGATTTTTATGAGAATCTTGGTTTTGTTTGGCGGTGAAAGCGAGGAGCGAGAGGTCTCCTTACGTTCGGGTCAGCGGGTCACGCAGGCATTGCTGCAAAACGGGCATGAGGTGACGGCGCTGGATTATGCGGAGAGAATAGCAGAGCTTGGCTTTTATGAAAAATGCCGTGCGGCAGACGCAGTGTTTCTTGCGTTGCACGGCGGTGCGGGTGAGGATGGCAGGCTACAGGCGGCACTTGAACGGGAGGGCGTTTTTCATTATAACGGCTCGGGTGCCGCGGCTTCGGCGTTGGCAATGCAGAAGTCGCGTGCAAAGAAGGTCGCTTTGGCGGCAGGCATTCCCGTGGCAAGGGGCGCGTTATGGATGCCAAACACCCCCTTTCCGTTTGATGAGCTTCCCGCTGTTGCCAAGCCCGAGTCGGGTGGCTCCAGCGTTGGGCTGCGTGTGCTGCAAAGCGAGCGCGATCTGCAAGGCTTCACCCCGTCCGTGCCCTTTTTGTGCGAGGAATATCTTTGCGGCAGAGAATTTTCCGTCGGCGTGCTGGAGGGCGTTGCGCTTCCCGTGGTGGAATTGCGTCCCCGAGGGGGCACTTACGATTACGCGCATAAATACACCGCGGGTGCCACCGAGGAGATCTGTCCTGCTCCGATTGATGCTTTAAAAGCGCAGCAGCTGCAAGCACTGGCACAGCGCGCTTTTTTGGCATTGGGGCTTTGCGATTATGCTCGAATAGATTTTAAAGAGGATGCGGCGGGAGAGGCGCGCTTTTTAGAGGCGAATACACTCCCGGGGATGACAGACACAAGTCTTTTTCCGCTTGCCGCCCGTGTGCGGGGGCTTTCCTTTGCTGCGCTGTGCGAAAAACTTGCACAAATGGCGGCGGCAAAGCGTTTGCGTGCTTGACAAATCGGAAAGGAAAGACTATAATGGAAGAAGATGTTAGAAAGGAGTGGACATTATGATAAAGACAGCTTTTTTGGGCGTTTGCCTGCTTATTTTGCTGCTTGGTGTGCTTGCGGGCTTTCTGCGCCGCACCAATCGTGCGCTTGTTCGCCTCATCACTCTGGTATTTTGCGCGGCAGGGGCATTCCTCATTGCCAAATTCGGCGTGAAAAAATTAGGGGCATCCGCGGTGGAGTCTCTCGTGGGGCAATTGGTCGAAAATCCCGACCTTGTGGCTTACGTGGAGAATAATCCCGAATTTGTGGATCTGCTGGTTTCCCTGTGCACGGCATTGGTCGCGCCTATTCTGTTCCTCGTGTGCTACGTTATTCTCAAGGCGATCACTCTGATTATTTATAAGATCATTTGTTGGGTGTTCCATGTAAAGAAGAAGCCCCGCGTCTTGGGACGCACGGGCGGTGCGCTAATTGGGCTTGCCTGCGGGCTTATCGGTGTGTTGGTTTTGGTCACACCCGTATTCGGATACGTGCACATGGCAGATCACGTGCTTGGGGAGCTTCCCGTGTCCGAAGAGGATTCCACCATGGCGCAGGTGAATACCGTTACGGAAATTTGCGATACACCCGTTGCCGCAACCGTATACAATGTGCTTGGCGATACGCTGTTTGCCGAGCTGACCTCTGTGAAATGGAACGACGAGAAGATCGTTTTGACGGATGAGATCGACACCGTGGTTGTTGTGGTTGACAGCTTTTCCGTTCTGAAGCAAAATTCGATGGAGAATTACGGTGATGCCGAGATCGAAGCGGTTTCCAATATGACTACCGCTATCGGGGAATCTCCTCTGTTTTCCAATCTCGGCTCGGGGCTGCTTGCGGGTGCATCCAACGCATGGCTGCGCGGAGATAGCTTCCTCGGCATTTCCAAGCCACAGATCACAGAAAACGTGGGTACTATGCTGGACGGCTTTTTAAAGGTGTTTTCTACCTCCAACGCGGAAAATTTCGGCGATGACCTGAAGACCTTTTCGGATTTGTTTGCCGTGCTTATCAAGCACGATTTGTTTGGTGCGGCCACACAGACCGAAAACGACTTCGCCACGCAGCTCACCGCCGTCGGTGTGATCAACGAGGTCTACGCCACCCTGGACGCCAATCCGCATATGCAACCCGTGAAGAAGGCGATCGCCGACATCGGTGTGCGCATTATGATGAGTAGCCTTGGTGTTCCCGCCGACCTACGCGAAACGCACGGTGAAATGATGAAGGACATCGCAGAAGCCTTGAAGCAGCTTGCGGATGAAAACGGCAACATGGACGCGACCGAGCTGAAAAATGAGTTAAAGAGCATCGTTGGCGCGCACGAGGTCGAGGTGAGCGACAGCGCTTTGCAGCTGGTGGCAGACGGCTTTGCCGCCGAGTTCACCTCCGAGGAAATGAATACGCTGACACAAAGCGAGATCGTAGACCGTTTGACCGAAAGATTCAACTCCACACACGAATAATGAAAGAGAGAGCCTCTGCCGGTTGGCAGAGGCTCTTTTTTGTGCATATACTCAAAACGAGGTGATGATATGCTGGTGATAAAGCCGTATGACAGGGAAAAGGCGCTACTTTATGCGCGCCGTTGGGCGCTTGCGCGCAATCCGCTTTTCTTCAATTTTACGGGAGTGGGCGGAGATTGCACCAATTTCGTGTCGCAGGCAGTGCTGGCGGGGAGCTGCGTGATGAATTTTACCCCCGATTTTGGGTGGTATTATATCTCCCCCGACGATCGCGCCCCTGCCTTTACGGGCGTGGAGTTTTTCTGGGACTTTTTTACGGGCGCACCCGATTTTATTTCCGTCAATGGCGGTGTGGGACCGTTTGGACGCGAGGTGGGAAGGGAGGACGTAATGCGGGGGGATGTGGTGCAGCTCGGACGCGCTGACGGAGATTATTACCACACCTTGCTCGTCACGGAATTTATGGGAGAGGAAATTCTTGTGAGTGCTCATTCCAACGATGTGTACAACCGCCCTCTTTCCTCGTATAACGCGCCGCTTGTGCGCTTTTTACATATCGAGGGCGTGCGTTTGGAGCTGCCGCTTGAGGATTGCTTTGAAGACCTGATCAAGGGGCGCTCTCTGCCCCTATAAAAGTTCACATTTCCCCTCTTGTAATCGGTTCTTGTTTGTGATACAATGGGCGGGTAATTGGTTTTGTCGAAAGAGAGGGATCGTGATGGCGGAGGTGATTTCGGTATCCTGCGGTGCAGTGGCGTCCATGCTGGCGCTCGCGCTCACCGAGCACCGCTTACACCCAAAGCATTTATCTGTGCGTATTTTCTGGATCGCGCCACTCCTTGGCGCCCTGCTGCTGATTCTGCTGGGCGATCCGGAGCTCTCCCGTGTGTGGGCGGGGCTTACCGCTGACAGCGCAGTGAATCCGCTGAAAATTCTGGTGCTGTTTTTCGCCATGACGCTCATGTCCGTTTTTTTGGACGAGGAGGGCTTTTTTCGCTATCTTGCGGGCGTGGTGCTTTGCCGCGCGGGCACAGACCAGCGCAAGCTGTTTTTCCTTTTGTATGCCGCGGTGTCGGTGCTGACGGTGTTTACCTCCAACGATATCGTGGTGCTGACCTTCACCCCCTTTATCTGTTACTTTGCAAAGCACGCCAAAATCGACCCGCTGCCGTATCTCATTTGCGAATTCGTGGCGGCAAACACCTGGAGCATGGCGCTGATCATCGGCAACCCCACCAACATTTATCTGGCGGCGGGGGCGGGGATCACGTTTGCCTCGTATCTGCGCGTGATGCTGTTGCCCACGGTCCTCGGCGGCGCGGTATCGCTTTTGATGCTGTGGCTCTTGTTTGCAAAGCGCTTGCGCGCGCCGATGCAGGCGTCCGACGAGGTCGAGCAGATCGCGGATAAGCCTACCGTGGCACTCGGCATTTCCGCACTGGGCGGCTGTATTGCCTTGATGGTGCTTTCTTCCTATATCAATATCCCCATGTGGCTGATCGCCGCCGTGTGCTGCGTATTTTTGTATTTCTGTGCCGTGCCCGAGCTTGTGTGCCGCCACCGCGACCTGCGCCCCGTGACGCACAGCCTTGCGCGCGCTCCCTTTGATGTTATCCCCTTTGTGCTTTCCATGTTCGTGCTGGTGATGGGACTGGAGAGCGTGGGTGTGACCGCCATGCTCTCTGAATTCCTGCTTGGCACGGGCGAGGTGCTCCGTACGGGCGTTGCCTCCTTCCTTGCCGCAAATCTTGTGAACAATATCCCTATGAGCGTGCTGTTTTCCTCGGTGGTCTCCCCTGCGGGCACGGCGTCGCTCCCTGCACTCTATGCCGCCGTGATCGGCTCGAACGTCGGTGCGTTCTTCACACCCATGGGCGCGCTTGCGGGCATCATGTGGATGGCACTGCTCAAGCAGTACGACGTGAAATTGTCCTTCGGCAAATTCATTGCCTACGGCGCGGCGATCTCTATCCCGACGCTGCTTGCCGCCCTCGGAGGGCTTGCACTGGTGCTGTAAAAATTGCAAGGCGTTAGCTTTGCGCCCCCCAAGGATTAATATAATACTCGCCAAAAAGAGGTGCAAAATGTTCAAGAATAAAAATGAGGGCAGGAACAATTTGTGCGGGGATAACATTCGTAAGCTCAGGTTGTGCTATCCCACAAAGCTTTCACAAAAAGGTCTCGCGGATAAAATGCAGCTGATCGGTATAGACATAGATAAAAATGCAATACAAAGAATAGAGAGTGGGAAAAGATTTGTTACCGATATCAAGCTGAAGGGGTTTGCAAAAATATTCGGAGTTCGTGTTGATCAACTCATTTAGATCAAAATAAGCATCATATAAAGAGGACGGAGATTTTGGGTCTCTGTCCTTTTATATAGTTGCGCTTTTGTGAGGATTAATTCCAAAAAATATCCATTAAGAAAAAGCCCTGAAATTTTTTTGCCAAAACGCTTGACAAGCGGGGGAAAGCATGCTATACTATATTTAACAGATAAGTTAAATGTTAAATGAAGGGAGAAGAACAATGGGCTTACAGCAAACCATGCGTGCGCTGTCCGATCCCGTGCGGCGTGAGATCCTGACGCTGCTGAAGCGCGGCAGAATGGCGGCGGGAGATATTTGTGCGCATTTTGATATCACGGGCGCGGCGATCTCGCGGCATTTATCTGTGCTCAAGGAAGCGGATCTGATACGCGACACGCGAGAGGGAAAATTTATTTATTACGAGCTGAACGCATCCGTGCTGGAGGAGATCCTCATGTGGATTGCGGCTTTGAAAGGGGGAAAAAACGATGTGGAAGAAGCTGATGGAGAATAAATGGAAGCTGTTGCTTTCCTCGCTGCTGACGTTAGCGCCGATGCTTGTAGGTGTGATCTTGTGGGATAGACTTCCCGAAGAGATGGCAATGCACTGGGGCATGACCATGGGCGAGGCAAACGGCTATGGTGCACGTGCCCTTGTGGTGATCGGTATGCCGTTGATCCTGCTTGGAGTAAACCTACTCTGCCTTGCCATTACCGCGGCAGACCCGCGCAACAAGGAGCAAACGGATAAGGGCTTTGGCATGGTATTTTGGATCATGCCCCTCACATCCGCCTTTGTCTCGGCTATTGTGTATACCACGGCGTTTGGCATGATGCCGAGCATGAAGTACCTGTTGCTCTTTCTCGGCGCACTACTTGCCATTATAGGTAACTATATGCCCAAGCTGCGTGCAAATCACACCATCGGGATCAAGCTGACGTGGACGATCTACAACGAGGAAAACTGGCATAAAACGCACCGTTTAGCGGGTAAATTGTGGCTGGTCGGTGGAATTTTGGTGATGGCATGTGCCTTTTTGCCGGGTGCTTCGGCTCTGATCGCCTTTGCCGTGCTGTTGCTTATAATGATGGTCGTGCCGCTTGTGTATTCCTACACCTATTATAAAAAGCAGCTGCGCGAGGGAACTGCTACGCCGATCGAGCGCACGGCGCGAGAGAAGCAAATGACAAAGGTCGGCATCATCGTCACCTCGGTGCTGCTTACGATCGTTCTGGTGGTCGTGATGATCCTGATGTTCACGGGAGATATTGACGTGGAATATAACGAGGAGAACATCAAAATTGAGGCTTCCTACTATAACGATCACTATGTGGCGTATGACTCTATCACGGATATAGAATACCGTGAATCGGGTGATCTCGGCACGCGCGTGTTTGGCTACGGCTCGCCGCGGCTTTCCATGGGCGGCTTCCAAAACGAAGAATTCGGCACCTATACGCGCTATACCTATACGCAGTGCGATGCACACGTGGTAGTTATAGCGGACGGACACGAGATCGTGCTCGGCGGCAAAACCGCGGAGGAAACGAGAGCAATCTATGAAAAGCTGTGGAGCATCGTAGGCATAGGCGAATAAAAAAAGCCGCCCTTGGGCGGCTTTTTTGCTTGAAGTGGATTGTAAATTTTAAACCTTAAGGGGTATACAAAAAATAAAAGTTATGTTATACTGAATAACGATATGCCACAAATCCGACGGCAAGGAGGTACACCACATGGAGAACTGGCGACAGTACATCCCGTTATATCTGCGCATCTTCCGCGCATTTTGGCTCTACCCCTGCTTTTTGCTGATCTGGGCGCTATGCACACTCGCTATGGGTGGCTTTGGAGAAGATCCTTATCTGAACGTTGCCGCGGCATGCTTTATGCCGCTTGTATATTTCAGCGTGGTGCGTGTATTTTCCGAGGCGGACGGTGCGGCGATCGCGCAGTACAGAGAAAGCGGGGCTACGGGTCTGCTTTCCCGTGCGCGGGTGGTCGTTTGCTCAAGATCCTTTCTGCTTGACGCGGGCTTTGTTGCGGCATTTTTGCTGATCCTTCCCTTTGAGGCAGGCTTTTATAATTTTGGTGCTATTCTTGCTACGGCAGAATTATCGCGCGGTGCGATCAAGCTGATCGCGCTGGCGGTGGGATTGCCACTCTTTTTCCTGCTCAGCGTTTGGGCGCGGCTTTCCGCCTGGCAAAGAAGCGCGGATAAGGCAAGAGCGATCCCTGCGCCCGAGCAATCTGCGCCCGACATGATGATGGAAACACTTGCACGAGGGAAATGGGCGGCGCATAACATGGGAGAGAGCTTCGAGGGGGTCAATCAACCAACGGGCACGATAGATGCCGCAGGTCGGCAATGGCTGCGCCGCGAGAGCTTTGATAAAAAGCGCCTTCTCCTTCAGCTTTTGGCACTTCTTGCCATTTACACGTTTGGCGGCTTTGCGCTTTATATGGTTGTTCCTATTCTTGTCAGTGCCTTCTTGGTGTTGCTGGAAATGGGCAAGCTGCGCTGGTGGCTGCCTGTGCTTTTGGTGGCGGGAACGATCGCGGGCTTTTGGCTGTTTCATATTTTTCGTGCCATACGGATCCGCCGTAATTTTATCAAAAATCTCAAAAAGCTGTGCCGCGAATACGGCTTTCGCTTCGAGGGACTAAAACGCCCCTATCTTTCGCTTTTTCAATACCGTGACGGGGTCAATTTCACGGTGTATGCCAACGGAAAAGCCTATGACTGCAAATTTTTCTCGGCAATGCGCCGCCATTGGGAGCTGTTTTTTGACGAGAAGGGAAAGGTGTATTGCCGCCATGCGCTGCGCTTTCGGCGTGTGGAGCTGTTGTGCTTTACTACGGAATATGATTTTTCCTTTGACAGCGAGCACGCAAAGATCTGTATTGTCTCTCCCGTGCCTAAAGTGATCTATGCGGGCAACGATGTGTGGCACCGCCCTATTGATACGGGTATGGCGGTGAACGGCTACCGCATCTTCAGCTCGTCGGGATTGCTCCATGCGCTCAAACGCGACTGTGTGGAAAAGGATTAAACCAAATAAGAAAGCCGCCCAACGGGCGGCTTTTTTCTTACAGTAATTCGGTAAAGCTTTGGATGTAGCGGTCGCACACGGCTTTGATCTGCTCGGTATATTCCGCGGAGGAGGCGTCATATACGCCAAAGACCTGCATCCCTGCACTTTTTGCCGTTTTGTCGGCATTGTAGTTGTCGTCAAGAAAGATCACGTCCTCTACGTTTACACCAAGCCGCTTTGCGGCGGCGCGGTAGATAGCAGGGTCGGATTTTCCCGTGCCGAAATCCTCGCAGGACCACACGTTATCAAACAGGTCGTAAAGCCCCAAGCGCTTGAGGCACGGATCAAGGATGGGGTGCGGACTTGCCGTAAGCACGTTCAGACTGTCGCCGCGTGCTTTCAGCGCGCGCAGCGTTTCGCAGACGCCGTCCTTGGCGGGAACATGGTGGGTATATGCGTCGGTGGCGAGTGCGTACATGCGCGCGACAGCCTCCTCCACCGAGAGGGGCAGCCCCAGCTGCTCCACAAAATACCTTGCCGTGAGCACGTAGCCCAAGGGGGTTACGGTTTTGAGAATATCCGCAGGGTAGCTAACGCCTGCGTCATCTAAGATCTTTAGCATCATAGCACCGTAGGTGGGCATGGAGTCCACCAGCGTGCCGTCAAAATCAAATAGGTAAACAGCCATTATTTCTCCTGCAGATACAGCACGTTGATGTAATGCTCGATGATATCCACGCAGCGCTCAAACCCTAACTCCTCGGTGTTCAGGCACAGGTCGTAGTTGCGTGCGTTGTCCCACTCCACTCCCGTGTAGTAGCGGTAATAGGTGCTGCGGGCACGGTCGATGCGCTCGATCTGGCGCAGGGCGTCCTTTTCGGAAAGACCGTAAAGGCGAGTGACCTGCTCGATACAGAATTTGGGGGAAGCGTGTGTGAAAACGCGCAGCACGTTGGGGCGGTCGCGCAGCACGTAATCGGCGCAACGCCCCACGATAACGCAGCTTTCCCTTTCCGCAAGCTGCTTGATGATCTTTGCCTGATAGTTAAAAAGATTGTCGTCAGAGGTAAATTCTCCGCTTTCGGGGGAAATGAGCTGCTCACCGAAGGAACGGTCGTAGCGCTTGAAGAGCGGGGTGCGCTTGCTCTCGTCTGCGCGGCCGAACAGTGCCTCGTTGATGCCGCTTTCCTCGGAAGCGAGCTTGATGAGATCCTTGTCGTAATAGCCGATGCTCATGCGCTCGGCGAGCATACGTCCGATGGTTCTGCCGCCACTGCCGAAGCCTCTGGTTACGGTTACGGTAAATTTAGCCATGGTAGATCCTCCTTATACTGCTATATCACTTTTATTATAACACCGTCAAGACGATTTGTCAAAGCCTTTATCGCAAAAAG
This sequence comes from uncultured Lachnospiraceae bacterium, assembly GCA_964579105.1. Lineage (GTDB taxonomy): Bacteria > Bacillota > Clostridia > Oscillospirales > CAG-272 > Firm-07. Next base: position 15,866 of record CAZOFQ010000002.1, read on the forward strand.
CATCCGTGGCTCCACGGATGCTTTTTTGTATAGAGAATATTACCAGGAGAAGTATTCGGGAACGCAGGGCTTACCCTCGGCTGCGGACTTCACGGCTGCCTGGCAAACAGCCACGGTGTTTGCACCTTGGATGACGTCGCATTCGATGGGCGTTTCGTTCAGGATCACATCACAGATATCTTCGATCTCTGCGGTCATGTTATGGCTGTTGATCGCCACGGGAATCTCGGTGGGGAGATACTTGGTGGCGGGCTTGCCACCCGACTTGGAGTAGGTGAGGTCGCGGTACAGCGTCATGGTGGGGGACGTGTTGTCTACCACGATGGTGCCCTTGGTACCGTAAAGCACGGTGCGCATGGTGTAAGGGCGATGGCAACCGATGGAGGTCATCACCTTGCCGATGACGTTGTTGGGGTATTTGAGTACAGCGATGTAGCAGTCATCCACGGGCCAGTGGGGGAGTGCAATATGGTTGGCGTAGCAGAAGACCTCGGTGGGGTCGCCTGCGATCCAGCGCAGCAGGTCCATAGCGTGGCAACCACCGCCCACGATGGGGTAACGGAGGTTGACGGGGTCGTGGCGCCAGCCGTCGATATCCTCGATAATATCATAGTTATGTGCATACTCGGACTCGATGAAGAAGAGTTGACCGATTTCACCTGCATCCACCAGTTGCTTGGCGGCGATGAAGGCGGGCGTCTTGCGGCAGACCTGACCAACCATGAACTTCTTGCCCGACTTCTTTGCAGCGGCAACGATCTTTTCGCAGTCCTCCATCTTCATGGCAAGGGGCTTTTCGCAAAGCACGTGATAGCCTGCTTCGAGTGCCTTTACGGCCTGCTCGGCGTGTACCTGGTCAGGGGTGCAGATGACCACGCAGTCAAAGCCGCCGTCAGCGAGCATCCGGTCGTAGTCCAGATAGTATTTGTCCAGACCGTTTTCCTGTGCGCGCTTCTTCGCGTACTCCTCGTGAATGTCGCATATAGCGATCAATTCTGCCTGAGGGAGCTTGTTGATACCGTCGATGTGGTGCCTTGCGATGCTGTGCACACCGACAACTGCAAAACGAACCTTATCCATTTGAAAATACCTCCAAATTTTATTTACAGGATTTTTTATATTGCGAGGGCGTCATGCCCACGTAAGTCTTAAATAGGGTGGAAAAATAATGCGAATTGGAAAGCATCAGCTTTTCCGAAATTTCAAAAAACGAGAGCTTTGTCTCACGGATGAGGCGCTTTGCCTCCTCCATTTTCATGCGGTTGAAATAGGGGATCAGGGAAATGCCGCATACGCGGGAAAAATGCTTGCACACGTAGGATTTGCTGAAGCTCACATGCTCGCAAAGGGACGTGGTGTCTATTTTCTCGTACAGATGCTTTTCCAGATACTCAATGATCCTGCGGCAAAGCGGATCTGCGGCAAGCTCTTTGGTTAGAAAAGGGCTTTGCTGTTCGCGGCGGATGACGTGCTCGCGTAGCAGCTCGATCAGCATCAGCTCCAGATGCAACAGGATGCTCTGCTCGCCGCCCCATAAGCGATCCTCACGCTTGAAAAGGACGCCCTGGATCTTCAGTCGCTTGTCGGAGGGATCAAAGGTTTGGATCGCCTCGTGCATGATCGCGGAGATGTGCTGCTTTACGGTGAGAGAAGCGCGAAGCCTGCGCCCCGCGAGCTGCGAAAGCAAGGGCGAGCTGCAACGGAATGCCGAGATGAATATATTGGGAAATTCTCCCTTGGGGATCTGCAGCATGTGTCGCTCAAGAGGGCGGTGGAGATAGAATTCTCCCTGCTGCAAGGAAAGAACCCGTTCGTCTGCCACAACGTCGCAGCATCCGCGATCTGCAAAGATCAGCTCCCATTCCTCGTGCTGCTCGGGATGATCCTTAAACGTATCGCTAAACTCGAAATAGAGCAGGGTGGAAACAAGATCGATATGCACTGCCTTTTCCATGGCGGTGCGTCCCATGCGAATGATATGCTCCATATATGCACCTACATTTATTATACAATATTTTTCTATACCTTGTGTACAAAATATGGCACGCTTTGTATAAGCGTTTACTTTTCAAAAGTGCGGATCAGGCGAAAGACCTGCTCTGCCGTTTTTTCCAGATTATGCTGTGCCGTGGAGGGCTCCATGGCTTGCTCCGACGTGAGCACCTGCCGCAAAACGGGGAAAAAGGCATCAATGCCCTGTGTGTTACAAACGTCGGCATCCTCGGCAACACAGCCCGAAAACGCGATCACGGGCTTGCCATGCTTTTTGGCAAGCCGTGCCACGCCCACGGGTGCTTTGCCCATTGCGCTTTGTCCGTCCAAGCGTCCTTCGCCCGTCACAACAACGTCGGCGTCCTTGATGAAGTGCTCCAGCCCTGTGGTCTCCAGCACGAGCGAGATCCCCGATTGCAGTCGCGCATGGAGGAAGGCGAGTAGTGCAAAGCCGATGCCGCCTGCCGCCCCTGCCCCGGGAGTGTTGGGGTCTGCATGCGGGCTAACGGTGCTTGCCAGTGCCGCATAACGAGAGAGCCATGCATCCATATCGCGGATCATATCGGGGGTAGCACCCTTTTGCGGGCCGTAGATCGCACTGCAGCCCTGCTCGCCGCAAAGCGGGTTGGTCACATCGCATGCCACCAGAAATTCACACTCCGAAAGGGCGGATAGGGCGTTCTCCGTGCGGATCTCTGCGAGCGCGGCAAGCCCCCCTCCGCCCAACGCAACGGGAGTGCCCGCTTTGTCCAAAAGATCAAAGCCGAGGGCTTGCAGCATGCCGATGCCGCCGTCGTTGGTGACGCTGCCGCCGATGCCCATGATGATGCGGCGACAGCCGCGCGAAAGGGCATCGGCAATCATTTGCCCCACTCCGAAGGTGGTGGTGTTTAAGGGATTTCTTTGCTCCGCGGGGATCAGGGTAATGCCCGCCGCGGCAGACATCTCCATGACTGCTGTACTGTCGGGGAGGATCCCGTAACGCGCCGTTATGAGCTCGCCCAGCGGGTTTTTGACACATACCGTTACGTAGGCTCCGTTGCAGCCCGCCACGACGGCGTCCACGGTGCCCTCGCCGCCGTCGGCAAGCGGACGCACGAAAACCGCTGCGTCGGGATATACGGCACGCACGCCGCGCGCCACCGCCTCTCCCGCTTGTATGGAAGAAATGCTCCCCTTGAAGGAGTCGATTGCCGTTACAATGTTCATTGCCGAGCCCCCTTGCATAAATGTATAATATAATTCTATCGTTTTGTACAAGATTTGTCAAGAGAAGCATGAATTTTATGTAATCTGCTTGTGTTACGGCGGGATTTGTGATACAATAAAATTCAGAAGACTAAGCGGGTGCATGCGGAGATCGTGAGAGTGTTGCGCGCAGAATTTCAAAAAAACAAGGGGAACGGTATGAAAAAAGCGGTGATAAGTGGTGCAACGGGTGCCATTGGAAGGGCGCTGATCGAGGTTTTGACCGCCGCGGGAGTTGAGGTGCTCTTGCTTGTGCGTAAGGGCTCGCCGCGTGCCGCGGACATTCCCTCCTGCTCCCTTGTGCGGAAAATTGCTTGCGATATAGAGGATTTTGCAAAAATTGCGTCGGTGCAGGGTGCACCGTACGAGGTGTTTTTTCATCTCGCGTGGAAGGGCACCTACGGCGCTTCGCGTGAGGATGCGGCGCTGCAGGAGGGTAACGTAAGGGGGGCGTCGGATGCCGTGAGGCTCGCGGCAAGGCTTGGCTGTCATACCTTTGTGGGCGTGGGCTCGCAGGCGGAATACGGGCACGTGCCCGTCGGCACGCGGATCGGCGAGGAGCAAGCCCCTTGTCCCATCACTGCCTACGGCAAGGCAAAATGCGAAGCGCGCCTGCGTACGCGCGCGCTGTGCGCGGCGTACGGCATGCGCCACGTCTGGGCGCGCGTGTTCAGCGTATACGGCCCGTATGATCGCCCCGAGACCTTGGTTATGTCTGTCATCTCCGCTTTTTTGAGGGGCGAGGAGGCGGCGGTCACGCGGGGAGAGCAGCACTGGGACTATCTTTACAGCACAGATGCCGCGCGCGCGTTGCTCCTGCTTGCCGAAAAGGGAAAAAGCGGCGAGTGCTACAACGTAGCAAGCGGTGAAACGCGTCCGCTTGCCGAATACATTACCGCCATACGCGATACGCTTTCTCCGAATGGCAAAATACGATTTGGCGCACGCCCCTACCGCGAGGGAGAGGTGATGAATCTTTCAGCGGATATAGCAAAGCTGCAGCGAGCTACGGGCTTTGTTCCCACGGTTCCTTTTGACGAGGGGATACAAAAAACAGCACAATATTGCAAGAGAGAAATAAAAAAATAACATTTTGTGATTTTGTTATGCTTTTTGGCAAGTTCCGTATTGACGGGCTTGCCTGCCGATGCTACAATGTAGCCAAGGGAGGGATGGAACTTGGATATTAACACGTATTTGACTTTTTTTAAAAAGGAGCTCAAGGAAAATCTCCTGTGGTTTTGGTTGCCACGGTGTGAGGACAAGCAAAACGGCGGATATTTCAACTGCTTTTGCAATGACGGCAGCCGCTTGATCTCCACCGATAAATATACCTGGTCGCAAGGGCGGTTTCTTTGGACTTTTTCCAAGCTGGCGACGATGGAGGGTGAGATCTTTGATGCAGAACAGCGCGCACGCTTTCTCTCTCTTGCCAAATCGGGCAGAGATTTTCTGCTGCGCCACGTCCTGATCGGCAAAGGGGACTACCGTTGCGTGTTTTTGATGGAGGCGGACGGCACACCCAAGCGCGTTGACGGGTACGAGGAATTGGACATGAGCATTTCCGCAGACTGCTTCGTGGTGGCGGGCTTTGCAAAATATGCGCTTGCCACAGGGGACGCCGAGTCCTGGCAATTTGCCAAAAGGCTTTACGAATCCGTCTGGACGCGCTATATGTCGGGCAACTACCGTTCGTTGCCCTATCCGTTATCACCGCGCTACCGCGGGCACGCACGTCCTATGATCCTGACCAACGTGGGATGCGAAATGCATGCGGCGGCAAGGGTGTTTGACGCCGCATATGCCCCCGTGCTGGAGGAGCGTATTGCACTTTGCCACAGGGAGGTATTTGAGGTATTTATGGATAAGGAGCACCTCGTGCATGAGTTCAAGTATGCCGACGGTGATTTTCCTCCCGACCTGTTCGGGCAGCACATCAACCCGGGGCATACGCTGGAGGACATGTGGTTTCAATGCGAGGCGGCGGAGCTTTTGGATCTGCACGACTATGACGCAGACATTGCCGCCGTGGCAAAGCGCACCTTTGACGTCGGCTGGGATGAGGTACACGGCGGACTCTACCACTTTGTGACCTGCGACGGCAAGGGCATGACGGGTGATGTCGGAGAGGCGGCAGACGAGCCGCAGATGAAGCTGGTGCTGGACGACTGGGGCAGTAAGCTGTGGTGGGTACATTCCGAGGCGCTGTATACCACGCTCCTATTATATTTTCGCACGGGCGACGAGACGTTCTTGCGTCAGTTTGAGCAAGCCTTTTCCTACACGTACCGTACCTTCCCCAACCCCGACCGCGAGGTGCGTGAGTGGATCCAGATCCGCACGCGAGAGGGCAAGCCGCAGGAAAAGGTCGTGGCGCTGCCCGTTAAGGATCCGTATCATATCATCCGCAACGTGGTGCTGATCATCGAGCTCTTACAAAAATATCAAAAGGAGGCATAACGTGCCATGAAAAACGTACTTTTTTCAAAATATCGCAAGCTTGTGGAGCAAGCCTTTGTGCCGATCTTCGTGAAGGATGACTTTGATACCGACACGTTGCTTGCAGGCTGTGAGCTTGCAGGCGTGCACGTGATAGAATACACCCTGCGCCGTCCCGACGCACACAAGGTCATTCCCACGCTAAAAGGGCGCTATCCCGAAAGCGTGGTAATGGTGGGCAGTACCGTTGACTGCGATGAGATCGTGTACGGCATGCGGGAGAAGTTCCCGCAGCTGATGACCATTGCCGAGCTTGCCCCGCACGTGGACGGGCTTGTTTCCATGCTCCCCTACTCGGATGAAACCATCGCGCGCTACCGCCATACGCACCTGATCCTGCCCACAGCAGAAAGCAGCGGCGAGGCATTGCGCCAGATGCGTGCGGGCGCCAGTGCCATCAAGGTGTGCGGTCCCGATCTTTCCTTCTCCAAGCTTCTGCACGCCGCCCCCACCTTTGGCTATTGCCCCACGTTCGTAACGGGTGGTATTCACAAGGGGCGTATGGAGGAGGCATTCACCGCGGGGAATATCCTTACTGCGGCAGGCTTTGATCTGATCCTCAAGGGTGAGGATCCTGCCACGCTGACCCCCGAAACGGTGGCAGAAAAGCTACTTGAATATGTGAACGCCGCCAAGGAAGCACGCGCCAAGGTGCAGCCGACGTTTGCGGGGATCGAGCGCTTGGAGGATGCGGAATTTGTCCGTGCACTTCCCAATTATTGTCCCTACGCCGACTGATGAGACGCATTTTATTTGTATGTCACGGCAATATTTGCCGTTCGCCCATGGCAGAGATCGTGTTCCGCGACATGCTGCAAAAGCGCGGACTCGCTCAAAAATACGAGGTGGCGTCCGCCGCCACCAGCACCGAGGAGCTTGGCAACCCCGTATATCCCCCCGCACGCGCCGAGCTTGCCGCACATGGGCTTTCTGCGGCGGGGAAATACGCCGTGCAGCTGACGCGCCGTGATTACGAGCATTACGATCTGCTTGTTGCCATGGACGGCAACAACGTGCGCAACATGCACCGCATGCTTGGCGGCGACCCGCAGGGAAAGATCTGCAAATTGCTTTCCTTTGCGGGTGAGACGGGCGACGTTGCCGATCCGTGGTTCACGGGGCGCTTTTCCGAAGCGTTTGCCGACGTGGAGCGCGGCTGTCGCGCATTGCTGGACGCGCTGGAACGTGAATAATCACCCCCGTATGACGGGTAAAATCAATTTGAAGCAAAAAACAAGAGCAAGGAGAATTTGTTATGAAAAAGTATGTATGTGACGTTTGCGGATGGGAATACGACGAGGCTGTGGGTGCGCCCGAGCAGGGCATTGCCGCAGGGACTAAGTTTGAGGAGCTTTCCGCCGATTTCGAGTGCCCGCTGTGCGGCGTTGGCAAGGAGCAGTTCAGCGAGGCGGAGTAACTCATAAGCTTCACACAGTATGGAAAGCAGCCACCGCCAAACGGCGGTGGTTGCTTTCTTTGTATGCGGGGACGTCTTGCACTTCCTTTGCATTTGCTGTATAATGGTATCACTTGAATGCTTTGTGCGGAGGAAATCTATCATGAAAGAAACGCAGGAACGGGTCACGGGAACGCCGTGTGGCAAAGGAAGACGCTGGCTTTGGCTTGGAATTTCGCTTGCCGTGCTGCTTGCGCTGTTTGTCGTGTGCGCCGTGTACCTTTCGAACGGCTACGAGGCGGATACAGAAGCAATAAACGCCTTTGCCACGGACGTGAGCGTTACAAGAGAGGAGAGGACGGACGGCTTGGTGTTTTCACCGCAGGAGCCGCAAAAAGGGTTTATCTTCTATCCGGGCGGCAAGGTGGAGCATATCGCCTATGAGCCCTTGATGCGCGCACTTGCGGCAGAAGGCTTTTTGTGCGTGCTGCTGGAGATGCCCTTTGATCTTGCCGTGCTTGCCGTAAACGCCGCAGACGGTGTGCGGGAGCAATACCCCGCGGTTACCGAATGGTATATCGGCGGTCACTCGCTCGGCGGCTCGATGGCGGCATCCTATTTGCAAAAGAACGCGCAGAGCTATGCGGGGCTTGTGCTGCTTGGCTCTTACTCCACTGCAGACCTCTCGCAAAGCGGTCTTTCGGTGCTGTCGGTATACGGCAGCGAGGATCTTGTACTGAACCGAGAAAAATACGAGCAGTGCAGGCAGAACCTGCCGCAAGATACGCGCGAGGTCGTGATTGAGGGCGGTTGTCATGCCTACTTCGGCATGTACGGCGCGCAAGCAGGGGACGGCACTCCTACGGTGACCAACGAGGAGCAGATTGCCCGTACCGTGCAAGAGATCGTTGCATTCGCCGCAAAGTGAAGAAAAAAACAGCCCGAAGGGATGCTCCCTTCGGGCTGTTTTGCATATAGAGGATCAAAGCTCGGTGAGCGATCTGCCGAGAAAATCGGTTGCAAGCGTGTTCAGACGGTAGACGGGTAGTCCCACCACGTTGAAGTAGTCACCCTCAAGCCCCTTGATCCAAAGCGAGGCAAGCCCCTGTACCGCATAAGCGCCCGCTTTGTCGCGCGGCTCGCCGCTTCGCACGTACCAAGCAATATCCTGCTCGCACATGGGCGCAAAGCGCACCAGCGTGCTGTCAAAATCGCTCGCTTCCCGCTCGCCGCAAAGCAGGGCGACTCCGCTGATGACGCGGTGATCCTTTCCCGAAAGCGCGCGCAGCATCTCCGAGGCATGCGCGTCGTCACGCGGTTTGCCGAGGATCTGCTCCTCCAGCGCCACCACGGTGTCCGAGGCGATGATCAGCGTTTCGTCGTTCCATTCGCCGCGACGCACGAGCAGCTCACGCACGGCACGTCCCTTGCGGAGCGCCAGCTCACAGACAAGCGCCTCGGGGTCTTTTATATCAGAGGATTCGTTTGTGTCCGCGCTGAGGATCTCAAACTGCACCCCGAGCATGGAAAGAATTTCTTTTCTGCGTGGGGATTTTGAGGCAAGGATCACACGCATTATTTTACACCCGTAGAGCCAAAGCCGCCCGTGCCGCGTGCGGTCTCGTCAAGGCTTTGCGCCTCAAGGAGATTTGCCGTGTAAACGGGCATGAACATCAGCTGTGCAATGCGGTCGCCGCGATGCACGGTGAAGGGAACGGCGGAGGAGTTGTAAAGTCCCACGCAGATCTCGCCGCGGTAATCGGAGTCGATGACACCGATGCCGTTGGCAAGATTGATGCCGCTTTTTACGGCAAGCCCGCTGCGCGCGGCAAGAATTGCCACCACGCTTGCGTTTTCCAAGGCAATTGCCATACCCGTCGGTATCATGGCGCGCTCACCGGGCTGAATGGTGACGGGCTTGTCCTCGTCGATCGCCGCGCGCATATCAACGGCGGCAGAGCCCTCGGTGGCGTAGGCGGGCATCGTCATCCCGCGGGAGAGCAGAATTTTTACATCGGTTTTCATAAGCGTTCTACCTTTTATGATAAATTTGTGGTCATTCAAAATCGCGTCTGCCCTCCAGCGCGCGGGAGAGTGTGATCTCGTCGGCGTATTCCAATGCGCCGCCAAAGGGGATGCCGTGCGCCAGGCGCGTTACGCGCACGCCAAGCGGCTGCAAAAGGCGCGAGAGGTACATGGCAGTTGCCTCCCCCTCTGTGGTTGCACCCGTGGCAACGATCACTTCCTTTACGCGCTCGTCCTCAAGACGTGCCAGCAGCTCACGCAGAGTGAGTGCATCGGGCGTGATACCACTCATGGGGGAGATCAGCCCGTGCAGCACGTGGTACTGTCCGCGGAAGGTGCGCACTCTTTCAAAAGCCATTACGGCGCGCGCGTCCTCCACCACACAGATCACCGAGCTGTCGCGTCCCGTATCCATACACAGGGGGCAGACCTCGCGGTCGGTGAGATTCTGGCAGACGGGGCAACGGTGGATGCTCGCCTTGGCGCGTTGCATGGCAGCGGTGAATTTGTCAACGTCCTCCGGGCTGTATTCCAATATCGCAAAAGCCAGCCTTTCGGCAGATTTGCGCCCGATGCCGGGGAGTCTGGCAAACTGCTCGGAGAGCACGTCAAGTGCTTCGATCCCCGTCATATCAGAAAAGACCGGGCATGCCCAAGCCGCCCATACCGCCCATACCGGACAGGTTCATCGTACCCGTGATCTGCTCCATCTCGGCAGACGCGGTGTCCTCTACACGCTTGATCGCCTCGTTTACGGCGGCTACCAGAATATCGGAGAGGGTCTCAATGTCGTCGGGATCGACGATCTCGGGCTGGATGTCAAGAGACAGGATCTGCTTTTTGCCGTTGATCTTCACGGTCACGGCACCGCCGCCCGCGGAGATCTCGTATTCGCGCGCCTCCAGCTCCTCTTGCTTTGCCGCCATATCCGCCTGCATTTTTTGTGCCTGCTGGAGCATGGCGTTGATATTTTGACCGCCCATCGCCTTGGGTGCCTTGTAGTTTGCCTTCATGATGATGTCTCCTTTGCTTATTGTTCTGCCGCCTCAATGAGGTCGTCAAGTATCGTGTCCGTAGAGGCGCTGCTCGGGGCAACCACCTCAAATTGAATATCCTTTGCCTCTATGGGGCGCTTCAGCTCTGCGCCGATCGCGCGCGCCAACGTTGCCTTGTCGCTGTCCTTTGCCAGCATCATCAGGGCAAAGTCGCTTTGGAATTGGCAGATCACACGGCCCGCATCATCGGTGAAGAGCCTTGCATCCGTGAGGAACGGGGCAAGCATGCTGTTTTCGCGCTGTACGCGCGCCACGCAGTTCATAAATCCACGCACGCGGTGTAAAACGCGCCCCGTTTCGGCACTTTTGGGCAAGGGCTGCTGCACTGCGGGAGTCTTTTGTGCTTGCGTATCCGTCTTGGGGCATGCTTCGACGGGCTTTTGCTGTACCGTGGATGCTGCCGTTGTTGCCACAACGGGCGGCGCCGTTTCTGCTGTGGCAGGGAGCGTCATGGGAATGCCCGCTACGGCATCCTCCAGGCGTGCAATGCGCGCGAGCATCCCCTCGGCGGAGGTGTCCAGCGCGGGGTCGCACATCCGTATCAGTGTCAGCTCCGCCAGCATGCGCTTGATGGCGTTTGCCTGCTGCATGGCAAGCAGCGCGCCCTCCAGCAGCTTGCAGTGTGCAAGCAATACGGGCTTGGAGAAGGCGGCGCTCAGCTCCGTGAGCTGTGCCGTTTCCGCATCGGTGAGATCGAGATAACGCGTGGCGGCATCCGTGGTTTTGAGAACCAGCATATCGCGGTACAGCGAGATCAGGTCCTGCCAGAACACACAAAGATCGCGTGAGGAAGCAACGGCTTCGTTTATAATATCGAAAATGGTGTTGTAGTCGGCAACGGCAATGGCGCGCACCAAGGGGAACATGGCTTCGCGCCCGACCGAGCCCATCATGTCGTTGACGGTCTGTACGTCGATTTTGCGGCGCGTGCTGCCGCACAGCTCCAAAAGGCTGATGGCGTCACGCATGCCACCCTGTGCCAGCTTTGCGATACGCTCTGCGGCAGAGGGGTCCAGCTCAAAGCCCTCCTCTCCCGCGATAAACGAGACGCGAGCTGCAAGCACGGGGGTGGAAATACGGCGGAAATCAAAGCGCTGGCAACGGGAAATGATGGTGGCGGGGAGCTTGTGCAGCTCGGTCGTTGCCAGAATGAAGATCACGTGGGCAGGGGGCTCCTCCAGGGTCTTGAGGAGCGCGTTGAAGGCACTTTGCGAGAGCATGTGCACCTCGTCCACGATATACACGCGATATTTGAGCGCGCTGGGGGTATACACCACCTCGTCGCGAATGTTGCGGATGCTTTCCACGCCGTTGTTGGAGGCAGCGTCCATCTCCAGCACGTCGGTGGCGGAGCCGCTGTCAATAGACACACAGGCGGGGCATTTTCCGCAAGGAGAGCCGTTCACGGGCGACTCGCAGTTTGCCGCCTTGGCTAAGATCTTGGCACAGGTGGTTTTGCCCGTTCCGCGCGAGCCGCAAAAAAGATAGGCGTGCGAGAGCGCATTGTGCTCGACCTCGTAGCGCAGCACGGAGGTGATATGTTCCTGTCCGCACACGTCGTCAAACGTGCGGGGACGCCATTTGCGGTAGAGAGCCTGATGCATGCTTGCCACCCCTTTCCTCGATAAAAAACAAGTTGCAAAATAAGACCATACACCCTCCAATCGAACGTTGGCTTTGCGCGGAATTCGCGCCTCTCGCTCAGAGCAGGCACCCTCGCGGCACATCGGCGGGACCGCTTAATGCTGCTTGGTTCCCCACCTGACATGGTTCACGGCGACCGATTGCGCAAGACCCACTCGTCAACACGAAAGGACATGCTCCGGACCGCATCGCTTCGGTCCTCAAGGAGGGGATCAACCCCTGCTATAGCGGATTTCAGGTGCAGGGCTCCGCTACTTCCCCGGCTGGTATGGCCTTATTTTACAACTTGCTTATATAGTATAACAGATTTTGCTCCGTTTTGCAAGGGGAAACGAAATTTTTTCACAATTGACTTGTCGGTTGACAAAATACGGTCGCTTGTGATAGAATAAGGGTGCGACACAACTTCATATTCCTTTTTCGAGTAGGCATTTTTTACCTTGGTAAAAATGCATGCTCATTTTCGCCTACTCAAAAGGACGAAGTTGTGTCGCAGCAATCGGAGCTGTGCATTTTTCGGTGCGTGGCTCTGCCACGCACTTTTTTGTTTTAAGGAGGACGAAAACATGAAAAGACTACTGCTTGTACTTTGTCTCTTACTTGCACTTACTTGCCTTTTTGTCGCGTGCGACGAGGGCGGTGACGGCACACCCACGCCCGACGGCGCGCAAAACGAGGAGCAAAACGGCGAAACGCCCGAGGGCGGCGAGCAACGTAGAATCCGCTTTTGTGTCTGTATCGAATCGTGGCCAAATCCTCGTCAACTTCTAATTCTTCAACAGCTTCCTCATACGAACATTTCAGCTCCTGCATCACATAAGCAATGTTGATCTCTTCAACGTCCTTGTAGATGGATCTGCGCTCGGTGTAAATGCCGCAATCGCCCTTCAGATAATCCACAATCTCTTGTGTTTTAGCCGGATGATTCACATCGGTGTTCTCCATCAAATACTGAAGCACAAGAAAGTGCTTCATGCGCTGATTCGGCTTGCGGCCTTTGCCATCCTTGACCTCAAAATCTCTTTCCACGTTCTCACCCCTCTCTTTTGAAAGTGTAGGTTCAAATTCGAATTTCATAGAATCATCTTAGGAAAGGTAAAAGAACACCTAACGTTAGGTGTTCTTTTACCTTATTAAATTTTCAGCTAATTTTTCGAGAAGCTGCTGGTTTTCGCTGGAAAGTTGGGCGTACTTTCCCATAAAGTCGAGCATTTCCCAATCCGCGCGACTCCCGCGCAGAATATAGTCCGCGCTGACGTTTAAGGCATTGCAAAGTTTGACGAGGTTTTCGGGGCGAATGGCTTTTTTGCCAAGCTCAAGATTGGAGATCATCTGAATGGAAACATCCATTTGTTCGGCAAGCATCTCCTGCGTAATCTTTAGCTCCTTTCGGCGCATGTTGATCCGCACGCCGATCTCTTTTAACAATTTTTCATCACCCATAGCATCCTCCCAAATTCTTATTTAATATAATTGTATCACCCATGGGCGAAATTTATAATACTCCATGGGTTGACAAAATTAGCCCATGGGTGTATAATATTGATACGACTAATATGTCGAAATCAATTTTAAAGGAGTTCGTTCCATGAAAGAAAAAACATTGTATCAATTCAAAAACGAAAACGCGGTTGTATTTGTTATTATTTGTATTCTACCAATCTTTTGGTTTTTGCTGCCTTATGCACTAAATGCTGCCACTGATTTTGTGGTAACCGACCGCCGTATTCATATTAAAAAAGTCACGGGCTCTTGGACAGAGCTTCCTATGGATAGTATCGGCATGATCGCCAGAACCTTCTGGTGGGGCAAGCTGATTATGAAAACCTCCTCCGGCGTAATTGCGGTTTGGGGATTTCAAGATCGTGACAAGGTGTTTGAGCTGATCTCCCAAAGGATCATCAATCGCCAAACCGAAAAATCCGAGCTTCCCAAACTTCCCGAACTTTGAGGTGAAAAGCTATGGCCGAGCGTTATACAAAATTATATACAACAGAAAGTAATCTCTACAAAGAGGGCTCACCCGTCATATTGAAGGCCGGAGCTTTATTGCTTGATACTCTAAATGCCAAAGTGCTTGCACAATTAAAATTTCAAAGCATCACGCAGAAAAAAATCGTTGCGCTTTCTGTGGCATTACAAGCGCAAAACACGGCCGGTGCACCCTTGGGTGATGCCATCCTACATACGTATTTGGAGCTTTCCGTCGAGCGCAATGTGGAATTTGGCTCACAAACACCCATCTATCTCCCCGATGCAGAAAGCCGAGCCTTCACTGCATATGTAACTAAGGTGGAGTTTGACGATCACACCTTTTGGGAAACGGACAAAGCAGGATGGGAAGCTCTGGTTGTTCCCTCTCGCCCCGTGTATGAATTGTTGCAAAGCCCGGCGGCTGTTGAAGAATATCACCGCCGCTTTGGAGCAAATGCAGATATGCTCCCCGAAACAGTGAAGGATCTTTGGCGTTGCAGCTGCGGCGCCTTCAATCACCGCGAAGAAGAACGCTGCCACCTGTGTGCTTCTAAATGGAATGAATTGCGTACTGTTAACGTAACAGATTTAGAGCAGGAGCATTTCTATTTATTGGCACTCTCTTTGATGGAGTGTGGCGATGACGCTTCCCTAAAGCAAGCCATTGAGCATTTCGCCTCCTTGGAAGATTACAAGGACAGCGCAGAAAAGAAAACGGCGTGTGCAGAGTTGATCGTGCAACACCAAGCAGAACGTAAAAAAGCAAAGAAGATCGGTATTATCGCGGTCTCAATTGCCGCCGGCATCGTTGCGTGCTTGACCGCTCTCTTCATTGGCATTCTTCCAAGCGTGCAGATCAATCAAGCAACCGCATTGGTGGAAGCAGGAATGGATGCCGAAGCCATGGATTATTTGAACAACAATTGCGACTTGGCTGAAGAATTCCGCCCCGAACAGTATCACTCGATCAAAAACGGTATTTTCAGCCGTGCGACCGAAGAAGCCGAAGCTTTGGTAGAAAAAGGAAAATATGTCGAGGCATACACGCTCTTGACCCACCGTCAATGTGCTTGGGGAGATACCTATGAGCTTGTAAAAGCGCTAAACGATAAGGACTATGCAAAGGCCGTAAATGAATACGGTATGACGCATATCACCGTTCCAAATTCCGTGACAAGCATTGACTCGTTTATGTTCTCCGATTGCACTAAGCTTACAAGCATCACGATCCCCGCAAGCGTGACGAGCATCGGCGATAAGGCGTTCTACAATTGCAGAAGCCTTACAAGCGTGACGTTTGACGAAAACAGCCAATTAACGAGCATCGGCGATTATGCGTTCTACGAATGCAGAAGCCTTACAAGCGTGACGTTTGGTGAGAACAGCCGATTGACGAGCATCGGCGTGAGGGCGTTCGAGTGGTGCACAAGCCTTACAAGCATCACGATCCCCGAGGGCGTGACGAGCATCGGCTCTTATGCGTTCTGCGAGTGCACAAGCCTTACAAGCGTAACGTTTGGCGAGAACAGCCAATGCACGAGCATCGGCTCTGATGCGTTCTACTATTGCTATAGCCTTACAAGCATCACGATCCCTGCGAGCGTGACGAGCATCGGCAGTTATGCGTTCTCCTCTTGCTATAGCCTTACAAGCATCACGATCCCTGCGAGTGTGACGAGCATCGGCAATTATGCGTTCCGGTACTGCTACAAGCTTATAGAGATCTACAACCTTTCCTCACTGAATATTACGGCAGGCTCTGCAGGTAACGGTTACGTAGGCTATTATGCCAAGAACATCTACACCGCAACCACGGAAAAGAGCAAGCTGTTTACCGACAGTAACGGGTATCTCTTCTATGACGACGGTACCAACCGTTACTTGATGGGCTATACGGGCACTGCAACGGAATTGACCTTGCCCGCAAGCTGTAACGACTATACTTATGAGATCTATCAATACGCTTTCTATAATCGAGACGACATCGTAAGCATCACGATCCCCGCGGGCGTGACAAGCATCGGCGATTATGCGTTCTACTATTGCGATAGTCTTACAAGCATTACAATTCCCGCGGGCGTGACGAGCATCGGCAAGTATGCATTCTCCGATTGCGAAAGCCTTACAAGCGTGACGTTTGAAAATGCCACGGGCTGGTGGTACGATTCTTACTCAACGGCAACGTCGGGCACAAGCATTTCTTCCGCAAGCCTTGCCAACGCCTCCACCGCCGCAACGTATTTGAGATCCACCTATCGTTATTATTATTGGAAACGCACGGTGTAAGGCAAGGCGCACAAACCCGTAGGGGATGGCGCCTACGACATCCCGTGATCCGCGACACGCGAACGGGCAACGCACAACCCCCCGCCCTACGGGAATGCACGAATGGAGTGTTGGTTGTGAATTACGGACGGTCGAGGACGCCCGTCCCTACAAGAAATGCGCGGTGGCGTAAAAAACAATCCCTCAGCCGCTTTCCGGGACGCCCGTCCCTACGGGAATATAACACATTAAAAGGGGCTGAGTCATTTAGATGCAGAAGGCGTGATCTCGGCATGATAGGCGTACAAAAGTACGTCGATTGCCGAGAGCATCGCCTAAAAAACACACATAAAAATTGAAATTCGTAAGAATTTCTACCTAAAAACCGCTTTCCCTGCCATTTTTGTGACAGAAAAAGCGGTTTTCCTTTTATTTTCTTTTCGTGTGCTTTTGTTCTGCGCTAAATGAATCAGCCCCTTGCGTTTCGCTAAAGGCTACAAAGCAAAAACAGGCAACCGCCACGGCGGTTGCCTGTTTTTTATTTCAATTTACGCGGCGCATCGCAAAGTCCGATCAGATAATCCGCGGAAAGATTATAAAAGCGACACAGCGTGGCAAGATCCTCGATCTTCAGCTCCGCGCGCCCCATTTCGATGTGGTTATAGCCCTGCTGGGATTTGTGTAAAAGCTCCCCCACCTGCGCCTGCGTCAGATCCCTGTCCTCCCGCACGTTTTTGATGCGTTCCCGATAATTCATACGCGTCCCTCCTCCTTTTACGCCCATTTTGCCATACTCATAAATTGAGTGTTGACAAATACTCAAACATTGAGTATAATAAAGCTGTAATTTTTTACAGCAAAGGAGAAGCTTTATGAAAAAAAGAACCCGTCACGACTTCGACAAGAGCGAAGAAAACATCCTTGATTTACCCGAAGACATATCCGGAAAAAGGAGGAAGGGCAAGAGAAAAGTCATTATCTTGGCAATCTGCATGACCGTTGTGCTTGCCATTGCCATAGGGATAACACTTCTCGTCCTCTCCCGCCCGCAAAATACCATCAAATACGCCGCCTATTCCACCGCCAAGGACATTTTTTCAAATGAAGCGGTAGAGCTTATGACCGAAACGCTTTATGGCGGCTCGATCGAGGTAAGCGCAAAAACCGACGCAATAGCTCTCGCGGGCAAGGTCTATTTAGACCTTGAGCGTGTTCAAGTACAGGCAGAAAACGTCTCCTTCCTTGCCTTGGAGTCGGGTACGGGCGCGACCTCCTCTTTCTCGGCAAGCTGCGCTTTGGGGCTCGACTCTATTTGGCTCAAGGTAAACGATGAAGCATACGGGATCAGATCGGGAAATGCCGAGGAAAATTTTCTGAGCTCCAAAATATTAAGCAAGGAAAGCGAGCTTTACCGTCCGCTTCAGGCATTGTGCATATTATACGATGACCCCGATGCCGAGGAGCTGTTAAAGGAGCTTGAAAAGGAGCTTCAAGCCTACAACGAAAAACGTCTTGAGCTGTATCTGGAATATGCGGAGATCACCGATAAAAAGGAGACGGTAAAGCTGGCGGACGGTCGCGAAAAATGTCGCGTGATCACACTTTTCATCGACGATAATGCCGTTGACGACGTAAACGAGGAGCTGCTCGAATATCTTGAGAGCAGAGAAGCCTTGCTTGATCTGATGTATGAATACGAGGACTTTTTCGTAGCACTTTTTGGCGGAGACCCCCAAACGGATGATATCGACGATCTCTTTGAGGACTATCTGGAGGAGCAAAAAAAGCGATCAATACCTTTGGTGATATAAATTACAGCTACACGATAAAAATGATCACCTCCTCGCTTGTTCCCAAGCTCCTCGGCGTTTCCGTTGAGGAGGAATGGAACGGGAACGAGCACGACGTGTTTTCGATCGTAGGGGATAAAAAGGGACTGACCAAAAGCGACGAGTTGAGATGCTCTGTATACGGTAGCGAATTCACCTACACGATAAAAGAGGATTCCAAGTCTGCTTACGAATCCAAATTTGTGATGGGCGATCTCACCGTTTCCTATAAGCGCGATAAACGGGACGGAGACTTCAAGATAAGCATCGGCGATATTTGCAAAGTAACGGGTGTGCTGACTTATAGCAAAAACGAGCTGTATTTAGAAGTGGAGAATATAACGTGGGCTACCGATTTGGAGGAAGACGGCATGGTGGCAGAAATGGGCTTGGGGCGCATTGAAGGCTCGCTTACCATTCTGCGCGAGGATGATATGCCCGATCGCAACGTCGCCTACACCGAGCTTCTTACCATGACGGCGGCGAAATGGCGTGCATTGTGCGACAAATTGTATTATGATATTGTAGACGTATTTTTGGAGGCATTTGATTATTAAAGCCAGAAAAAGGCTGCGTCATTGAGCGCCGAGCAAAAGCACACAAAAGGAAAACCGAAAAAGAAAGCCGCCCTCTGTGCCGTAATCGGCACAGAGGCGGCTTTTTGGGTGGAAATTCTTGCGAATTTCAAATTTAACGTGTGTTTTTTAGACGCCCTCTCGGCACCCGGCGTATTTTTATGCGTCGATCGTGCCGAGATCACACCTTCTGCAGCTAAATGACCCTGACCCTTTTTTACAGATCCATATAATGCGCATCGGTCATTTCCCCACGCAGAAGTTGGCAAATATGTCCGAGAGGATCTGCTCATCCACGGCTCTGCCGTCCACCTCGCCAAGGCATTGCATGGCAAGCTCGGCATCCACGCAGGCGGCATCCAACGGAACGTCGGCAGCAAGAGCTTCGACCGAGCGTGCAAGCGCATCGGCGGCACGCAAGAGTGCTGCGTGCTGGCGTGCATTCGCCACAATGGGATCCTCGCCAAGATCAAGCCCGTCCTCAAGGTAAAGGCGCTCCACCGTCTCGCGCAGGGGCGCGATCTCCCCCGTGACTGCGGCAAGCCGCACCACGTGAGGGTAGCCCTCCAGCAGCTCCTTTGGAAAGCGGTCTCCGCGGTCGCATTGGTTCAAAATCACTACCGTTGCGGCACTTTTTTCCTTTAGTTCCGCAAGCAGCGCACTTACCTGTGTGTCTGCTTCGCACGCGGCGTTGAGTACGCACAAGATCAGCTCCGCTTCTTCCACGGCGGCGCGTGCGCGCGCCACACCGATCCCCTCTACGGTATCGTCGGTCTCGCGCAGCCCTGCGGTATCGGTAAGACGCAGCGTCACCTGTCCCAGCGCCGCCGTTTCGCAAAGCAGGTCGCGCGTCGTGCCCGCAATGTCGGTTACGATGGCGGCTTCTCTGCCCACGATGGCGTTGTACAGCGTAGATTTTCCCGCATTGACGGGACCGCAGATCACGGTACGCACCCCCTCCGCCACGGCATGCCCCGTGCGGTAGGTGTCGGCAAGCGAGCGAAGCTCCTTGCAAAGCGCTTCCAGCGCCGCAGTCAATTCCTCGCGGCTCATGCTGTTCAGGTCCTCATCGGGGAAGTCGATCTTGGCGTAGACGTCTGCCAAAAGACGCGAAAGATGAGAAAAAGCGCTCTCCAGCCGATCGGAAAACTGCCCGCGCATGCCGCCTCTTGCAAGAGAAAGCTGCCCTGCGGTCTTTGCCTCCAGCAAGGCTCCCAACGCCTCGGCGGCAGATAGCTTCATCTTGCCGTTCATCACGGCGCGGCGAGTAAACTCCCCTGCATCGGCAAGGCGCGCGCCTGCCGCCAGCACCGCGCTAAGCACCCGTTCTGTCACCAGCACGCCCCCGTGGCAGGAGATCTCCGCCACATCCTCTCCCGTAAAGGAATGCGGAGCCTCGAAAAAGGTAACGAGCGCCTCGTCAAGGACGGCGCCGCCCCTCTCGACGATTTCGCCGTAAGTGGCGGTACGGGGCGCGCTTTGTGCCTTTTTCGCGGCACGGAACACCCTTTCCAGCACCTCTTTTGTCCCCGCGCCCGAAATACGGATCACGGCGATGCCGCCCTTGCCGCGCGGCGTGGATACGGCGGCAACGGTATCAAAAATCTGCATATTACTTCTCCTTTTGCCGCGATTCGCGGCAGATACAAGTAACGGTTAAGCGCCACGCGCTTAACCGTTACCGTTTCAATTAAAATTCGTAGTCTTCGCTTTGCTTAGCGGGGGCGGTAGCGGCGGTATCCTCCAGATACATCACCACACGGCGGTTGTTTTCGCTGCCGATGGAGTTGGTGGCAACGCCCTTGATCTTCTGCACCTCGGAGTGGATGATGCGGCGCTCGTAGGGGTTCATGGGCTCCAGGGTCTGGCTCTTTTTATAGCGCAGAACCTTATCCGCGGTACGGCGTGCCAGCGCGCGCAGCGTCTCCTCGCGCTTGCCGCGGTAGTTCTCTACGTCCACGGTGATGCGGCAGAACTCTCTCTTCTCGCCCGCCACCTTCTTGTTGGCGGCAAGGTTGGCAAGATACTGAAGTGCATCCAGCGTGTCGCCGTGATGACCGATGAGCACGCCTGCACTTTCTCCCATCACGCGGATGAGCTTATTCTCGCCGTCCTCTGTCATGCTGACGGTTGCGTCAAGACCCATATTGGCAACCAGCTCTTTTACGAAATCCAGTGCCATTTGTGCACCACTCAGCACGTAGCCGGCAGAGATCTTGGCAGGTGTGGCACCGATGCCGAGGAAGCCCTTCCTCGCCTCCTCCAGGACGGTATATTCGATAGATTCCGCGTTGGGCGCACCAAGCTCGACAACTGCCTTGGCTACTGCCTCCTCAACGGTTTTTGCTGTAATGATCGTTTCCTTTTTCACTGTCGATTCCTCATTTCTTTTTTCTGTTGTTCTTGCGATCGTCCTTGAGCGGCGCACCGTTCAGACGTGTTCCGCGATTTTCGCTCTCGCTTTCTCTCTCCTGCTCGGCACGCATTGCGGCACGGCGCTCGGCGGGGATATACTCCGCCTCTTCTCCACTCTCGCGTACGCGGGGCGGGAGCTCATCCTCTTCGTCGATGCGGTGGAGCGAGCGTACGGGGCCGCGGTTCTGTACAGGCTCGCGGTATCCGCCCGCACGTGCTTTGCCCTTCATTTCCTTCTCGGCTCTCTTATAATCCTCCTCGGTGAACACGGGCAGGGGCATTACCTTTGCAAGGATGAACTGCTTGAGCACGCCGATGATGCACTTGAAGATCCAGTAAATACCGATAGCGGCAGGGGTAATGAACGTGATATACACGCTCATCAGGGGCATGGTGATGTCCATGATGTTGTTGGAGCATCCCGCCTGGGGATCCTGTACGTCAGGCTGGTACATGAACTTGCGGTTCAGCTTCATGCTTACAAAATACGCCACAAAGGTCAGCACGGGAACAAGCAACAGCAAATAGGGGGGCTTGAAGCCGGGCGTGAGACCCATGTTGAGTCCGAACAGGCTGAAGTTGGGCAGGTTGCCCATCACGTCGGAAAGCTCTTCGGCACACGCGCCCGCGTTGGAATAATAAGAGAAGTTGCCAAAATGCGAAAGGTTTTCGGCATTCAGCTTGGAAAGCAGCTCGATAGAGCCCTTGCCCGAATTGGTAAGCTCCATGCCAAGACCGCCCGCGGCACGGGAGGTGGTGGCAAACTGGGAGAGTGCAAGCGAAAGCGCCTCGGATTTGCCCAGCACGTAACGGATGGGGTCGATCACGATGTTATACAGCGCGATGATGATGGGCATCTGAATGAGCAACGGCAAGCAGCCGCCCATGGGGTTGAAGCCCTCCTCTTGATACAGCTTTTGGATCTCCTGCTGCATCGCTTGCATCGATTTTTGATCGTTGCGCCCCGCGTATTTCTTGCGGATCGCACGCTCCTTGGGAGAAAGCCTTGCTTGCTTGATGGAGTTCTTCTGCTGACGGATACCGAAGTAAAGCAGCAGGATCTCGACGATCACGGCAAACACGAACAGCGCCAACACGTAATAGCCGCCCGTAATGTTGGTCAGCACCTGCAAAAACTTGCCGATCCAAACAAGGGGATTGTTGCTCTTTTCCAGATCCACCGTTTCGCCCATACGGGCTACGGTTTTCGTGATCTGCTCTGCGGTCAGCTCGTCGCGGAACTTGTTGAACATCAGCACGGAGGCATCGTCCTCGGGCTTTACAAGCTCCAGTGCCTTGCGTGCTGCCTCCACGTTTACTTCCTTGACCTCGCCCACCACAACGGTGCTGTCATCAAAGCCCTCTGCACTCATGTCATAGCCGCGAGCCGCCGCCGTGAATTTTTCACGCGCCTCGGAGCTTTGCAAAAGAATACGCGAAAAATAGGTCTCCGCATCGGTATCCGCTGCCGTCCAGGTGGAATCGATCTTCGTCGTTGTACCGCAGGAGGCAAGTGCGCATACAACCAAAAGCAACGCAAAGCAAAGCAAAAGTGCTTTCTTGATCATTTTCTTTTGTTTCATTGATTTTTATCCTTTCGATGGATGAAGAACCGTTCGGATCACTCCTCGTTCTTCTCATAAGACGCTGAATTCTCATCATCAAGGACCTCTTGATGATCGCTGCCGTCGTCTTCCCGGCAGGGCTCGTCGTGGGTGTCACAACAAGCAGCCTCGTGTGTCGGGATCTCTCGCGAGCCCTTGTAGCGCAGTCCCTTTTCGGGTACGGGATCATACCCGCCCGGGTTGTAGGGGTTGCAGCGCAGAATGCGCCACACCGTGAGGATCATCCCCACGAAAAAGCCGCGCTTTTGGAACGCTTCTATGGCATACGCCGAACAGCTCGGCACAAACCGACAGCTCGGCTTACCCTTCAGGCGCGAAAGATATTTTCTGTAAAAGCGTACGAGCCAGATACACAAATGCTTCATTTTGTTTCGTCCAGAAGTCCAAGCCTTGAAAACGCGCAAAACAGCTCCTTTTCCACGTCCTGCGCCTTCTTGCCTCGGATCTCCTCTCTTGCCACCAGCACCACAAGGTATCCCGTTTTCAGCCCCGCCGCCTTCACGGCGCGGTACCCCTCACGCAGTAAGCGCTTGGCGCGGTTGCGCCCTACGGCACCGCCGATCCTTTTGCTGACCGAAAGCCCCACGCGGTTGAAGTACTTTTTCTCCGGGTTGGCAAGCATCAGCCGCCGTGCGGCATAATCCCGCAGAACGTATACCGCCGTAAGCTTCCCTACGGCACGCTGTCCCTTGGTGAACGCCTTGTTGTAAAGGTGATGTTCCTTGATGGCATAATTTTTCATGTTCGCTGTAACCTGCTTCCGTTATTGGTTGTAGTTTTCGTTTTTAAACAGCTCGCACACATAGACTTGTCCCCTCAGCCTTGCCTTTGCAAGTCAACGGGATATTGCCGCCGCCCTTGCTCAGGCAAAAGAAGCAAGCAAGGCGAGGCGCAACGACGTATGACGCCGTTTATCCCGCGCTCACGGGAAAGAAACAAGTCAGACGAGGCGCACCGTAGCAAAAAGCCGAAGGCGAATATACATTCGCCGAGGTTTTGAGCGAGGCGCAACAACGTATGACGCCGTTTATCCCGCGCTCACGGGAAAGAAACAAGTCAGACGAGGCG
>CAZOFQ010000002.1:39575-41270 GCA_964579105.1 uncultured Lachnospiraceae bacterium
AATATACATTCGCCGAGGTTTTGAGCGAGGCGCAACAACGTATGACGCCGTTTATTTCCCGTGAGAGGAAAAAGCCGATGGGAAAACCCACCGGCTATTTCACTATGTGGGCATAAGACTTAGTAGGTCAGTCTCTTTCTGCCTTTTGCACGTCTTCTCTTCAGAACGTTTCTGCCGTCGGCAGTTCTCATTCTTTTTCTAAAACCGTGCTCTTTCTTTCTCTGACGCTTTTTGGGTTGGTAAGTTCTGAGCATCGTTAGCACCTCCTTCAATCTCGAAATCGGAAGCGTGAAACGGGCAATTCCCGTACGCTTTTACAGTGACCATTATATTATAAACGGAAACGAAGAATTTGTCAAGAGTTTTTTTTACATTTGGCGGTTTTTTTGGTTTTTTTTCAAAAACACCGCCTCTTTTGCGGCATTTTGCCTGCAAAAGTGCCGTTACAGCGTCACATCCGCCATCACGGGGGTGTGATCCGAGCCGAGGAATGCGTAAAGGTCCTCCACGAGCGCGAGATAATTGACCTTGACACGCTCGGCGCAAGCGGCATTCACGAACCAGTGGTCAATGGCAAAGTCGTGCGAGCTTTGCGGCAGGGTGTATCCCGTCACAAGCCCAAGCGCCTCGTCATAGGTGGAATATTCTCTGTTGGTGGTGTTTTTCAGCTTGCTTGCCGCAGGCACGAGGTCGTTTAAGTTGACAAAGGGATTGGCGCCGTTGCTCATCGTAGCGTACGCCGCATCCTGCGTGTGGGAATTGTAGTCGCCACCCGCCAAGATCGGCAGCGCGCCTCCCTTTTGATTTTTGACCATATAGGCGTTGGCGGCATCGGTCAGCACCCCGCGCATTTCGCGCATCTGCAGCGCGCGTGCCGCGCTGTCAACCGCCTTGTGCATCCACCACAGGTGCGTGGAGGCGGCAAGGAACTCCTTGCCCGTAGCCTTGGTGCGGAAAATGCCAAAGGTCACCGCCTTGGAGCGATCGCTCTTTGCCGCCGCCTCAAGCTCGGCTACGGTAAACCCACCCTGAAGCTCGGGATACTTGCCGTAATTCATCACGGCAAGGCAGTTGTAGCCGCCCTCGATCAATTCAACCGTGGCGGTGTTATAAAACACGGGCGTGCGGGTCTGCACCTCGTTTTTGTGATACAGCTCGTCGGGGTCGGTGATGACCTCGGCATAGCCAAGACCCTTCAAAATCGGCTCTGCATACACGCGCATAGCGGGGGCAAGCTCCTGCAGGCAGATGATATCGGGCATATAGACGGCGTAAAGCTCGAGAAGCATACGGATACGCTGATCGTAGCCGGGGTCGCTGCTGCCCCACACGTTGTGGGTGAGCAGTCGCACCTCGCCCTGATGCTCTATCTTGCAGGAAGCCGCGCCTTCGCCGCTTTTTGCAAAGCCTGCGGCAAGCTCCAGCTGCTCCTTTTCGCCCGCAAAAAGCTCGTTTTGCAGGTAAGCGAGCAGCGCCTCATACCCCGCAGGGTCGGCGGCGGTGAGAGAAAGCGCGCCCGCCTCTGCCAAAACCTTGAATTCGCAGGTCTTGGCGGTGAGCGCGGGACAAGCGGCACCGATATAAATCTTGCCCGTTGCCACGCTCTCCTTGGCGGTAACCGTCTTTAAATTGCAGCCCGCGCGCTCGCGCAGCAGCTTTTGCAGGAGCACTGCAAGGCGATACTCGGAGGCGGAG
>CAZOFQ010000003.1:0-39128 GCA_964579105.1 uncultured Lachnospiraceae bacterium
CATATGCCATGCTTGCCGTCAGATTCGGCTCGGTGGACGATTTGGATGAAGGCGGAAAAGAGCGATATCCTTGTGGCGTGGCGCATTTTTTGGAGCACAAGCTGTTCGGTAATGAAGACGGAAGTGATTCCTTTGAACGCTTCTGCGCGTTGGGTGCAGATGCCAACGCATATACGGGGCATTGCCAGACGGTGTATCTCTTTTCCTGTACGGATCGTTTCGGCGAGTGTCTTGCCGAGCTGCTTGATTTTGTGACGCATCCGTATTTTACGGAGGAGTCGGTGCAAAAGGAGCAGGGGATCATTGCCGAGGAGATCCGCATGTGCCTGGACGACCCCTACGACCGCTGTTACCGAAATATGCTGGACGCGCTTTATCATTATCATCCTGTTAAAAAGGATATTTGCGGTACGGAGCGCTCCATTTCGCGGATTACCGCACAAACGCTTTACGACGCGTATTTTGAGAACTATACGCCGAGCAATATGGCATTGGTCGTATGCGGGAACGTGACTCCTGAGGAGGTGGCTGCCGTTGCGGAGGCACACCTTTCGGAGCAGTATACGGAAAAACGAGCCGTGAATGCGAAGGTGAGCGAGCCTGCAAGCGTGAAAAGCTCGCTGATATCCGTAAGCGGGCAGGTCGCAAAGCCTATTTTTGCCCTTGGGATCAAGGACGCTGCTTGCCCTACGGACCGAGGCGAGGCAACGCGACGCGATGCCGCCATGGAGATCCTTGGCGATATGCTGTTTTCGGATACGGGCGAGCTTTACGAGCGTTTGCTGGACAAGGGGCTGATCTCTCCAGAGCTTTCCTGCGGATATACGCTGGCGCGGGACTTTGGCTTTTTTCGCATTTCGGGGGAATCCGACGAGCCGCTGCGTGTGCTGGAGGAGATCAAGGGCTTTGTGGCAAGCGCGATCGAAAAGGGGCTTTCCCGTGAGGATTTCGTCCATTATCAGCGTATTCGCTTTGCGGAATATATCAAAGGCTTTGATTCTACCGAGGAGATTGCAGAAAACTTTTTGGCATTTTTGTTTGAGGGCGCAGATCTGTTTTCGCATGCAGAGGTGATACAAAGCATCACGTTTGAGGAGGTGGAGAGGCTGGCAAGCTCGTTTTTTGACCCGTCGCGCTTTGCACTCTCCGTAGTATATCCACAAAATAAGGGAGGTTAATTTTATGACGAAGGTTACAATATCCTTTCCAGGCATCGGCATCGGTGAATTTACCGTAGATAAGATCGCCTTTTCCATCGGAAGCCTGGATATCCGTTGGTACGGGATCATCCTGACCCTTGGAATCGTTGCGGGCGTGCTGTATACCATGTATCGCTCGAGGCACGAGGGGATCCCCTCCGAGGACGTGCTGGATTTCACGCTTTGGACGGTGCTGCTTGCCATTATCGGTGCCAGACTCTATTACGTGCTCACAACACTGAAGGATTCCTCGGGAAACTGGAATTATCATAGCTTTGTTGATGTGATCGCCGTATGGGAGGGCGGAATTGCGCTGTACGGCTCCTTGATCGGCGGCGCACTCGGCATTTTTATTGCCAGCCGCTTTAAAAAATACGATAAGACAAAATTATTGAAGTTCTGCGACATGGTGGCTCCGGGTGTGATGCTGGGGCAGATCATCGGACGTTGGGGCAACTTTATCAACGGCGAGGCACACGGCGTGGAAACGGCGGAGAACTTTTTTCTCCGCATGGGTCTTATGGGGGCGGCGGATTGCAAGTATCCCAACAAAATGACCTATTATCACCCCACCTTTTTGTATGAATCCCTGTGGAATCTCGTGGGGTTTGTGTTGATCAATCTTTTGTATAAGAAAAAGAAGTTTGACGGTCAGATCCTTTTGATGTATCTTGCGTGGTACGGGCTTGGACGTATGTTTATCGAGGGCTTGCGCACCGACAGCCTTTACGTTGGAGTGTTCCGCATTTCGCAGGTCGTTGGCTTTTTGTGCTTTGTTATCTGCACGACGTTGCTTGTGTATTTGCTGGTACGCGAGAGAAGAAGGGAAAAGGACGCGACGGAGTATGTGCCCGCTTATGAAAAATCCCGTGGGCTTGGCATTGGATTCCGTAAAAACGAAAGCAGCGTACAAGAGCAGGACGAGAGCTGTGTATCACAGCATGAAGATAATCAAGAGAAGGAAAAGGGGGGTGACTTATGAATATTATCGACGGAAAAAGCATCTCTGCCGCCATTCGTGCGGAGATCGCGCAGGAGGTAAAGGAGCTGAAGACACAGAAGGGGCTTGTACCCGGTCTTGCCGTGATCATTGTGGGCGAGGACCCTGCCTCCAAGGTGTATGTGCGTAACAAGCATCGCGCCTGCGAGGAGGTTGGCTTTGCTTCCTTTGGTTATGAATTGCCCGCCGAGACCACCGAGGAGGAATTGCTCGCTCTCGTGGATCGGCTCAACCGCGACAACGCCGTGCACGGCATTCTTGTTCAGTTGCCCTTGCCGAGGCATTTGGATGAGGAGAAGATCCTGCTTGCGATCGATCCCGCAAAGGACGTGGACGCTTTTCACCCCTATAACGTTGGAAAGATCATGATCGGCAATTATGATTTTCTGCCCTGCACGCCTGCGGGTGTGATGGAGCTGCTTCGCCGCAGCAATATCGAGATTGCGGGCAAGGAATGCGTGATCGTGGGGCGCTCCAATATCGTAGGTAAGCCACAGGCAATGCTTCTTTTGCAGGCAAACGGCACGGTGACCGTGTGCCACAGCCGTACCAAGGATCTGCGCGAGGTCTGCCGCCGCGCGGATATTCTGGTTGCCGCCATCGGGAAGCCCGAATTCTTTGACGCCTCTTACGTCAAAGAGGGCGCTGTGGTCATTGACGTGGGAATCAATCGCCGTGCGGACGGAAGGCTGTGCGGAGACGTTTGCTTTGAGGACGTAGCGCCGCACACCTCGTATATTACGCCCGTTCCGGGTGGGGTGGGTCCCATGACCATTGCAATGCTGATGAAAAACACCTTGACTGCCGCCCGAAAAAAAGCATAAAAAAAGCCCGAGGAAGCTGTACAGCTTCCTCGGGCTTTTCTTACTTTTCAAAAAGGGCTCTGAGTGGCAGGGCGTCCTTTAGCTCCAAATGCCGATCGATCCATTTGGAAACGCAATTGATGCTGACGCCGTTGATGACTGTACAAATGACAGTGCCCCAGCCGATTCCAACAATGGTGCGGAAGAAAACAAGCGAGAGAAGAACGGAAAGCGCGAGACTGGAATAATCATAAACCGTTTTCACCACGCCGATATTGAAGCGAAATCTTTGCGCGACCTCCTTGACGAACAGCTCATAAACCTCGGAGGAAATGTAGGTGTGCCACATAAAGGCAATGCCGATAGAGCACAGCACCATGCCACCTGCAAAGAACAGGATGCGGGGGAGCATGGCGTCCATCGGAACGTTTCGCAAAAGGAAGGTGGAGGCATCCAGCATAAGCCCGAAGATGACTGCTGTCACGAAGGAGAACAGATAGGAAAGCTTGAAGCGGCGAAGGATCAGGACCATCAGTAAAAGCAGAGCTGCTTCGAAAAGATAGGAGCAGCTTCCGAAGGTGAAGAAGGGGTGGTACTGCGATAGCTTGCAGTGCAGGATATAGGAGGGTGCTACGATCATGGATAGACCGAAGTCGGCTTTTGCCATCATTGCACCCGCAAAGGCGGGCAGGAGGATGCCCAGCACGTAGCACACTTCTGTGTAAAAGGGAATCTTTTTCATAAGGACCTCTTAAAAACCAATCATAAGCATTATTATAAAACGAAATTTCGCTGAAGTCAATATAAAACTTGCAAGAGTCAAGAAAAATGTGATAAAATAAAAGAAAAAAGCGAGGAATCTAAGATGCAGGAGATCAGGCTTGGAAAATACCGCCATTTTAAAGGAATGGAGTATGAGGTCATTGGCGTTGCAAGGCATTCGGAAACGCTGGAGGATATGGTCGTTTACCGTGCCTTGTACGGCGATCGTTCGCTATGGGTGCGCCCTGCGAGCATGTGGCAGGAGCTTGTCACGCGTGACGGCGTAACCGCGCAGCGCTTTACTTATATCGGAAAATAGACGTTTTGCCTTAACCACTTTTTTCCGCCACGGTCTTGTTGAATAATGCCGTAATGCCGCGGCAAATACTGTTTTTAGTGAAAAGCAGGAGGCCGTGGATGTATTATAACAAGGTGGAAATTTGCGGTGTTAACACATCAAAATTGAAAACGCTCTCGGATGAGGAAAAAAGAGAGCTGCTGAAGCGCGCTCAAGCGGGGGATTCTGCCGCGCGGGACGAGCTGATCTACGGTAATCTCCGTTTGGTGCTCAGCATCATTCAGCGCTTTTCTGGAAGAAAGGAAAATGCCGACGACCTTTTTCAGGTGGGTTGCATCGGTCTTGTCAAGGCAGTGGACAATTTTAAGCTGGAGCTGGATGTGAAGTTTTCCACTTACGCCGTTCCTATGATCATCGGGGAGATCCGCCGCTATTTGAGGGACAACAACTCTATTCGTATCAGCCGTTCCGTGCGCGATCTTGCCTATCGCGCGTTGCAAATGCGCGAGGAGCTGACGAGGGAACGGGAGTGCGAGCCGAGCGTAGAGGAGATCGCCAAAAAATTGGGGGAGGCAAGGGAGTCGGTCGTGCATGCGATGGAGGCGATCGTTGAGCCGATCTCACTTTATGAGCCTGTTTACAGCGAAAACGGAGACTCGATCTATGTGATGGATCAGCTGAGCGATACCTCCGCCGAGGATGAGCATTGGGTGGAAAATATTGCCTTGCGCGATGCAATGAACAAGCTTTCCGAGCGCGAAAGAAGGATCATAGAGCTGCGCTTTTTTGCCAACAAAACGCAAATGGAGATCGCCAAAAGCATCGGGATCTCGCAAGCGCAGGTCTCGCGACTTGAAAAGGGTGCGCTCGCCCGCATGAGAAGTCAGATATAAAAAGCCCTGCGCGGTGTATCCGCGCAGGGCTTTTTTACAATAGTTGTCCGATTATTGGATTTCCCTCAGTACGTTGACGGGAGTGCCCTCAAGCAAAAGAATTTTTGCTTCAAGCGCCATGGCTTCCTCTATGCTGTGTGTGACCACCAGCGTAAGCCCTTGGGGATTTGCATTTTTAACAAGCGGAAGAATACGCTCCTTCAGCGCTGTGTCCAGTGCGGAAAAGGGCTCGTCCAAAAGCAGAAGATCTCCGCCGTAAGCCAGTGCGCGCGCAAGGGAAACACGCTGCTTCATACCCCCTGAAAGCGTGTCGGGCAAGGCATCTGCCACATCCGAAAGCTCCAAGGCTTGTAAAAGGTCATGGACGCGATCGTGTGTGCTCTCGTCGGCAGAAAGGACGAAACGGATGTTTTCTTCACAAGTGAGCCACGGAACGAGGCGCGGCTCTTGAAAGGAAACCGCGATTTTTTTACAGTCGGTTTTGATTTTTCCGTGAGTTGGGGCTTCTAAGCCCGCAAGCAGACGCAGCAGAGTGGTTTTGCCGAGCCCCGAGGGTGCCATCAAGGCAACGATGCCTGTTTTCGCGAAGCTGTACGAAAGATTTTCTAGCACGGTGTGCTCACCGTAACGGTGCGTTAGGCCTTGCAGCTCTGTCACGCTGCCACCTCCTTTTGTTCTGCTTTTGAGGTCGGTGTTGCTCCCTTGGCTCTCCCCAAAAGGGCAAGCACGCCGCGCTCGATGAGTATGCTGATAAGAATAACAACGGCGGTCCATGCAAACATCTCCTCGGTCATTAGGTAAAGCTTACCCTCAAAGATGGCACGGCCGATGGAGTGATCGGGCGTGCAAAGCACCTCGGCGGCGATTCCCGCCTTCCATGCAAGTGAGATAGCGGAACGTGCGGCTGCTAGGAAGTAAGACCTCAGTGAGGGGAGGCGGATCTGCATCAGCACGCGCTTTTTCGGAACCTGAAAGACCCTTGCCATTTCTAGCAGCCTGCGATCGGTTTGCAGCAAGCCCTCGTGTACATTTGCCCATACGATCGGCAAAGCCATCATAAAGGCGATCAGGAAGGGGATATAGCTGCGCGCCACCCACAGCAAAAGCAAAAAGATAAAGGAGGCGACGGGGGTTGCCTTAAAGAGTGTCAGTACAGGAGAAAACAGATGCCTTGCAAAAGCGCTTTTTGCGGTGAAAAGTGCAAGCAATACCCCTGCAAGAAGGGCGGCGAGAATGCCCAGCAGAATGCGCAACAGCGAGAGCGCAACGGAAAGGTAAAACTCTGTGGTTTTGCAAAGAACAAGCAGAGCTTTCAACGTGTCAAGAGGTGTGGGAAGCACGACGGGCTTTTTGTAGATCGCCGCGATCAGCCACCAGAGCCCCACCCAAAAGGCAATTGCCAGCCACGGATAGAGGCGCGGCGGTATTTTTAAGGCTTTTTTCATGCACCGTAAAAGAAGTCATCCGTGGGCACGGCAATGCCAAGTGCCGCAAGGAAGGCGGACATTGCCGTCTTCATTTCAGCACCCGTTACAAAGCAGAGATTGCAGTTGGGCAGTGCCTTTTGCGCGACGGGAGCCTTGGCAAAGATTCCCGCGCTTACGATCATTTCCGCAGCAGCTGCGGCATTTTCGGTATTGCTGACAAAATCCACGGACGCTTTATATTCCTCAAGGAATTTTTCGACCTCCTTGGGGTTTTCTTCCACAAATGCCTTGCGAGCTACCACGCAGCCCTGCACCAGCGAGCCTTCGGTGAAGTGCTTATCCCATTCCGTAGTGACGTTCAGTGCCGTTTCAAGCGTAACACCCTCGGCAGCGGCGGATTTGGCGATAGTGACCATCGGCTCGGGCAAAATGGCATAGTCTACCTCGCCTGCGGCTACCGCAGCTTGCAGATTTGCAGGCTGTGCGTAGGTGGTGCTTTCCAGCGTGTAGCTCTCGACGCCTGCCTTTTTAAGTAGCGCATCGGTGATGGCGGCAGGATTTTGTGCGGGGCAGTAGATCGTTTTGCCCGAAAGATCGGCAAGAGAGGTGGGCTTTTCCACCTTTGCGGTGTTGACGACCAAATACAGCACACCGCGTGTGTTGAGCGCAAGCAATACGAATTCCCCGGGGCTTTTGACAGCAATGCTTGCCGCGAGATTGGTGGGAATTGCTCCGATGTCGGCTTCGCCGCTGATCAGTGCAGCACTGACGTTGGAGGCATCGGTCTCTACCTTAAATTCATAGTTCAAGGTCGCTTCGCCCTTGCTGTCGGCATCCATCAATTGTGCCATGCCGAAGCCTGTCGTGCCGTTGAGCGCCCACACGCGCACGGCAAGCTCGGTGTCCAGCTTATTGCAGGCGGTGAGAAGGGGAAGTGCTGCGAGCATTGCGCATACAAGGAACAAAGAGAGTAGTTTTTTCATGGTGAGGTTTCCTTTCTTTTGGGTATTATTGATATTTTCGCAGGATCTCGTCCTGTGATATCACATGGATCTCACGCCCGTTGCGGCGGATCAGCCCTTCCTGCTCCAGCTTATCCAAAGCGCGGTAAAGAGATGCACGACCGATATCGAGTGTGTCCGCAAGCGCGGAAAGTGAGTTGGGCAGCGTGAGTGTTTCGCGCTCCTCTGCGATCAGCCAAAGCGCGAGGCGGCGTTCCGCACTGCCTGCAGTGAAGCAACGTATTTTTTGATTGAGAAAACGTACGCGTCCCGCAAGAAAAGCAAGAAAAGCATCGAGAAAGCGGGAGTCCTTTTGCAGCAGCTCTCGTACGGCGCTTGCACTCATGAAAAGGGCGCGGCAATTGCCTAAGGCTTCGATATGCGAGATGGGCGGTGCCTGCTTTAAAAACAGAGATGCAGCCCCCAATATTTCTCCCCTTGTTGCCGTCCGCAGGATGACGTTTCGCTCTCCATCCGTGGAACGGATCTGCACCCGCCCTTCAAGAATGATGATCAGCGCTCGTTGCTCGCTTCCTCCGATGCGCTCGCCCGAAGCGGCGGCTTGAACGTAGCAATCGGGTGAAGCCAAGGCTTCTGCCAGCAGTACGACGTCAGCTTCGGCAAAAAGAGGCGTTTCTTTAAGGAAGGGCAAAATTTCAAATTCCTGCATACATCCTCCGACTGTCTCAAATGAGACAATTATAGTATAACAATAAATACGGAAAAGTCAAGTGGAAGCACTGCATTTTTTTAAAAATTCACAGAAAATATAAATTTTGTTTATGCGGGGTGGACAAACTAAGAAAATAAGTGTATAATGTCAAAGGAAATAAAACAAGAGAGAGTTATGAGTATCACAAGGGAAGCATTCGGTTATTTACCCGATGGAAGAACGGTTTGGCGATATACGCTGCGAAATCGGAACGGTGTCACGTGCTCTGTGCTGAATTTCGGTGGCATCCTGCAAAGCCTTAAGCTGCCTGACCGTCACGGCGATCTCGCGGACGTTGTTTGGGGTTACGACACGTTTTCGGGATATTTGCAGGATACAGGGCATAAGGGGGCACTTATCGGGCGTGTCGCAAACCGTATTCGAGATGCAAGGTTTACATTGCTTGGGCAGGAATACGCGCTCTCACGCAATGCAGGAAAGCATCATCTGCACGGAGGCACGAATGGATTTGACCGCAAGCTGTGGCAAGTATCCGTGAGGGATGCAAGCGAGCCCGCGCTGGAGCTGCAATATACCTCTCCCGACGGAGAGGAAGGCTACCCTGCTATCTTGAAGGTGAGCGTAACGTATACGCTGGAGGAAGGCAACGTTCTTTCCGTGCGGTACAGCGCAACCGCTGACGCGCCTACCGTGGTAAATCTCACGACCCATTCCTATTTCAATTTGCGCGGGTGTACGGCTTCCTCCGTGCTGGAGCATACGCTTTGGCTGGACGCAGACCGTTATCTTGAAACGGATGGAGAGCTGATTCCCACGGGCAGCTTCAAGACCGTGGAGGGGACGCCCTTTGATTTTCGCGCCTCCAAGCCTCTTGGGCGGGACATCCTCGCAAAAGACCGAGATCTGGCGTTTGGAAACGGGTATGACCATTGCTTTGTTTTTGGCAAGGCAAAAATGGGCGTTTGTCACCGCGCCACGTTGTACGAGCCCGTAAGCGGGAGAGGAGTGCACCTGTTTACGGATCAACCCGCCGTGCAGCTGTATACGGCGAACGCCTTGAAGGAAAGCGAGACGCCGATGAAGGGCGGCGTATTGCCGCGTGCACGCTGTGCTGTTTGTCTTGAGCCGCAAAAAATGACGGACGCGCCGCACCATGAGGCGTTTTCAAATATCACACTGCTTCCGTCGCAGATATATACGCACGTTACGAAATATCATTTTTTCACCCTCTAAGAATAAGGAGAATCGTTATGTCAAGAGAATTGGCGTGTTCCAAACGAGAGGAAGCGCTGGAGGCGTTTTCCCACATAGGCAGAGTTGTCGGCTGTACTCCTTACGGGAACGGTCATATTAACGATACGTTTCTTGTGGAGACTGATTCGGGCAAGCGTTATATTTTTCAGCGCATCAATACGGATATTTTTCGTAATTTCAAGGGCGTGATGGGAAACATCGTCGCCGTGACCGAGCATATCCGCAAGCGCGTGGAGGCGGAAGGCGGGGATGCGGCACGTTCTACGATCACCGTGATCCACACGAACTGGGGAAAACGGTATTTTAAGGACACTCTTGGATCCAGATGGCGCATGTACGAATTTGTAGAGCGCACGAAGGCAAAGGATCGCGTGGACTCGGCGCAGGAGTTTGCCGACTGTGCAGAGGCGTTCGGGCGCTTTCAGGGGTGGCTGTCGGATTTTGATGCCTCTGTTTTGATCGAGCCGATCGAAAACTTTCATAATACGCCCGTTCGATACGAGAATCTGATGCGCGCCGTGAGGGAAGACCCTTGCGGGCGGGTCGCTTCGGTGCAAAAGGAGATCGCGTTTGCCATGGAGCGCGAGGCGTTTGCAAGGACGTTGGAGGATGCACACGCAAAAGGGCTGCTTCCGCTACGCGTAACGCACAACGATACCAAGCTCAACAACGTTTTGTTTGACGAGAATACGCATAAGCCCGTTTGCGTGGTCGATCTGGATACCGTAATGCCGGGATATTCCGTAAACGATTTCGGAGATTCCATCCGCTTCGGAGCAAATACCGCCGCCGAGGATGAAAAGGATCTTTCCAAGGTCTCCTTGGATTTGGAGCTTTATCACGCCTATGCCAAGGGCTTTCTCAAGGGCTGTAACGGCAAGCTTGCCAAAACCGAGATCGAGCTGATGCCCATCGGTGCCAGAATGATGACCCTTGAGTGCGGCATGCGCTTTCTTACCGACTACATAGAGGGAGATCATTATTTCCGCACTGCATACGCAGAACACAATCTGGACCGCTGTCGCTGCCAGTTCGCTCTGGTTGCGGATATGGAGCGTAAAGCGGAGCAAATGAAGCTGATTTAAAAGCAGCATGTCTTTTTCACCCCCGTCCCGCATAAGGTAGGACGGGGGTGATCGTTTTGAAAAATAAAACCGTAAAAATCTTATCCATGCTGCTGACCCTTGCCTTGCTTTTTTCCGTCACAGCACATGCCGTGGAAGAAAATGTAACGCCAAGCGACGCTGCAAGCGTGAGCACTCAAGGCATAGAGCTTTCCTGTGCTTCCGCTATTTTGATGGATGCCGCAACGGGTGCGGTGCTTTATGAAAAAAATGCGGATGAGGCACTGCCGCCCGCATCCGTGACCAAGGTGATGACCTTGTTGCTTGTCATGGAAGCCGTTGAGAGTGGAAGGATTGCCTTGACGGACCGCGTGAGCGTCAGTGCGCACGCGGCGTCTATGGGCGGCTCGCAGGTCTACCTGAAGGAGGGAGAAACGCTCACGGTGGAGGAAATGCTCAAGTGTGTCGTGATCGCTTCTGCCAATGATTGCGCCGTGGCACTTGCGGAATTTGTTGCGGGGAGCGAGGAGCAGTTCGTTTCCGCTATGAATACCCGCGCCGCGGAGCTCGGCATGCAAAACACACATTTTGAAAACACGAACGGTCTGGACGATACCGTACAGAATCACGTGACCAGCGCCAGGGATATTGCCATTATGTCCCGCGCCTTGATCGCATATCCCAAAATTCTTGAGTACAGCGGTATTTGGATGGACAGCATTCGCGACGGCGCGTTCGGACTCACCAACACCAATCGCCTGGTGCGCTTTTATCCCGGGTGCACGGGGCTAAAAACGGGCTCGACTGCCCGCGCGGGCTTTTGCGTGAGCGCCACTGCCGAGCGAGACGGGCTTTCCCTCATCTGCGTCATTATGAAGGCAGGGACCAGAGATATCCGCAACGCGGAGGCGGCAAGGCTGTTGGATTTCGGCTTCGCCAATTACGCGACCTATCGCGCCGACGCGGGGGAAAGCACGCTGACGCTTACAGGAGGTGTTTCCTCCGCCTTACCCGTGAAGTGGGGGAGCTTTTGTGCTACGGTGAGCAAGGGTGAGGCGGGCAACGTGAAGGTGAGCGTTGAATTGCCCGAATCGCTTGCAGCACCCGTAGAAAAAGACGAGCAGGTGGGGCGCGTTGTGTACTCCTTGAACGGGGAGGAGCTCGGGTCTGTTCCCGTCCTTGCAGACGAGTCCGTCTCCAAGATTGGGTTTGGCACCTTGTTTTGGAGAATGCTTTCAAGCTTTTTGATGATTTGAACACAAAAATATAAAAAAAGTGTTGCAATATCGTGCAAAATGGTGTAAAATAATTTTAACCCAAATTAGTTAGAAAGAAGGGAAAAATTATGTCTATTAAATTAAACGACACTTACGTAAAGCCCTTTATTACCGAGAGCGAATGTGCTTATATGCAGCCGCTGGTCAATGCGGCACATACGCTTTTGCATGAAAGGTCGGGTCAAGGAAACGCTTTTCTCGGCTGGCTGGATCTCCCGCGTGACTATGATAAGGAGGAGTTTGCTCGCATCAAGGTCGCGGCAGAGAAGATCAAAGGCTCTTGCGACGTATTGGTCGTTATCGGTATCGGCGGCTCTTATCTCGGTGCCCGTGCGGTGATCGAGTTCCTCAAATCGCCGCTTTACAATAATTTGAAAAAGGATACGCCCGACATCTATTTTGCGGGCTGTAATATCAGCGCCACCAATATGCAGGAGCTGCTTTCTATCTGTGAAGGGCGCGACGTTTGCATCAACGTGATCTCCAAATCGGGCACGACCACCGAGCCTGCCGTGGCATTCCGCGTTTTCCGCGAATTGCTGGAAAGGAAATACGGCACCGAGGGCGCAAGGGAGCGCATTTTTGTGACGACCGACCGTGCCCGCGGTACGCTGAAGGGCTTTGCCGATCAGGTTGGCTACGAGACCTTTGTGGTTCCCGACGACGTGGGCGGACGTTATTCCGTTCTGACAGCCGTGGGCCTTTTGCCCATCGCGGTGTCGGGCGTTGATATTGACGAGCTGATGGCAGGCGCACAAAAGGCGCGCGAGGCATTCGCCGTGCCCGACCTGGAGAAGAACGCTTGCTACAAGTACGCCGCGCTTCGCAATATTTTGGCACGCAAGGGCAAAAATACCGAGATCCTTGTCGGCTACGAGCCCTTTTTACAGATGCTTTGCGAATGGTGGAAGCAGCTTTACGGCGAGAGTGAAGGAAAAGACGGAAAAGGCATTTTCCCCGCATCCGTTATCTTCTCCACAGACCTTCATTCGATGGGGCAGTATATTCAGGATGGTATGCGCAATCTCTTTGAGACCGTGATCGCGGTCAAGGAAACGGGCGTTCAGCAGACGATCCCGCACGACCCCGCTAACATCGACGGACTTAATTTCCTCTCGGGAAAGGACCTCAATTACGTCAACGAGATGGCAATGCAGGGCACGCTGTTTGCGCATGTGGACGGCGGCGTTCCCAATATCGTGCTGGAGCTTTCCGATCGCTCTGCAGCCTCCCTTGGCTACATGATCTATTTCTTTGAAAAGGCGTGCGCCGTTTCGGGCTATTTGCTGGGTGTAAATCCCTTCGATCAGCCCGGCGTTGAGGCTTATAAAAAGAATATGTTCGCTTTGCTCGGCAAGCCCGGCTACGAGGAGCAAAGAGCAGCCTTGACGGCACGTCTTGCCAAGTGATGCCGAAAAAACAAACGAAGCACCGAAAAATTTTTTCGGTGCTTCAAATTTTTGTCAAAACCCTCTTGAAAAGTAAAATTAAATCGTGTATAATATAGTTGTAACGGATGTTCTTTTCCGTTTACATCTAATTCTGGAGGTACAGTCTATGCTGAAATTGATGATTGGTGTCAAAGGCACCGGAAAAACCAAAACCTTGATTGAGAAAGTCCACGCCGCGGTTGAAGTTTCCAAGGGCGATGTCGTTTGCATCGAAAAGGGAACACAGCTTCGTTTTGACCTCAAGTCCAAGGTTCGCTTGATTGATACCGAAGAATATCTTGTGCACGATGCCGAGGCGCTTTATGGCTTTGTGGCAGGTATCCTTGCCAGCAATTACGATGTGACCGATCTGTTTGTGGATAACACACTCAAGATCTGCAACGGCAACGTTGCCGCCTTTGAGGTGCTGCTCACCGAGCTTGCCGAGCTGCTCAAAAAGCATGACGTGAATGTGTTCATGACTGCTTCCATTCCCGTGGAGGAGGCAACTGCCACGATCAAGCAGTATATTTAACAAGAATAGAAAAGCACCGCCGAAGGCGGTGCTTTTTTTATGCTTGTGCGTCGGCAGCGGACTTTTCTTGATAGGGTGGGATCCTAACCAAGCGAAGGGCAATAAGGTATCCAAAAAAGCAGGGCAGGATAATGAGAATCAGCCAATAAAGCAGCATGACGGGGATATCGCCTGCAACGAAATCAAGACCGTAGGCAAGGTCGCTGATGATATACGCCGCAAGACGCCAGATAAGCACGGAAAGAACGCTCCAGAACAGCACGCGCTGCAAGGGATTCCGTCGGCTGAACAAGCCGTCAAGCGGTAGGCAGGGGTCGTTTTCCGAAAAAGGGCGCTGTAGCACAAGAGACGCATTTTTACGCGCTTGATACGCCTCCGTTTGAGGCAGGATCATGCGGTAGGAAAGAAGAACGGTGAGAGCAGCAAGCGTCGTTTCCAATAAAAAGGAAAACAGATAACCCGTGAGGCTTCCCGTAAGATCTATCGAGCCGAATATGACAGAGAAGCCGATGATGGCAAAGAGATATTTAAGTGCAAGGGCAATGCCCGCAAGAAGGAAAACGGGCTTGGAGGCGGCGATCCCGTAGCGGTAAATGCTGCGGACGAGAAAGGCGAACAAAACGGCGCTGGCGTAGATCTCTGCATGGTGGATCAAAAGATCGACAAGGTCGAGCCAAAGCGTGCCTTGCAGCACGATGTCGGTGAGTAAAAATTGAAATAACGGCGTTAAAACAAGCCCGTAAACGGCATAAATCCCCAACATCAGGATAGCGGGAAGCCGCAGGTCTTTTTTATTCATGGTTTCTCCTCTCAAAAAGGGATAACAATATTATAGCACGGAAGTAAGAGAATTGCAAATCATTTTACATAAATTTCGCATAATATTTTCCGCAAGTGCATAGGATACAGGAGATCACAAGAAGGAAGGGGAGTGGAGCGCGGTGTATACGGCAACGGATTATAAGGAGCTTTTAGCAGCGACGGCAAGGATATCTGCCGATCCAAACACCTTTGTGAGCGTGTTGACAAAGTCCGTTCTCGGCAGGGAAATTCCTCTTATCAGCCTCGGGAGTGGGAAAAAATGCGTGCTTTATGTTGCCGCCCATCACGGTATGGAGGGGATCACGGCAGGGGTGCTGTTGGATTTTATATCGGAGTATTTAGCGGCACTTTCCAAAAAGGCGTCGATGTATGGCACGCCTATGAAGTATCTTTTCGAAACGCGCCGCTTGCTTGTGGTGCCCATGCTGAATCCCGACGGTGTGGAGTACGCGCTGCACGGCGTAGAGATTGACAATCCCTTGCGGATGCGTGTGCTTGCCATGAACGGCGGTCACGGCGAGGATTTTTCGCACTGGCAGGCAAATGCGCGCGGAGTGGATCTGAACCACAACTACAATGCGGGCTTTGCAGAATATAAGGAAAAGGAGCGTGCAATGGGGATCTTAAACGGTGCGCCCACAAGGTACAGCGGTGAATATCCCGAGTCAGAGCCTGAAACGGCGGCACTTTGCCGCTTGCTGCGAGCAGAGCACGAAAATTTGCTTGGCGTGTTGACCCTGCACACGCAGGGTGAGGAGATCTTTTGCAGCTGTGCGGAAAATCTTACGGCAAAATCCATGTCCGTGGGACGCGTGCTTTCCCGCTTGACGGGGTATCGTTTGGCGCGTCCCGAGGGTCTTGCCGCTTTTGGCGGGCTTACCGATTGGTGCATCCGCGTTTTGGGCAGACCGTCTTACACCCTGGAGTGTGGCTTCGGCATAAATCCTTTGCCTCCTGCCGATCGCCCGTTGCTCTACGCAAGATTGCACAAAGCGCTGTTTACTTTTCCGCTATTGCTGTAACAGAGCTTTTTATGAAAACGTATCATGATCTTGATCGAATAAATAAAACAAAAACGGCTGCAGAGCGCTGCAGCCGTTTTTTATCCTTGGTGAAGACTCAAAGCTTTCCCAGAGTTTCTACCGCCATCGCGGAGCATATGGCGTGACCGTGCTCGGCGAGAAACAGCCTTGCTGCTTCCGCATTGCATTCCTTTCCGTATTCACGCAAATATGTAAGCTCCTTTTTGCTTGCCTTAAACAAAAGCCACCATTTGCCTTCGTCATCCCGCCACGCCTCGCTTTGCTTTACGTGCCTGTCGGTTCGCAAACGGCGGCAGAGAAGCAGCATCGTTTGCAGCTTTTCAAAGGAAAAAGCAAAAGGGGTCCGCCATTCTTCCCGTTGTGCGTCGTGCGAGCGTTGTCTTGCGGTGGGATGCGCTTCGGATTTTCTTTTGTTTTCCTCCTCAACGAGCAAAAGTCCGATCTTGGTGACAAATAATTCGCATCCCCCTTCTTTTGAAGGGTACATTTGAATATAAACCTTATCCTCCGTGGCGTCAAAGCCCGTTTCCTTCCTTACGTCGGTCAAAATGTCTCGGAAAGCCGTGCGTGTGACCGTGTCTGCATAGTCGGCATTCTCGCAGTTCAGTGCATAATGCCGTGCATCCTCGGCGGTCAGCATGATCTTTAATTTGTTGTTGCTGATCCGTATCCATTCCATTGGAATACCTTCTCCTTTCTCGGCATGTACCTATGTACATTATAAGGGATTTCGGCATTTTCGGCTACCCCTAAAATATTACCAATTTTGCGTTTGGTGTAACTCCCGACGGTTGACTTTGTGCGTACGGTATGATAAAATAAAAGAAGATTTAAAAAAGGAGGTGTGTGCCGTGCGTTATAACCGCGATACCTGTGTTGTGGAGCTTTCCGTGGAGGAGCTGTGCGCACTGGCACACCAAAGCGGGCATTTGGATGCGCGCCGTCCTCGCCGTTCCGTGTGCGGGGAAAAGCGCATCGACGAAAAGCAGCTGCGCTTGCCGCCCGAGCAGGGGAGAGCCTGCAACGTTTTCCTGCGGAACACTCTGACGCACAACGGCATTACCTATACCGTAGAGGGTGTGGCGGATGCGGTTTACGAGGAGTGCAATCTGATCGAGGAGATCAAAATTGCCAAGGAGGGCAAGGAATCCGTGCGGCGGGATGCCTATTCGCGCTTGCGCTGCTACGCCTATTTCTGGGGGGCGGCGAGAGATCTGCGTCGCGTCAATATGCGTATGCGTGTTTGCCATACCGAAAGCGGAGAATTCAAGGATACTTGCTCGGAGGCAAGCATAGAGGATCTTTGCGTTTTTTATCTTTCCCTGCTATCCCGTATTGAGCGCGAGGCAATGGATCTTGTGCACGGTGCAGAGGAGCGTCTTCCCACTGTAAGCAGCTTGCGGTTTCCGTATTCCAATCCGCGCGTGGGGCAGACGGAGCTTTCCGAGTGTGTATTCCGCACCATACGGCGCGGCGAACGGTTGTTTGCGGAGGCGCCTACGGGAATCGGTAAGACAATGTCCACGCTCTATCCCGCCGTAAAAGCTTTGGGAGAAGGGTACTGTGACCGTATCTTTTATCTGACCGCAAAATCAAGCGTGCGCCGCGAGGCGTATGCTGCTGCGGGAAAATTGCACGAGGCGGGCGCGCGCTTGCGCACCGTGATGCTATATGCCAAGGAGCAGATGTGCGCGCACCCCGAGGGATGCCGTAAGGGCGTTGTTTCCCGTTGTAACCCCGATGACTGCCCGATGGCGCGCGGCTATTATGACCGCGCAGACGCCGCCTTGTGGGAGCTGCTTTCCACGCGGCACGGCTTTCCCAAAAGTATACTCATGCAGGTGGCGAAAAATCACTCCGTGTGTCCGTACGAGCTTTCTCTTGATCTTGCCATGCATTGCGAGATCATCATTTGCGATTATAACTACGCCTTTTCTCCCGACGTTTTTTTGCGCCGCTTTTTTGACGAACGAGAAGGGGAGCGCGGGGAGTACGTATTTCTCGTGGACGAAGCGCACAACCTGCCCGACCGCGCAAGAGACCTATATTCCGCCAAGCTTTCGCTTGCGCCCTTTGAAGCGGTATACGCCGCGCTAGATCCTGCAGCAGATGCGGAATTGGAGCAAGCGCTTGGCGGCTTCGTGCTGAGCTTTCGCCGTCTTGCTGCGCTTTGCACCGAGCACCGTGTCAAGGAAGAGGACGGTACTGCAAGCGGCTATTATTTGAATCGGGCGCCATTGGAGCAATTCTGCGATCTCGCCGTCCGATTTCGCCGCAAATTGGACGCCGTACTCAAAAAGGAAGAGGCACATCCGCTTTTTGATAAGCTATCCGAGCTTTCCGCATTGCTGCGTCGCTTCGGGGCACTTTCCGAGTATTACGATCATCGCTTTTTAACCTTTATAGAGCTGAATCACGGCGCGCTTTGCGTGCAGACGATCTGCTTGGATCCTGCGGGAGTGCTCCACAGTGCTATGGGGCGTGCGCGTGCTGCGGTGCTGTTTTCCGCCACCCTCAAGCCGATGGACTATTTCGTGGATATCCTTGGCGGCGGCAAGGGCGCGCAAACGCTGGAGCTGTCCTCGCCCTACGATCCGAAAAACCTTTGTGTCACCGTGGCGTCAACCGTCAGCACTCGCATGGAGGAGCGCGGAGGATCCTATCGGCGGATCGCCACGCTGATCGCAGCTGCCATCAGCGCACGGGCGGGGAATTATATGGTATATTTCCCGTCCTACGACTATATGGAGCGTGTTCTGGAGCAATTTAAGGCGAAGTATCCGCAAGTGCCGCACGCAGTGCAAAAGCGTGG
The DNA here is from genome assembly GCA_964579105.1 of uncultured Lachnospiraceae bacterium. Lineage (GTDB taxonomy): Bacteria > Bacillota > Clostridia > Oscillospirales > CAG-272 > Firm-07. The sequence goes on from CAZOFQ010000003.1 coordinate 18,294, forward strand.
AATGTGCCAGCGAGAGCAGGAGGAGTTCCTTTCCTATTTTAAAGCGGACGAGGGGCATATGCGCGTAGGCTTTTGCGTGCTGGGCGGCAGCTTCTCCGAGGGCGTGGATCTCCCGGGGAGCCGACTTATTGGCGTGATCGTCGTAGGCGTGGGGATCCCGGGGCTTTCCAACGAGCGCAATATGCTGCGCGATTATTACGAAAATAAATGCGAGCGCGGATATGATTATGCCTACACCTACCCGGGAATGAATCATGTTCTGCAGGCGGCGGGGCGCGTGATCCGTCGCGAGGAGGACAGAGGCGTGGTGGTTTTGATCGATAGCCGTTACGCCGAGGAACCGTATCTGCATCTGTATCCGCAGCATTGGGAGGGGCTCTGTGCCGCAGGTGACGCCGCGGCGCTCGCCCACCGTCATAAAATCTTCTGGAATAAAGAAAATTAACAATTAAATTCTCGAAAAATGCAATTCCGACTTGCATTTCTTGCGAGAATGTGTTATAATAAGCCATATTTACGGTCAATTTTGCAATTTTGAAGCGTTTTCTATGCGAAATCAGACGGATTCCAAGGAGAAATTATGAACTACACGAAAATGACCGCCGAGCAATTGCGCGCGGTGCAAAAGGAGCTGAGGGAGCAGTACCGCGCCTGGTGCGACCAAAAGATATCACTGGATCTTTCCCGCGGAAAGCCGAGTGCAACACAGCTGGATCTTACCGAGGATATGCTGACTTGCCTTTCGAGCAAGGAGCTCTGCCGTTCCGAGGCGGGCTTTGACTGCCGCAATTACGGTATTGTTGACGGGCTGCCCGAAATGAAAAAAATCTTTGCCGACCTGCTCGGAATTCCTGCGGAATATATCATCGTGGGCGGAAACTCCTCGCTCAATTTGATGTACGACTCCGTGGCGCGTGCCATGCTTTACGGCGTGGCGGGCGGAGAGCGTCCTTGGTGTCGTGAGCAGAAGGTGAAATTCCTGTGTCCCGCCCCGGGGTACGACCGTCACTTTGGTGTTTGTGAATCCTTGGGGATCGAGATGATCCCCGTAAAAATGCTTTCCACGGGACCTGACATGGACGCTGTGGAGCGCTTGATTGCCGCGGATCCCGCGGTGAAGGGGATCTGGTGTAACCCAAAATATTCCAACCCCGACGGCATCACCTATTCCGATGAAGCCGTGCGCCGCTTGGCTGCAATGAAGCCCGCCGCGCCCGATTTCCGCATTTTCTGGGACAATGCATATGCGGTGCACGATCTTTACGACGAGCACGACGAATTGCTTGACATTTTTGCCGCTTGCCGAGAGCAGGGCTGTGAGGACAGAGTGTTTTATTTTGCCTCTACCTCCAAAATGTCCTTCCCGGGTGCGGGTGTTGCCATGATGGCGGCGACCCCTCGCAATCTTGCGCAGATCAAGCCGATCCTCGGTGCACAGACCATCGGGCACGACAAGCTGAATCAGCTGCGCCACGTGCGCTATTTCGGCACGGCGGAAAACCTGCTTCTGCACATGAAAAAGCACGCCGAGATCATTCGCCCTAAGTTTGAACGCGTGTTTGAGATTCTGGAAAAGGATCTGGGCGATAGCGGCGTTGCGCGCTGGACGCGTCCCCGCGGCGGCTATTTCATCAGCTTTTATACGCTGAACGGATGTGCAACGCGTGCGTTCGAGCTTTGCCGCGAGGCAGGGGTCACCCTGACTAATGTCGGTGCTACTTATCCTTATCGCAAGGATCCCGACGACAGCAACATTCGGCTTGCGCCCACGTTTCCCTCGGATGCGGATCTGGAAAAAGCCATGCAGATCTTTACGCTGTGCGTGCGGCTTGCCAGCGTGGAAAGGCTGCTGCAGAATAACGATTGAAAAAGCACGCAAGGGCGGGCGGAGATTCCGCCCGCCCTTGCTGTTAAGGAAGGAGCGCCATGAAACAAACGCAGGCACAAACAAATCCTTTTCCGTATTCCGATTCCAACAAGCGCTACCATACTTATGATTATTATTTGAAAAAGACCTTTGGCGGCAAGGTCGCCAAGATCACGCTTGACGGCGGCTTCACCTGTCCGAATCGCGACGGTACCTGCGGCACGGGCGGTTGTATCTATTGCTCGGGTGAGGGAAGCGGCGAATTCACAGCTGCGCGTACGCTCTCTCTCGGTGAGCAATTTGAGATCCAGCGTGCCAAGCTGAAGGGAAAATGGGATACCGATCGGTATATCGCTTATTTTCAGCCGTTTACCAATACGTATGCTCCCTTGCCGCGCTTGCGGGAGCTTTATGAGGAAGCGCTGCTGCTGTCGGGTGTTGTGGGCTTGAATATTGCAACGCGCGCCGACTGCCTGCCCGATGAGGTGATCGAGTATCTTGCAGAGCTTTCCGAGCGAACTGTGCTTACCGTAGAGCTTGGGCTTCAGACCGTACATGATGAAACCGCGCTTCGCATCGGACGCGGACATACCTATTCCGTGTTTTTGGATGCGTATCAAAGGTTGCGAAAAAAAGCCCCCAAGGTGCGAATCGGTGTTCACATGATCCTTGGGCTTATTGGTGAAAATGACGAAAATATGATAAAATCTGCGCAAGCGGTGGCAGAGCTTCTACCTGACGAGGTCAAAATTCATTTGCTTTACGTGCTAAAAGGCACGGAAATGGGCGCTATTTATGAGAAAAATGGCTATGAAGCCATGAGCATGGAGGAGTACGTTGCCCTTGTTGTGCGTGCCTTGGAGCGCTTCTCGCCTAAGACGGTTATCGGACGTTTGACGGGAGATGCACCGCGAAATGCACTTCTTTCTCCGCTTTGGAGCTTAAAAAAGGGGATGATTTTGAACGAAATAGACAAAAGATTCTACACACAAAACAGCTGGCAGGGAAAGTTTTTCTGATTTCTGCCCCGCACAGCACTTGACGAAAAAACAAAAATATGTTAAAATACTATTAATCTTGGGAAGGGTCTGCTTAACAGATCGTTTACAAGGGCAGAAACATTTGGAAAAGGAGATCAAGTATGAAAAAATCTCGTATTCTTTCGCTCCTTCTTGCCGTCGTTATGGTGGCTGCCACGGTGCCCGCGCTGGGGCTTACTGCTGCCGCCACGGGCGACGCCACGGCTTCCTACGTGGTCTATGAGCAAGATTTCGAATCCTTGACGGTAGGCGCCACGGGTGACGCGCTTTTGGGCGAGCTGGGATGGTATATTCCCGACGCCAAAAAGGACTCCAACAATGCTACTTATTCTATTGTTGGTAACACCACCAATAAGTCCTTCCGCGTCAATACGCTGAGTGGCAGCAACTTAGAGGAAAGCTTTGTCACTATTTTTGGCGGAGACATTATGTCTATCCTGCGTGAGGCAAGCTTTACGCTTTCCTATCGCTTGACATATAATGCCGCTACCACCAATAACGACGGCTATGCCTCGTTGATCTATAACTACAACGAGATGCACGGCACCGTTGTCAACGGTGAAGGAAACGAGGTTTACGGCATTGCCGCCGTTCGTATGAGTGGCACGGGTATGAACGCCGTTTACTACCCTGTGGCGTATGAGTACGGCAGTGTGAACGCAACGGTCGTTCGCTTCCACTCGCTGGAGCGCGAGCAGGGCAATCCTCAGGTCATGGCAAACCGCTATGATACGACGGGCGTGGGTGCTTCGTTGTATTCCGTCCTCACGGGCACGCAGGAAAGCGCCGACACCACGCTGCAGGGCTCGAATGTTTTCGCAAACAAGCCCCTGGATATCAGCGTCACTTACGATAAGAATAACGGTGTATTCGTTGATATCAACGGCATCCGCGTTTCCGATATGAATACCACGGACGAGTACAATTCTCAGATCGCCAACTCTCAGCTTTGGAGCGATTTTATCACTCGTAACGACGGAGCTGCTATCGCGCTGCTGGCTCAACCCGGCATCGTTGCCGATATCGACAATATCTCCATTACCTCCGACAGTATTGATTCTACCGCAGCCGATCAGGAGATGCCTGCGCTTCTCATCACCGAGGTGTGCGGCTATCCCACCACCTCGCACTACGAGTACGTTGAGATCTACAACCCCAACGACTATGCCGTTGACGTTGCCAACTACTCCTTGATCTACACAAAAACCGCGGAAAACGGCTCTGCGATCGATTCTGTTCGAATCCGCGATAGAGGTAAAAACGGTGCGGATCGTATGAAATCCACCTATTTATCTTATGTCAACCTTGGTGATATGTTCGGAACCGAGCAAATTATGACGTCGGCGCAATATCTTGACATCAATAAGGCGAGCTCCTACAAGAACATGTTCGACCACTACGAGCTGGACGAGAACGGCGATCCTTACACTTACGTGAACGAGAACGGCACGTACAGAAAAGCGACCGATGGTGAAACGGGTGCCTACTACTACGTGCTCTACAAGGATATGTGGAATACCCGCTATCAGCAGGGCTCTTCCGACTATGCGACCAACACCATGCTCAACCCCGGTGAATGTATGGTTCTGTACCTTACTCTGCCTACGACAGTGGCTTCCTATACAACGGGTGTAAACCACGGCGATCTTACTACGACCTTTGCGACAAGCGGCTTCCGCGCTGCATGCCAGAGCTACGGGCTTACCGAGGACGTAAAGGTTCTCAACGTGCAGGGTATAAATATTGAGAATAACGCCAACTGTATGCTGTACATCGGTCAAGCCGTTGACGAGAATGGTAAGGAGATCGACTACACCACGCGCCAGATCACCGATCTTTCCAATATCGAGTCCTACGTGCAGTACTCCTTCCCGATCATCCACGGCTTGCGCCAGGAGGGAACGGATTACACGAGCACCACGTTCGGTCAATCGGCTCGTACCCAACAGGATTACGTCGGTGTGTACGTTTACGGTGTGGATGCTTCCTCTGACTATCGCTTCGGCACCATTTATGAGGGACGCTCCCCTGTCTTTGTTTCGAAAACCAAAAAATATGCACATATTGGAGCTCTGGCAGGGTATCAGGAGATCTTGCTCGGCAGCTTCTATCAGCAGGCGCAATCTCAGCCCGAATTGATGATTACCGAGATCATGCCGCACACCAACGACCTGCAAGGGAACGACTCCAACGCGTTTACCGCGATTGAGCTGACGAATACGTCTTCGTATAGCATAGATCTTTACAACTACGCACTCGTGCGTACGGAAACGGGTCTGGACTGCCTTACGGGGCAGGGCTTTAGCCGCGCGGTGGCACTGCGGTCGGGCAATCCCGTGAACCGCGTAGACGGTAACGGCGCTTACTACTACTTTGCAGAGGACAATATCAAGAATCCCGACACCTGCACGCTTGCTCCGGGGGAAACGGTAGTCGTTTGGTTCTTGAACGGCGACACCTACGCTTCCTATTATACAGATGAAGACTTTGGCTTCTCCTACTTCCGTCAGTACTGGGTCAACCAGGGCTGCTCCGAGCTGGCTTTGAAGAATAGCGATGGAGATTACGTTGTTAAAGTGATTGCCGCCGACGGCTGTGAGAATGAATCCTATAACGCCGCCAACGCCTCGGTCTCCTTCATGCCTTGTTCGACTGCTGCTGCCGTTTACGGCGTAGCTGTTGCAACTCCCGACGTTCTTTCGGGTGTTATCAAGACCACCGACGTGAAGTCCGTTGCTTATCTCGGTCTCTCTTCTACCTACTTTGAATTGAATCCCACCACCGTTACCACTGCCGACGGTGCTACCACCTACCTTGTGCAGGAGCTGAAATACTCCGAGATCCCCGTGAATATGGGTATGCGCTACGTGGTGAACGATTCCTTCAGCTGCCGCATCAGCTCGATGATCGATACTTTAAAGATCAATGACCATCTGAATGGTGGTAGCACCTATCAATATTATTATGATGTCTCCACTCTAGAGGAGGGCGCGAGCGTTGTGTTCCGCGGTGCGTACCAGCCCTCGTCCGTTGCTTTGAAGACGGCAGGACTTGGCACACTTGACGGCAAAGAAGCACTTTGCTTGAAGGATCAGTACTTCCGAGCGGTCACCGACAGCAACGGTAATACGGTCTACAAATACTTTGATAAGACATATACGGGTATTACAACGCTTTCGGGTGCAGCACTTTCTCCCGATAGCACGACTGCAGAGCTCCGCTTCGACCACGTGGTTGAAAAAGACCTGTACTCAACGCTTGTTGCAACCTATGGCATTGCCAACGTCAAGGTAGGTACGATCGTTGTCATGTCTGCCGACCTTCAGGACGGCGTGGCGTTCACGAAGGAAGCCTTCGATCAGGCGGGCATCAAGTATGCTGACGCACCCGCCAAGCTGTTGTATTACAGTAACGGTTATGCTGTGCTTGGTTCTACGGTTACCGTAAACGACAAGAATCATGAGACCTATTATACCGCGATCGGTTATCTCGAGGTGACTGTAAACGGTACTGTCTATACCTTTACCTCCGCCACCTCTACCGAGCGCAGCGTCTCCGCGGTAGCGAGCGCCGCCCTAAGAGATACGGCGGTGAATCAGGGCGGCATCTATCAGAATCTGGTGGATGGTAAATATTCGCCTTACACTGCGGCACAAATTGCACAGTATAAGATCTTTGCAGGCGAATGATTTCCCCCCTCTTAAGGCGGAGAACACCCCCGAACAAATGTTCGGGGGTGTTCTTTTTTTCTGCGTTTTTTATTTCTCCTTTTTTTCTTTTATTTTTCTTCATATTTTTTAAAAAAAGCTATTGACAAGGATAAAAAATGAGTTTATAATATACTTAAAGGTAGATTTAGGTAAGATTAGGAAAGAAAAGGATGAATTTTAGGAAGCCTGAATCGTGATAGGAAAGGAGGAAATGCGATATGCTATTCGGTGAATACAGTCCCGCAATAGATTCTCAATACCGTATTTCTATTCCTGCAAAATTCCGTAACGAGCTGGGGGAGCAGTTCATTATTGTTCGTCACTTGAAGACCGCTTGCCTTCGTATCTATTCTCAAGCCGCGTGGGATGCATACATTGCTTCCCTTAAGGGACAGCTACAGCGCGGCGCATTTGAAAAGGTGCTGTACGCCTACTATCGCAAGGCGGTACAAGCAGTACCCGATTCCCTGGGGCGTGTTCGCGTTCCCAAGGAGCTTTGGGAAAGCATCGGCTTGGAATTCGGTGAACAGGGGAACAAGGAAGTCATGATCGTCGGCTGTGGCGAATTTGGCGAAATTTGGTCTAAAACCGCTTTGGATTCCTTTGATGCTGAGCTGGATCTGGACAAGCTGTCCGATGAAATTGAAAGGTGTGCCATTTAATGGGGAGCTTTTCGCACCGATCGGTGCTGTTGGAGGAATCCGTTGCTGCGCTTGCCATTAAATCCGACGGAATCTACGTTGACGGAACGGCGGGCGGCGGAGGTCACTCGTTTGCAATCGCCTCCGAGCTGAAAAACGGACGATTGATTGCCATAGACCAGGATGAAGCGGCAATTGCCGCCGCCACCGCGCGTCTTTCGCCATATGGCAGCAAGGTGCAGATCGTTAGAAGCAATTTCTCCAACCTTGGAGAGGTTCTGGATCTGTGCGGTGTAGAAAAAATTGACGGGCTGTTGCTTGATCTTGGCGTTTCATCTTATCAATTGGATGAGGCGGAGCGCGGATTCGCCTATCAAAGCGATGCACCGCTTGATATGCGAATGGATCGGCGCCGCGAAAAGACCGCGCGCGACGTTGTAAACACCTATTCCGAAGAAGAGCTAAAGCATATTTTGTTTACTTACGGCGAGGAGCGATATTCCGCAAGAATTGCCGCAAGAATTGTGAGCGAACGGGAAAAAGCGCCAATAGAGACAACACTTCAGCTTGCTCAATTGATCAAAAGCGCCATTCCCGCTGCTGCAAGAGAAGGGGGACATCACCCTGCCAAGCGTTCCTTTCAAGCGATCCGTATTGAGGTGAACGCAGAGCTGGACGTGATCCTTCCCGCCATTGAAGCTGCCGTTTCTCGTCTGAATTCGGGGGGCAGAATCGCCATTATTACCTTCCATTCGTTGGAGGACAGACTTGTAAAGCAAGCCTTTACGCGACTTGCAACGGGCTGCACTTGTCCTAAAAGCCTGCCGATCTGCGTATGCGGCAAAAAACCTTTGGTTAAGGTGATCAGCAGAAAGCCGATTCTTCCAAGCGAGGCAGAGCTTTCTGAAAATCCACGTTCTCGTAGCGCAAAATTGCGCATAGCGGAAAAGATTTAAGAGAAAAAAGAAAGGAGGCTGTGAGCATGAGCTGCGAAATCTACGACAAAGAGTATTTCCATGATGATTACAGTCAACAATTCAGCGAAATGCGGGATCGTTATCACGCACGCACGCAGTCTGCCTTGAAGCGTCGCGCGGCTGACAAAAATCCCATGCCCAACGCAACCACCGTTGTTATGATGAAGGATATGTCGGATGGCGGTGTGTGTGTTACAACGGGAGATTTTGTTTCTTATTTTAATGAAAAATACGGTCGGGATCGCATTGGCTCTGTGCGTCGATCACTGGTTCAAGCCCGCCAAAGAAGCGAGATGAAGCGTGCAACGCTGAGCGCCGACAAAAAGAGTGTCGAGCAAAAACAGAAAAAACGCTCCGAGAGGAAGAATTTTGCTCTTCGTTTCTCCTTTGCGCGTGTCGCCCTTTGCTTTATGCTACTTCTTTCCGTAACGATGCTGCTTGGCACCTCTTTGCTGCTGGACAACGAAAGGCAACAGGTGGCTTCCTTGCGAAATGAAGTGGATCTGTTGGAAAGTGCCGTGCTTGGTGACGAGCCGCAGCCCGCGGAAAATGATTTCGCTCATTTGGAGGCATTGAGCCTTAGTGAAGCAAACAGCGTAGAGATCTATACGCCTGAGGAGGAGTCGGCGATCTCTGTTCTTTTAAACGCGCTTTCCTCGCTTGGAAAAGAGTAATATTTTTTATAAAAATAGAATAAGATTGGATGCGGCACAGCCGTGTCCACAACGGTCTTTGTCCGTAACGGGCAAAGACCGTTATTTTTTTCCTTGGAGGAGAACATGTCAAAAATTTCTCTCAGTACACGTATGTTGAAGCGCTCTGCTGTTGTTTTGATCGCTCTGCTCTTGATCTTGTGCATGCTTTTGATCCGAATTTTTGCCATTCAGGTCTTCGACTTTGAACGTTATCAAAGAAAGGTTTTGGAGCAATTAACGACCGAATCTTCCGTGCGTGCCGCGCGGGGAGAGATTTTGGATGCCGCGGGACGCGTGTTGGCAACGAATAAAACGGTATACCGTGTTTCGCTTTTCCCCAATGTGATCGCGAATCACGAGGACGTTACAAAAATATCGGAGAATATCACTCAAGGGCTGTCTCAGCTGATTGCGAACGTGGAGGAGGAAGACGTAGTAAAGCATTTATCGTACACGAAGGATCTGGAACGGACCGTGGCGAAATCGGTGGATGCGGAAACAGCAAAAAAGGTGATAGGATTTATCAAACAGTATGATCTTTATGATATGGTGACCGTTGAAGCGGTTAATGCGAGATACTATCCTTATGAAACGCTTGCCGCGCACGTATTGGGCTTTACGGGAAGCGACGGTCAGGGACTTTATGGCTTGGAGCTGCAGTATAATACGCTGCTTTCGGGAACAAATGGCTCTTATATCACCGCCAGAGATTCCACGGGTAACGAAATGCCGAATTCTTACGAGGCCTACATTCCCGCGGTGGATGGAGGAACCTTGCACACAACGATCGACGCTTATGTTCAAGCCGTGTTGGAGGAGCAGCTGGAAACGGCAATGATTGAGTCGGGAGCTGCAAATCGAGCTTGCGGGATCGTGATGGATGTAAACACGGGAGCGATCCTGGGCATGGCAACGGGGCCCTCGTTCAATCTGAACGATCCGTTTGAGCTTAACGAGATTTCAAAAATGAGACTTTCTTTAATGGGACTGGAGGAGGGGACGGAGGCGTATACTGCGGCAAAAAATCAACTTTTGCTGGAGACCTGGTCCAATAAAGCGGCTACTGAGATCTATATTCCGGGATCCACCTTCAAAACGCTGACTTGCTCTATGGTCCTGCAGGAAGAGGTGGTCACGGATTTGAAGGAGGCGTTTTTTTGTAGCGGCTCGCTGCAGGTGGCAGACCGTATTATCCACTGTCATAAAGCGGGCGGACATGGGAGCTTGACCTTTGAGCAGGGCTTGCAAAATTCCTGCAATCCCGTTATGATGACCATTGCCGCGCGCTTGGGATGCGACACCTTTTACGATTACGTGCGCGCGTTTGGATTGTTGGAGAAAACGGGGATCGATCTACCGGGGGAGGGAAATTCCATCTTTCATGCGGAATCGAATTTTACGGAGCTTGATCTTGCCACGGCGTCTTTCGGTCAAAATTTTAAGGTTTCGGTATTACAACTGCTGACCGCGATCTCAGCTGTGGCAAACGGCGGAGAGCTGTTGACGCCGTATCTGGTGGAAAGTGTAACCGATGCGCAGGGAAATACGCTTTATCAGCATGAAACGCAGGTGCGTCGCGCCGTGATCAGTGAAGAAACGGCACGCACCGTTTCCGAGATTCTCGCGGGCGGTGTTGCGGGTGAGGGCGGCGCCAAAAACGCTTACGTGGCAGGGTATCGTATTGCCGCAAAAACGGGGACCTCGGAAAAGATCGGTGATGACCGAGACGCGCGTATTTCCTCCTGTGTGGCATATGCCCCGGCGGATGCCCCCGAGATTGCAGTGATCCTTGTTGTGGATGAGCCTACGGAAGGGATCAAATACGGTAGTGTGGTTGCAGCCCCCTATGTATCAAATATCATGGAAGCAATTTTGCCCTATTTGGGTGTAGAAGCCGTTTATACCGAGCAAGAGGAGAAGGGACTTTCGCTCAATGTGCCGAATTGCTTGGAATGGAGCAAGGAAGAAGCGCAGAGTATACTGGCACAATCTGGATTTCAAGTTTCCTTTGTGGGAGAAGGCAATCAGGTTACGGCGCAAATGCCACAAGCGGGTGCAGTTGTTTTGCGGGAGGGTGCAAATATTGTACTTACGCTTGGGGAGGCGCAAACGCAACTGCTGGAAGTACCCGACGTGGTGGGATTGACTGCCGCCACGGCAAACAAGGTGTTGATAGATGCAGGCTTTAACGTTACCGTACAGGGTGCAAAGGATTATTTGCTCAATAATAAAATCGTTTCCTCGCAATCTGTTACCGCGGGTACGCGGATGGCGCGAGGAACGGTCATTATATTACGCTTTTCGTATGACGAGATTGAGGAATAGGTGGTATATAAAATGAATCTGTTGTATTTATTAAGAGAAGCGGGAGTGGACGCCTCGCATCTGAATTTTCACGAGCAAACGCGGACAACGGGTATTTCCTCGGATTCGCGTACGATCAAAGCGGGGGAGATTTACGTTGCATTGCAAGGATTGCATTATGACGGAAGCTGTTTTGTGGGGGAGGCATTGGAGCGCGGCGCACTTTTGGCAATCACACAGAGACCTATGGAGGGGGAGCGTATTTTAGTTGTGGAAAACACGCGTGCAACGCTTGCGGATCTTTGGGATGCATGGTACGCACATCCTGCAAGGGAGCTGTCTTTGATCGGCATTACGGGCACAAACGGTAAGACTTCTACGGCTTTTATGCTGGATTGGATATTAAAAAAAGCAGGGTGCAAAACAGGATTGATCGGCACTGTAGAGTGCCGATGCTGTGATGAGGTTTTGTCTTCTCAAAATTCCAATGTATTGGCAAATATGACGACCCCGGACCCCGCAGAGCTTTATAAATTATTGGCTCAGATGCGCGACAGAGGGGCAAAATACGTTGTGATGGAAGTGACTTCGCATGCCATGAATTTTGAAAAGGTCCATCCGTTGCGTTTTTCGCGTGCTTTGTTTACCAATCTTACCACGGATCATCTGGACCTTCACGGCGATATGGAGGAATATTTTTATCAAAAAAGAAAGCTGTTTGAAAAATGCGACGCCGCAGTGATCTCCTTTTCCACTCCCTACGGGGAACGGATCTCGGAGGGGTTGGAATGTTCTTTTTACGAAATATCCCCAAGAACGGTATGGGGTTTTGATAAAAATGATATGGATGGCGTGCGGTTTTCGCTACGTTTTCGAGAACCAAAGCCGCTTGATTTGGAGCTACCCGTTCCGGGGGCGTTTTCCGTTGAAAATGCCGCCCTGGCGGCAACGGCGGCACTTTCACTTGGCGTGGACCGCAAAACGGTAAAGGAAGCGCTTGCAGCCTTTCCCGGGGTGCGCGGAAGAATGGAGCGCATCGGGGAAAATCCGCTTGGGATCCATGCTTTTATTGATTATGCCCATACCCCGGATGCTTTGGAGAAGCTTTTACATACCGTGCGCGGATTTGTGAAAGAGGAGCAACGTATTCTGTTATTATTTGGATGTGGCGGTGACCGCGACCGCGGCAAACGGCGCGAAATGGGGCAGATCGCATCAAGGCTGGCTGATCTTTTGATCCTGACATCGGACAATTGCCGCAGCGAGCGGGCGGAATCCATTTTGGAAGACATTTTGCGAGGGGTGGATAAGGAAAAGCCGTATATTGTGATCAAGGATAGAAGGGCTGCAATCGAATATGCAATAGAAAACGCGATCGCGGGGGATGTGCTGCTGCTTGTAGGAAAGGGACACGAGGAGTATGAGATCAGAGGGGAGCAACGCTTGCCGTTTTCCGAACGGGAGATCGTTACGAATGCTTTGAAGCGTCGCGCGGCGGAGATGAGTGATGAGAGTTGAGCTATGGGAGGGACTGCAGGAGCCTCGATTGCTGGCTGCGGCTTTTCGATGCGAAATTGCCTCATGCGGAAAGGCACAAAGGATCAGCGGTGCTGCCACGGATTCACGCGAGGTGCAAAGCGGAGATCTGTTTATTGCCTTGCAGGGGGAGCATGCTGATGGGGAGCGCTATATATTACAGGCTTTAAATGCAGGGGCGTGCGCTGTTTTAACTAAGTCGAAGATCAAGCTTGAGGGACAAGGTGCATGGCACTTTGTTGCCGAGTCCCCCGAAGGATCGTTGCTGCGTGCGGCGACATTTCGACGTGCAAAAAGCAACGCGCGTGTGATTGCAGTTAGCGGCAGCACGGGTAAGACAACGGTGAAGGAAGCAATTTCTGCCGTGCTTGGCAACGTACCGCACAGTGAGGGGAATTTTAACAGCGGCATTGGGATGCCGCTTTCCGTGCTTTCCTTTTCCGAAGCGGATTTTTGGGTGCTGGAGCTGGGCATCAATCATAAGGGAGAGATGCGGGAAATGGTATCCGCGCTCTCACCCGATATCGGGGTGCTTACCAACGTTGGAACTGCTCATATCGGTCATTTTGGTGATTACAATACCTTACTTGCCGAAAAAGCAATGCTGGCAAAGGGTGTGTCGAAGGGCGGAGCCTTTGTTTTTCCCGACTCGTTGCCGTCTTTCCTTTTTGAAAGAGAAGGCTGCGACCTTTTTTGTGTGGGTGAGCGTGAAAATTCTACATTCCGCGCGGAAAATATTGTTACGGGTAAAATGGGCACGAGATGCGATTTTCACGCTGCCGATCGGGTCATAACTAATTTAGAATGGCCTATCCCCGGGGATATCGGTGTTTCGGTGATCCTGCTTGCCGCGGCTGTTGGTGTTTTGGCGGGTCGAACCAATGAGCAGATACGAGACGGCTTGCGAAATGCAGCAAAACATACGCCGCGCCTGCGAAGGATCGAAGCGGGAGCACGGCTGCTGCTGGACGATTCTTATAATGCCTCTCCCGAATCAATGACGGCGGCGTTGCAGGTGCTTCGATATTTGAGCGAAAGCCGCCCGAGAGCTGCGGTGCTTGGGGATATGCTGGAGCTTGGGGAGCATGAGCGTGTGTTGCACGAAGCGGTAGGGCGATTTGTCGCGCAAATGGGCGTGGATCAGCTGTTTACCCTTGGTACGGCAAGCTTTTATATAGGAAAAAGTGCGTTGGATAACGGGATGCGCAATGAGTGCGTGTGGCACTTTTCGCAAAACGAGGCGGAGGAGCTGATAAACGCCGTAAAAAAATACACGCCTTGCGATGCCGTGATATTGTTCAAGGGATCGCATAAAATGGGGCTTGAAAAAGTAGTAAAGAGGGTGGTGAAAACGAATGAATCATGAATTGCTGTGGGAAGCGGCGGTGCTTTTTTTGTGCGTTTTTTTGTTTACGGTGCTGATAGAAGCCCGTCTTGTGCCGTTTTTGCGCCGCCGTCGTGCGGGACAGCCGATATTGGAGATCGGTCCCTCGTGGCATTTGAGAAAGGCGGGTACGCCCACTCTTGGGGGGCTGGGGTTTATTTTGGCGATCGCTCTTGCACTGGCGCTCCTTACTCCGTGGTGGAGGCAACGAGGGAACCGTGAATGGCAAATGCTTTTGCTGTTGTTTTTATTTGCTTTTTGCTGTGGCTTGATTGGTTTTTTGGACGATTGGCGCAAGCTTTCCCGTCGGCAAAATGAGGGGCTCACCGCCGCACAGAAGTATTTTTTGCAGCTGGTCGTGTCAGGCGCTTTTTTACTTGCGGCAGAGCTTCTTTTCGGGCTTGAGCGCAGCATTGCTCTACCCTTTACCGCTATTCGATTAGAGCTTGGCATTTTTTATTACCCCATGGCTTTGATCTATCTCACAGGGCTTGTGAATGCCCTTAATTTGACCGACGGCGTGGATGGACTTCTGTCCTGCGTCAGCGCGGTGCTTGGCGCGTTTTTGTTGATTTTCGGTATTTCCTTTTTGGAGCAGGGTGCACTGCTTGTAGGTGTCCTTCTGTTGGGCGCGTGCCTTGGGTTCTTGTGCTTCAATGCACATCCCGCGAAGGTTTTTATGGGGGATACGGGCTCGCTTTTCCTTGGTGCACTGGTGGCGGGATACGGTTTACTTTCTCCAACGCCGTTGGGTGTTTTGGCTGCGTGCGGCGTTTTTATCCTTGAAGCGCTGTCGGTGCTGTTACAGGTGCTTTATTTTAAAAAAACACATGGCAAAAGGCTGTTTCGCATGGCGCCCCTGCACCATCACTTTGAAAAAGGGGGATGGAGTGAAAACCGCGTGGTTGGCGTGTTTTCGTTAGCGGGCGCGGCGTTTGCGTTGCTGGCATTTTTAGGGGAGGTGTTGAGGTGAGTGAAGCTCGCTCCGTGTTTTTTGCACGCCCCCGCGAACGCGTAGAGGGAAGGGGCGGCATTGACGGCGTATTTTTACTGTTGGTGCTGTTGCTTCTTCTGTTCGGCGCGGTCATGTCCTTTAGTGCCAGCGCCGTATATGCGGAGCAGTTTTACGGAGACAGTGCTTACTTTTTTAAGCGTTATTTGCTCTTTGCGTTACTGTCTGTTGGGGCAACGGTTCCGTTTGTGCTGTTTGCAAAGCCCGCGTTCTGGCGTGCTTTCGGCGTCGGGCTTTATGTAATTTCCGTTTTTTTACTGGTACTCGTTCTATTGATAGGAACGGTGGGCGGCGGCGCACAGCGGTGGCTGGTGCTTGGCCCCATAACCGTGCAGCCCTCGGAGATCGCCAAAACGGCGCTGGTGTTAACGCTGGCGCTGCTATTGACAAAGCATGAGGACAAGGTCACCTCCCTCAAGCGTCGCGGCGGTAGCTTTCGCTACGGTGTACTGATGCCGGGCGGCTTGATCGTTTTGATCTGCTTATTGGTGGCGGCGGAGAAGCACATTTCGGGCCTTTTGATCATCGGTATGCTTGGCGTGATCGTTATGTTTCTCGGGGGGACGCGCGTGCGCTATCTTGCATGTATGGCGGGTGTTGTTGTCGCTGCGGGATGCTTGCTGATCCTGGTATCCTCTTATGCGCAGGTGCGCGTGGACACATGGCTACATATCGAGGAGGTGGACCCGCTTGGCTCTGCCTGGCAGACGTTGCAGGGGCTGTATGCCATTGGATCGGGCGGCTTTTTCGGTGTGGGACTGGGAGAGGGACGGCAAAAGCACGGTTACGTGTCTCAGCCGCAAAACGATTTTATTTTTACCGTGATTTGCGAGGAGCTGGGCTTTTTGGGCGTGTTTGCGGTGCTTTCTTTGTTTGCGTTGGTCGTGATACGCGGTTTTCGTATTGCGGCAAAAGCACCCGATAGATTCAGCGCGCTGGCGATATGCGGCATTTGTGCCAAGCTTGGATTGCAAGCAATCTTAAACGTGGCGGTGGTTACCAATTCCATGCCCAATACGGGTGTGTCGCTCCCGTTTTTCAGCTCGGGCGGCACATTTCTTGCTATACAGATTTTTGAAATGGGGATCGTGTTGTCGCTCTCGCGCTACAGCACGCATAAGCGTTGATATGAAGGTGATCTTAACTTGCGGCGGCACGGGCGGGCATATTACCCCCGCGCTTGCCATTGCGGATATAATACGGGAAAACCGTCCGCATGCGGAAATTCTCTTTATCGGTGCATATGGTGGAATGGAAAAGGAAATGGTGGAGCGTGCGGGATATTCTATTCGTCAGCTTTCTGTTCGCGGGCTTTCCCGAAGCTTGACATTGGCAAATTTAAAAACCTTATGGATGGCACACACGGCAGCAAGAGAAGCGAGGAATATTTTGCTTGAATTTTCCCCCGACATCGTGATCGGAACAGGCGGTTATGCCTCCTATCCCGCCCTGCGCGCGGCGATCGCGTGCGGTATTCCGTGCGCGGTGCATGAGTCGAATGCGGTTGCGGGGCTTGCCGTTAAACGCCTTTCGGGAAGGCTTTCGCGCGTGTGGTTGAATTTTGAGGATGCGGCACGGGATCTCCCTAAGGGAAGCAAGGTGCTTACGGTGGGGAATCCGCTGCCGCGCGGGTACGCTGTGCCAAAGCCCGCTTGCTTGCCGCAGGGAAGCGAAAGGATGATCCTTTCCTTCGGAGGGAGTCTTGGGGCGACACGGATCAATCAAGCCGTATTGGAGATGATGGAGCTGGAAAGGAAGCAGTGGGGGATTTTTCACCTGCACGCTACGGGAAAGCGGGAATACGAGCAGGTGAAAAACGAGTTTTGCAAAAGAGAGCTGGATAAAAGCGCTCATTTTCGCCTCGTTCCTTTTTTATCGGATATGCCGGAGCAAATGGCGGCGGCGGATCTGGTGATCTGTCGGGCGGGAGCTATGAGCATCAGTGAGATCGCCGCACTCGGACGTCCCTCGATCTTGATCCCTTCACCGAACGTGACCGGGAATCATCAGTATAAAAACGCTATGGCACTGGCAAAAAAAGAGGCGGCGATCTGCATGCAAGAATCGGAATTGACAGGGGAAGGACTTTGGGCGGAAGCGCAAAGGATTCTTGCGGACGGAATGATGCAAAAAAGAATCTCGGCATCCGTTCGTCAATTCCATAACGCAAACGTGAACGCTGTTCTTTATGCGGATATTTGCCGCTTGTGTCAAAAAAAGCAGAAAAAAGAGGGATATAGCCCCCACTTTTCCGTTTTTTGAATTATTTTTTCAAAACATCTTGCAAAACAGGATAATTTATATTAAAATATAAGAGATATACACGAAAGAAATCCTGGCACGAAAGCTTGTGCGTTTTAAAAAAGGGAGGAATCATCATGACCTTTGAGCCCGATAATAATTTTGAAAGTGGCGTAGTGATTCGCGTGATAGGCGTTGGCGGCGGCGGTAATAATGCAGTCAACCGCATGATCGCAGCCAATATTCGCGGCGTTGAATTTGTTTCTGTAAATACCGACCGCCAGGCGCTTCGCAAATCCGAGGCTCCTGCGCAAATGGTCATTGGCGAAAAAATTACAAGAGGCTTTGGGGCGGGTGCAAACCCCGAGGTGGGCGCACGCGCGGCAGAGGAGTCCTTGGACGAGATCAAGCAGATGCTGACGGGAGCCGACATGGTGTTCGTGGCAGCAGGCATGGGTGGCGGCACGGGAACGGGCGCAGCTCCCATCGTTGCGCGTGTTGCACATGAAATGGGCATTCTTACCGTGGGTATTGTGACAAAGCCCTTTAATTTTGAAGGTAAGCGCCGCATGACGCAGGCAGAAAACGGAATCAAGGAATTGCGCCAATACGTAGACTCGCTCGTGGTCATTCCAAATGAAAAGCTTAATCAAGTCTCGGATACCCGCATCACCTTGGGGAACGCCTTTGAGATCGCAGACGATGTTTTGCGTCGCGGCGTGCAAAGTATTTCCGAGCTGATCAACGTCCCCGGCTTTATCAACCTTGATTTTGCGGATGTCACCTCCGTGATGAAAAATGCGGGCTACGCACATATGGGTGTTGGCGGCGCTACGGGTCCCGAAAAGGCAGAGCGCGCAGCAGCTGCGGCTATTACAAGCCCGTTGCTGGAAACCTCTATTCACGGTGCAAGGGGAATCCTGATCAGCATCACGGCTTCGCGCGACGTTGGTCTGGAGGATGTGGATCTCGCATCTTCCATGATCTCTAAGGAGGCGCATCCCGATGCCAACGTGATCTGGGGGCTTGCCTTTGATGACAGCTTGGATGACGAAATGCGCGTTACCATTATTGCCACAGGCTTTGAAAGAGATCTTGAGCAGGCGGAGGATATTTTGCCGAATTTTGCACCCGCAAAGGCGCAGACGCCTGTCGAAGCACTAGCACCCACGGTGCAGGAGGCTCAAAGGGAGCAGCCCACCACGCAGGAGACCGCAGAGCAGGAACAAGCACCCGCAGTACAACCACAGCAGCTGCAGGAGCCCGTTGTGACTCACGCCCCCGCCTTTAATACGGCAGAGGAGGAAACGGATGACCGCGATGATTTTGACCGTATTATGAATCTCTTTCGCTCCAAGGCGCAACGCGACGAATTTTAATTTCCATACATAGCAAAAGGACGATGCAGAATTCTGCATCGTCCTTTTGCCTGTGGATGAAACGATAGGGAATTATTTCAATTGCGCGGCAAGAAGCTCGCTTGCGGCATCGAGCGCTTCGCCTACCTTTGCTACTTCGCGTCCGCCTGCCATGGCGTTGTCGGGGCGTCCGCCGCCCTTGCCGCCCGTTACGGCAGCGACCGCACCAACCAGCTTTCCTGCGTGAGCACCTACGGCAACGGCGTCCTTTCCTGCAACTGCAAGGAATTTGATATCGGCGCCGTTCACGGTAGCGATCACGGCAACGGTATCGGCGCACTCTGCCTTGATCTCATCGGCAAGGCTGCGTGCAACCTCGGTCTGCATACCGTCAAAGCGTGCAACGGCAAGGCGTACGGCGCCGATCGTTACCGCGTTTTTGAGCAGATCGTCGCGCTTGGAGGATGCGAGCTTGGCATTAAGAGACTCCAACTCGCGGCGCGTAGCCTTCAGCTCCTCCTGCAATTGCAGGGCGCGCTTTGCCACGTCGCTTGTATTTTGCGCCTTGAGTGCGTCAGCAGTATCGGTCAGCAGCTGATCCTTGGCATCCAACAGATGCAACACGCCAAGACCTGTGCATGCCTCGATGCGGCGTACGCCTGCGGCAACGGAGGTTTCGGAGACGATCTTGAACAGTCCGATGCGTGCGGTGTTGTCAATATGCGTGCCACCGCACAGCTCGGTAGAGAAGTTCCCCATGCGGACCACGCGCACGGTTTTTCCGTATTTTTCACCGAACAATGCCATTGCGCCGAGCTTTTTGGCTTCGTCAAGCGGCATTTCGGTCATGGTGATGGGCAGTCCTGCGAAAATGTGAGCATTGACCACTCCCTCTACCTTTGCGATCTCCTCCCTTGTAAGGGCGGCAAAGTGCGTGAAGTCAAAGCGGCACTTGTCGCTGTCAACCAAAGAGCCTGCCTGCTCTACGTGAGAGCCGAGGACCTGGCGCAGCGCAGCCTGCAGAAGGTGTGCCACGGAGTGATTGCGCGCAATTGCTTCGCGGCGTGCATCGTTGATGCGAGCACAAACGCTGTCACCTACGTGCAGCGTGCCGTTTACCACGCTGCAAAGATGCAGATAAATACCGTCGGTTTTCTTGGTGTCACGTACGGAAAGCAGCAGATTTTCTGCGTGGAGCGTGCCGCAGTCGCCAACCTGACCGCCACCCTCTCCGTAAAATACGGTCTTGTCCAGAATAACGGTGCATTCACCCTCGCTGATCTCGTTTACGGCGCGAGTGCCATCCTCGTCCTCAACGATGATGGCAAGCACACGCGCGGCATCGGAGCGATAGCTGTCATAGCCCTTGAAGGAGGTAACGGGGAGATCGCCCAGCAGATTTTTCGTGGCGTTGTCCCAGCCGCTTACGTTGCCGCGTGCGGCACGGGCGCGCTCGCGCTGTGCGGTCATCAGCTTTTTAAAGGCTTCCTCATCCAGCCCCAGATGGTTTTCTGCCAGGATCTCCTTGGTCAGATCAAGCGGGAAGCCGAAGGTGTCGTAAAGCTTAAAGACGTCCTCGCCGAGGATGGAGTTCTTGCCGCTTGTAATGGCGTCCTTTACAAGACCCGAGAGGATGGAGAGACCTGCGTCGATGGTGGCGTCAAAGCGTTCCTCCTCCATAAAAATGACCTTGAGGATGTACTCCTGCTTTTCGGCAAGCTCGGGGTAAGCGTCCTTGTTTTCCCCGATGGCAACGACGCACAGCTCGGCAAGGAAGGGGCGGTTGATGCCCAAAAGCTTGCCGTGGCGGCAGGCACGGCGAATGATGCGGCGCAATACGTATCCGCGTCCCTCGTTGGAGGGGATCACGCCGTCGGCGATCATAAACATAGAGCTCTTGATATGGTCGGTGCATACGCGGATGGAAACGTCGTTATCCTTGTCAGCCCCGTAGGTTTTACCGGCAATTTGGCAAACGGTGTCAAGGATCTTGCGGATGGTGTCTACCTCGAACATGTTGTCAACGCCCTGCATGACGCACGCAAGGCGCTCCAGACCCATTCCCGTATC
>CAZOFQ010000004.1:0-37404 GCA_964579105.1 uncultured Lachnospiraceae bacterium
AGCGCCGCGAGATTGTTGATCAGGCTGCCGGGCGGGGGCACCGAGAGCTCGATGCCGCTCTCCAGCAGGTCGGTGGGGTCGGAGAGCGAAAGCTCCGCACTGCCGCCGCCGAACAGCTCGGAAAAGGTCTTGTTAAAGTTTTGGTTGATCTGCTCAAAGGTGGTCATAAATGCGGTACGCATCTCCGCCTCAAGGTTGCGGATGATGGAAAGAAGATCGTCACGCGCGGCGGTCATGTCGGCGATCTGTGCCTCCATGTAGTCGTAGCGCTCCTTGACCTCCTTGTATTTCTCCACCGCGCCAAGGTCCACGTTGCCGATCGCGCGCAGACGGTTACGACAGCTGGTTTGCAGCTCCTGAACGGCAGGACGCTCCTCGGCGGTGATCATCTCATAGCCGAGTGCGAGTGCGTCATTGCGCGACATCTCGTAATCCTCGAAAAAGCGCGATGCCAGCTTGTCCTGCTCCTCGCGCAGGGCATTCAGTCGGCTCTCGTTTTTGGCGTGCACGCGGAAATAGCCTTCCTTCTCGCTCATCTTATCGCGGATGCGCGCGTTGATCGCCGCCAGCTTTTGCTCGAACGCCATATCCCCCGCGGTCATGCGGCGATGGCGCTCGTTTAGCTCCTGCAGCACGCGCTCGCCCTCGGCAAAGGTGTTGCGGTTTGCCTCTTGGCGCAGGGTGTCGCTCTCAATGCTTTTTTGCATCTCGGCGATCTGCGCCCTTTGTACCTCGATCTCCTCGCGCAGCGCATTTGCGCGTGCGTCGGATTCTTCTATGTAGGTGGCGGCGGTCTCCAGGTCCTTTCGCACGCCGCTGATGCCGATATACAGCTCGGTCATCTCGCCCTCGATCTCGGTCTTGCGGTCAAGGATGCTGTTGCGCTCCACGTCCTTATCGGCGCGCAGCGAGCCGATCTGCTCGATCTGCACACGCAACGCGCGCTCGCGCTCGGCAAGCAGCACAAGCTCCTCGTCATAGCCCGCACGCTGACGCTCCAGCGCCTCAAAATCGCCTTGTAATTTGACGATAAGCGCTTCGTTAGCCTCCAGCTTTGCGGTAAATTGCGCCGCATTGCCTGCTTCCCCCGTATAAAGAGACTGCAGCAATTGACGGCGGGCGTCCAGATCCTCGCGCTCACAAAGCAGCTCCTTGCTTTTTTGCTCAACCGCCTCGCGCTCGGCGACCACCTGCTCCATCCGCTCGCCGAGAAGCTTCAGCTTTTCCTCGGATGCGGCGATCTCGCCACCACGGGTCAGGATGCCGCTTTTTTGCTTATGCGAACCGCCCATGAAGGAGCCGCCCGCGTTGATGACTTGACCATCTAACGTGACCGCTTTCACTCGGAACTTGGTCTTGCGCGCCATCTCCGTGGCGTTATCCAGTGTATCAAAGACCACGGTGCGTCCCAAGAGAGACGCTACGATCTCCTTAAATTTATCCTCGCAGCCGACAAGGTCGCTGGCAATGCCAACGTAGCCTCTGCAGTCAGCCGCCTCCTCCATTTCCACGGTCACGCTTTGTGCACGCATAGAAGAAATGGGAAAGAAGGTGGCGCGTCCCGCCTCTGCCTGCTTTAGCGCGTAGATCGCAGCCTTGGCAACGGCTTCGTCCTCCACCACGATGTGCTGAAGATTGGCACCAAGCGCGATCTCGATGGCGGTCGCGTATTGCTTTTTCACCTGAATGACCTTGGAAAGCGGACCGTATATCCTGCCGCATTTGCGTCCCGATTTGTCGGTGATGCGCCCTGCGGCATAAGCCTCCATCACAAAGCGCACGGCATAGCCGTACCCCTCGAAATGCTCCTCCATGGCGCGCAGATGCTCAATGCGCTGGCGGGTGATATCCACCTCCACGCGCTGCTCGTTTTCCTTGGCAACAAGCTCCTCACGCTGCTCCGAAAGCTCTGCGAGCCGTTCATCCATCTCGGAAAGCAACGACTGTGTCTGCTCCACTTGCACGCGGTATTCCTCCGCCGCCTGCTCGCGCTCGCGCGCTTGCTGTGTGAGAAGCTCGGACGTTTGGCGATATTGTGCGATCTCGGCTTGCATGCTTTCATGCTTATCGCCGTCGCTGTGCTTGCCGTTTTCCAGCACCTGCTTACGTACGCGGATGTCGGTGACCTCCGCCTGTCGCTCCTCAATATCCGAAAGCGCCGTGGCGATCTCACCCGCGATGGCAAGTGCACGGTCGGCGTACGCCTGCGCCTCCTCCGCTTTTTTTGTGTGCTCTCTCTCCAGCTCGGCAAGGCGCTCCAGCAAAACGGTTGACGCCGCACGGCGTTGCTCCCCCTCGTTTGTCTGTGCGGTGAGTGCACTGCTGCGTGCCAGCACCAGTGCCTCGGCAGCGGCGATCCTCTCGCGCGTGTTGGCAATGCTGTTTTCGGTTACGCGGTATTGACTCTCACGGTCGTGATTTTCACGCGTGAGGCTCTGGATCTGCTCCAGCACCTGTGCCGCCTTTGCTTTATTGGATTGCGACTCCTCAAAGAGCTGTTGATTTTGTGCGTTATAGTTTTCGATCGCCTCCTGTGCAAGGCGTAGGTCGTGACCGCTGTTGCGGGTACGCTCCTCTGCGGCGGCGATCTCTCCGCGCAAATGCTCGGAATCATAGAGCCACAGCTGCACGTCTGCCTTTTTCTTCTGCTCGTGCAGCTCAATGGCGCGTGTAGCACGCTCCGCCTCCCTGGCAAGCGGCTCTACCTGCGCTTTGACCTCCTCGAAAATATCATTCACGCGGGTCATATTTTCCTCGGTGGTCTTCAGCTTGCGCTCGGTCTCGTTTTTGCGGTGACGGAATTTGGCAATGCCCGAGGCGTCCTCAAAAATACTGCGGCGCTCGTCGGACTTACGGGAGATGATCTCCGCGATCTTGCCCTGTCCGATGATAGAGTATCCGTCTCTGCCGACACCCGTATTCATAAACAGCTCGTAAACGTCACGCAAGCGGCGCGCGCGACGGTTGATGAAGTATTCACTGTCACCGCCGCGATAATAGCGGCGAGTGACCGTAACCTCGTCGTCGGGGCAATCCAAGCGGTTTTCGGGGTCGGTATTGTCAAACGTGACCGACACCTCCGCGAACCCCATCGGACGGCGGCTGTCCGCACCGCCGAAAATGATATCCTCCATTTTTGTTCCGCGCAGGCTCTTGGACGAGATCTCTCCAAGCACCCAACGCATCGCATCGGAGATATTGGATTTGCCGCTTCCGTTAGGTCCTACGATGACCGTAGTACCGCGCTCAAACGTAAGCTTGGTTTTGTCGGGGAAGGATTTAAACCCTTGCAGCTCCAGCGATTTCAGATACACGGGGCGCACCTCCTTTCGAACATACTTATATATTATAATATTATAATGTATAAGCTTAAAATTTGCAAGGGGTTTTTGGCAGTTGATGAAATATTTTTTCAAGCAGATGCCTTCTCACTCGTGCACAAAATGCAAAAAAGCAGACCGTACGGTCTGCTTTTTTGCATTTACCCCCAAAACGGGTCGAAAAATATGCGTTTTTAATCCTCGTCTGCAACGATCATCAGGCAATCCGCCACGCATCTTACCTGCTCCTCGCCGCGCGGCTCGGGCTTTTCCACGCCGTATTTGGAGTAGGAAAGAGGCAGGGGCGGACCACTGGGAATATTGCGAACGGCAAGCGTGTCATCCGCCTCGCGCACCACCACTGTAGTGGAGCCTCCGCCATCCAGATTCAAGAGGTCACGGATCTCATACCCCAGACCCATACAAACCTCGACCATATCTCCGTAAGACAGACCGCTGGAGCGCGAGGAGCGCCCGTCGCAATTCAAGAGGATCACGGTGCCGTCCGTGGCAATGGCTACGGCAGAGCGCGGACCGCGCCCTCTGCCGACGTGGAGATGGAGCTTTCCATCCTTGATCAGCATCAGACCGCCACCCACGGCGTATTCCAGCTTCCCCTTGTACGTATCAAAATAACCGTCGATATCGGAAATAACGTTTTTTCCGTCCTTGGTGCGTCCCACCCAATACGTGCAATACTGGGGCTTATCGTGAGCAGGCTCCGCCATCACAACGCCATGCACGATCTGGATGCTGTACGGAGTCAGATCGCCGTCATTGAAGAAGTGAAAAAAACCTGCATTCATTGCGAAAAGCACCTTTTTATCAAACTCCGCGGCGTGATCCTTCACTCGCTTAATGGTGCGCAAGGGACTTGCGGAAACGGCAAGCGACGCCTTCGCCTCGGGTGACAGAAACGCCAGATAAACAAAGGCTTCGCGACCGTCACCCACACGGTAGCGGCGCTTGCTGTAATGTACGCCCTCGATGATGTCAAAGGAATCCTCCTCGCAGACGAGGCTTACGTGACCCGATTGCTCACGCTCGCTTGCGTAGTCCTCCAGCGGGCAAATCTCCAGTATTTCCTTATACGCCTGTTCACTCGTCAATCTTGCCATTGCTCTTCCTCCTTAGGCAAATAAAGTTTTAAAGCCTCGCGTGCCGCGTTTTGCTCTGCCTCTTTTTTAGAGCCTCCCGTACCCCTGCCAAAGCAATTGGAGTTTACCAGCACACGCACGGTAAAGGTTTTGGCATTGTCGGGACCCTCCTCACTGACCGTTTCATAATGCAGCTCCTCCCCGGGAGTCTGCTGCACGTACTGCTGCAGCAGCGTTTTGAAATCCTCTAAGGGCAGGGATTCCACCTCCAGCTTGTGCAGCTCCTCGCGCACAAAGGGAAGTAAAAACGCCGCCACGGTGCGGAGATCGCCCGAGTCCAAATAGAGCGCCCCCAGCAGCGCCTCAAAGGCATCCTCCAGCAGCTTGGGCTTTTCCCGCCCGTCCCTTGCTTCTCCCTTTCCAAGAAAGAGAAAATCCCCAAGAGAGATCCTTGTGCTGTATTCCGCCAGTGCCTTTTGACAAACCAAATTTTTCCGCATAACCGTAAGCCGCCCCTCGGGCAAATCGGGATATGCGTTATAGAGGTAATTGCAAACGGTGAGGGACAGCACCGAGTCGCCTAAGAATTCCAAGCGCTCGTTGCAGTAAATACGATTCGTCAAATGCTCGTTTGCAAAGGAGGAATGGATGAGCGCGGTGCGAAGCAGCTCCTTGTTATGAAACACATAGCCGATCCTTGCCTCCAATTCCGAGAGATCACGCGGGTACATCAAGCTTCCTCCTTCTGCATATTTTTTTGCGCTTCGCGCTCGGCGCGATGACGCGCCTCAAAGCGTTCCGCTTCGGCGGCAATATCGTAGATCACACCGCTTGCGGCGTAATTCACCGCGTTACGAATGGCACTTTCAAAGCTTTTGGCATCTGCCGAGCCGTGTGCTTTGACCACGGGACGGGAGATCCCAAGAAAGGGAGATCCGCCGTACTCGGAAGGATCGTACGCCTTTTTGATCTCGGCAAGAGAATTTTTCACAAGCAGCGCCGAAAGCTTGGAAAGATTATTTTTGGTGTACATCTGCTTGACCAGACCCAGCATGAGCTTTCCCGTGCCCTCCATGGTCTTGACAAAAATGTTCCCCGTAAAGCCATCCGTTACCACAACGTTGCAAACGCCGAAGGGTACGGCATTGCCCTCCACATTGCCCATAAAGTTAATGGCGGAGCATGCGCGCAAGCGCTTATTCGCCTCCAGCTGCAGGGGGGTTCCCTTACACTCCTCCGCGCCGTTATTGAGAAGCCCGACCGAGGGCGCATCAATACCGAACACCTTTCTCATATAAGCGGAGCCCATCACGGCAAACTGCTCCAGCGACTCTGGGGTCACGCTGATATTGGCACCCGTATCCAGCAGCATACAGGGCTGTGGTGCGGGAAGCACCGAGCCGATGGCGGCACGTCCAACGCCGCGCACCTTGCGCACGATCAGCGTTGCTCCCGTAAAAAGCGCACCCGTATTGCCTGCGCTCACAAACACATCGCCCCTTCCCTCGGCAAGCATGTGGAGTCCCATCGCCATAGAGGAGTTCTTTTTTTCTCGCATCACACAAAGCGAATCATCCTCCATGGTGACCGCCTGCGGCGTATGTACGATGTCAAAGCGGCGCAGATCAAGGCCGTGCTCTGCGGCGAGGGGCTCGATCTGCTCACGATTTCCCACCAGCACGAAGCTTTCCCGTATTTCGCGCGCGGCATCCACCGCCCCCTTGATCAGCTCCAGGGGCGCACGGTCGCCGCCCATCACATCCACGATAACGCGCATTCTGCGCCTCCCTTCTCCAATTTACCCGCCAAACGGGTGGAGTTTTATTTTTTTGCTTCCTCCAAAACAGCCGAAAGCGCTTCCAGCGCACGTGCCGAGATCGCCTCGTTTCGCGCGGTTTTTCCGCCGCGCACCTTGTGATCCAGGCGCTCCACAATGCCAAAGTTGGCATTCATAGGAACAAAGTCACCTATGCCGCCGTGTGCCACATAGCTTGCCATTGCCCCGAGCATGGTATGCACAGGAAAAACGAAGGCTTCCATCTCTCTGACACGCCGTGCGGCGTTAATACCCGCCACAAGACCCGAGCCTGCAGATTCGATGTATCCCTCCACGCCCGTCATCTGTCCCGCGAAAAAAAGATCGGAGCGCCGAAGCACGGAATAGGTGTTGGTCAAAAAGCCGGGGGAGCGCAAATAGGTGTTGCGGTGCATCACGCCATAGCGCAAAAATTCCGCATTTTCAAGCCCCGGAATCAGTGAAAAGACACGCTTTTGCTCGGGGAACGCCAGGTGCGTTTGAAAGCCCACGAGGTTATACATCGTGCCCTCTTTATTCTCCTTGCGAAGCTGCACCACGGCAAAGGATTCCTTCCCGGTACGCTTGTCCACAAGCCCCACGGGCTTGAGAGGTCCGTAGCGCAGCGTATCATAGCCGCGCCTTGCCATAACCTCAACGGGCATGCAGCCCTCAAATACCTTGGGAGATTTTTGCCCTTCCTTATCAAATTCCTTCAGCTCTGCCTCTCTTGCACTGACCAGCGCCTCGTAAAACGCATCGTATTGCTCTCGCGTCATGGGACAATTGACGTAATCCGCGTCGCCCTTATCGTAACGAGAGGCGAAAAACGCAACGTCCATATTAATAGAGGAAAAGGAAACAATGGGTGCCACGGCATCGTAAAAATAGAGCCCCTCCTGCCCCGTAAGCGAGGCAATTGCCTGTGCCATGGGATGGGACGTCAAGGGTCCCGTTGCCACCACGCAAACGCCGTTCGGGATGCTGTCAGCCTCTGCCTCTATCACCTCGATCAATGGGTGATCTTTGACCCGTTCGGTCACATATTGCGCAAAACGGTCTCGATCAACGGCAAGGGCGGAGCCGGCGGGAACCCGCGTGGCATCCGCCGCTTGCATGATGATAGAGCCCAAGCGGCGCATCTCCTCCTTGAGAAGCCCGACCGCATTGGAAAGCGCATCCGAGCGCAGGGAATTGGAGCAGCATAATTCCGCAAAATCCGCAGAATGATGTGCAGGTGTGTACTGCTTTGGTTTCATCTCCAAAAGACGTACAGGCACACCGCGCTCGGCGCATTGCCATGCCGCCTCACACCCCGCAAGCCCCGCACCAAGCACCGTAACGAACGGTGTACTCATTCTGCGCTCTCCTCTGTGGGAAGCTCTTCGGTTTCGCGACGGTATCCGCACGCCTTATCGTGGCAGACAAGCAACGCCTTCCCCTTTTTACGGAACAGGAGCTTTCCGCAATTGGGGCAATCCTCCTTTACGGGCATATCCCAGGAGGAGAAATCGCACTCGGGATATTTTTCACAGCTGTAAAAGACACTCTTGTTGCGGCCCGTTTTGATGAGGACCTTCGCACCGCACGTAGGACACGGAACGTCCAATTCTTTGGTTTTTTGCTTGGTAAAGTGGCAGGCAGGATAGCGCGAGCAGGCAAAGAACGTGCCATAGCGTCCCGAGCGCTGCACCATATCGGCACCGCAAAGCTCGCACTTGAAATCCGCCACAACGGGGGGCTTTTTCTCCGCCTTTTCGGTTTCTTCCTTCTTCTCCTCAAGGGGCTTGGTGTTCTTGCAGGCGGGGTAGTTGGGGCAAGCAGCAAACTTACCGTAGCGACCGTTTTTGATCACCATTTTGGCACCGCACTTGTCGCAAATAATATCCGTTTCCTCCACGGGCAGCTCAAAGCTACCCTTTCCAATGGTGGTTTCGGCGCGCTCCAGCTCAGCCGAAAACCCGCGCCAGAAGGATTCCAGCACCGCAGTCATATCCGCGTTGCCCTTTTCGATCTCGTCCAGCTGATCCTCCATATGGGCGGTAAAGGTATAATCCACGATGTCGGAGAAATTCTCCTTCATCAGCTTTGTTGTCACCTCTCCCAGGGGAGTGGGGACGAGCGACTTGCCATCGCGCACTACGTAGTTGCGTGAAACGATGGTCGTAATGATGGTATTATAGGTGCTGGGACGTCCGATCCCCTTCTCATCAAGAAATTTGATCAAGGACGCCTCGGTATAGCGCGCAGGCGCCTCGGTAAAGTGACGGGCAGGGTCCACACGGCGGGCGGTGATACGTTCTCCCTCAACAAGCTCGGGAATGCAAAGGTCGCGCTGCTCTCCGATATTGTCGGCGCGCGTTTCCTCCTCCTCGGTCTCCTCGTATACCGCCATATAGCCCTGGAACGCCACACTGTATCCGCCTGCACGGAACAGATAACCCTCGGACTCCAGCTCTACGGCGAGCGTGTTCAAATTCGCGGTTTGCATCTGGCTTGCCACGAAGCGCTCCCAGATAAGCTTATACAAACGGTATTGATCGACCGTGAGATACTTGTGGATCTTAGCAGGCTCCAGATCGACGTGCGAAGGACGAATCGCCTCGTGCGCGTCCTGTGCGCCTGCGCGCGTCTTATACACACGCGGCTTGGCAGGGCAGTATTCCTTGCCGTATTTTTCGGTGATCAGTGTACGGGCTGCGTTTTGCGCCTCGGCAGAAACGCGGAGCGAGTCGGTACGCATATAGGTGATAAGACCCAATACACCGCCGTTTTCCGCACCCACGTTGATACCTTCATACAGCTCCTGTGCTACGCGCATGATGCGCTGAGATTGGAAGCCCAGCTTGCGAGAAGCCTCCTGCTGCATGGTAGAGGTGGTAAAGGGAGGGGCGGGAAGCTTTTGACGCGTGGCTTGCTTGACGCTTTTTACCATAAAAGGCTTATTTGCGACAGCATCCACGACCTTTTTGGCATCCGCCTCACAGGAAAGCTTCTTTTTCCCCTTGGAGGTGCCGTAAAAACGAACAGTAAATTCTTTTGTCTCGTCGCTTCCCAGCAAGGCGTCCACCGTCCAGTATTCCTCCGGCACAAACGCACGGATCTCCTCCTCGCGGTCCACGATAATACGCGCGGCAACGGATTGCACACGCCCCGCAGAAAGCCCGTTCTTTACGGACTTCCAAAGATAGGGGGAAAGCTTATAGCCCACCACGCGATCCCAGATGCGGCGCGTTTGCTGGGCGTTGACCAGATTCATATCAATGGCACGAGGCTCCTTGATCGCAGCACGCACCACGTCTGGCGTGATCTCGTTGAAGCTGACGCGAAGCATTTTGGAGGGCTCCATGTTGAGAGCATTGGCAAGATGCCATGCGATCGCTTCTCCTTCGCGGTCAGGGTCGGGCGCGAGAAAGATCTTTTTTGCACTCTTTGCTTCCTTGCGGATCTCGCGGATCAAGTCACCTTTTCCGCGAATATTGATATAATGCGCCTCAAAGCCGTTTTCCACGTCCACGCTGAGGGAGCTTTTGGGCAGGTCGCGCACGTGTCCTTTGGATGCAATGACCTTATAGTTGGAGCCGAGATACTTTTTGATGGCAGTCGCCTTGGAAGGCGACTCCACGATAACGAGATTTGCCATGTAGGGATTCCTTTCCGTATAATTGAACAAATTGCTTAAAACTTACTTTTTTTCATACATTCCGCCCGGTCTTGACACAAGAAGCCCATATATTTCCAGCACTGTGAGCGTGCCGATCGCTTCCGAGATCGGCACACCTCTTTCGGTAAGAAAGTCGGGTGCAAAGGTCGCATCGGGCAGCATGAGATACAATTCCCGCTGACGGGGGGTAAGCGCATCGGTATTGACGGGCTCGGGAACTGTCGATGCCGCAACGGGCGACTCGCTCACCTGATCGCGGCGGTGCTTTTTTTCCTTTTTCTTTTCCTTTACTTCCAAGCCTTTTTGCACCGAGCGTATACCGTAGGTGGAAAAGACGCGAGGATCGGGATCGGAATACTGCATCGCCTCGTGCAGGGTATCCTGCGAAAGAGACGCATGATAACGGGGAAGCAACGGCTCCAGTATATCCTGCGAGGAGAGCACGGGGCGCGCACCCGCTTGCAAAAGGCGGTTAGAGCCGATCGCCGTCGGAGAATCGATATTACCCGGAACGGCATACAGCATACGTCCCTGCATCACTGCATAACGCGCCGTGATCAACGCACCGCTGTGCTCACCTGCCTGTACCACGAGCAGCGCATCCGAAAGTGCACTGATCAGACGGTTTCGAATAGGGAAATTATATCCGTTGGGCGGTGTTCCGGGCGGGTACTCGGTGAGAACCGCACCGCACGCAGCACATTCCTTCATTAATTTGCCATGATGGCGGGGATAAGTAACGTCTATGCCGCAGCCCAAGACCGCAATGGCGCTGCCGCCCGCGGATAGTGCCGCGGCGGTGGCAACGCCGTCCAGACCGTCTGCCATACCGCTGACGATCACAGCGCCTGCGGCGCTCAGCTCAAAGGATAGTTTATACGCCGTGCGCTCACCGTATGCGTCCGCCTTACGCGTTCCTACGATGCCGACCGTTGCACGCGCACCGAAGTCGGGCAGATCGCCGCGGCAATACAGCACGGCGGGCGGCTCGTCCAATTCACGCAAGGACGCGGGGTACGCGACACTGTCAGGCGTGAGGATTCTCACGCCGTTGCGGTGACACCACAGCACGATGCGCGAGGCGTTTTGTGCCGTGCGCTTGCCGACAAGGGCGCGCAGCGTTCCCGCACGCAGCTCGGGGCAAGCGGCAAGCAACGCCTCCTCACCTGCCGAAAAGATCGCCTCGGGTGTGCCGAATGCTTCCAGCAAGGGCTTGAGTAAGGCCGAACGAGGACCTAATATCTCCGATAACGCGATCCAATTTTCCTCGTGCTTCATACCGTTACCTTCCTCGATAGAATTCCCATAAGAGCACCGACGCCGCCACCCCTGCATTCAGGGATTCTACGCCGCTTGCCATAGGGATATACACCTTATCGGTACAGGCATTCAGCGCCTCGGCGGAAAGCCCGTGCCCTTCGTTGCCCACGGCAACAGCATCATTGGCGCCAAAGTTGACCTTGCCCAATTTCACGGCACTGTCGTCCAATGCGGCAGCATATACGCGACCGCGTGCGGAGAGCAAGCGCAGCGTTTCCGCAAAATCCTCCACCACCAAAACGGGCGTGTGAAACAGCGTACCCATGGCGGCACGGATGGTGCGCGGATGATACAGATCGGCACAGTCGGCGGAAAGCACCAGATTCTCTGTGCCAAATGCAGCTGCAGAGCGAATGACCGTACCCAGATTCCCCGGATCGCGCACGCTTTCCAAAAGCAATGTACGCCCCTGCCTTAACTCCTCGCTTACGCTTTCCCTTTTATCTATTGTAATGATTTTATGGATTTTGTCAAGAGACCTTGAAACGCAGATGACCCCGTCGGGGGATTTTTCTTCACTAATGCGGTCGAACAGCGTATCGGGCAGCAGCACCGTGCGACAGCCCGAGGGCAAGGAGGAAATCGAAAGCGAGGCGAGCACGGCGTCCGCCGATGACTCGCGCAAAAGCACCGCTGTAAGCGGAAGCTGCGCTTGCAGCGCCTCAACAAAAAGCTTGCGCCCGTCAAAGCGAAACAGCCCCTCTCGACGGCGGTATTTCCGTTCGGCAAGGCTGCCCACAAGGGAAAGCAGCGCATTTTGCTTTGAAGTGATATATTCAAGTTCTTTTTGCATACCGTTCCCTCTCTTTTTGATAAACAACTGCGTTACGGGGAGCTGTTTTCACTCCCCACAGATAGACAAAAAACCCGCCTTAAGCGGGTTTTTTGTCTCAAAGAGCAGCCTTTGCCTGCTCAGCGATAGCGGCAAACGCTTCCTTGTCGGAAACAGCCAGCTCTGCAAGCATCTTACGGTTGAGGTCGATACCTGCCTTCTTGAGACCGTGCATCATGGTGGAATAGTTCATACCGCAAACTTTTGCTTGGGCGGAAATACGAGTGATCCACAAGCTGCGGAAGTCTCTTTTCTTCATCTTGCGGCCTGCAAATGCGTAGTTGCCGCTCTTCATGACGGCTTGCTTTGCAACCTTAAAATGCTTGGACTTTGCGCCCCAGTAGCCTTTGGCTGCCTTGAGGACTTTATTTCTTCTCTTGCGCGTCATCATTGCGCCTTTTACTCTTGCCATTGTCGTTTTCCTCCGTTTTGATTATTTCTGGATCATCTGGCGCGCGGTGGGCGTCATAGACGCGCTGAGAACGCCTGAGGTGCGCAGCATTCTCTTGCGCTTTGCGGTCTTAAGACCGAGATTGTGGCGGTGTCCGCAGTGATTGATCTTCACCTTGCCGCCTGCGGTAACGGAAAATCTCTTGGCAGCAGCCTTATGTGTTTTGATTTTTCCCATTTTCTGTTATCTCCTTTATATCATTGTGTGCTATCATCAGGCACGAAAGTGCCAAAAAGATACTTAATTGTTCTTGGCGGGGACGACGATCATCGTCATCAAGCGTCCGTCAAGCACGGGGCGCTTTTCCACCACGCCTGCAGGGGCAACTGCCTCCTCAAAGCGCGTGAGCACGTCGCGTCCGAGCTCCTGATGCGCCATTTCACGCCCTTTGAAGCGCACGACCACGCGCACCTTGTTACCTGCGGTGAGAAACTTAACGGCGTTGCGTGCCTTGGTCTCAAAATCGTGCACGTCGATGCGGCAGGAAAGCTGAACCTCCTTGAGCTCAATCGTCTGCTGCTTCTTGCGCGCTTCCTTTTCCTTCTTTTCGCGGTCAAAGCGATACTTGCCGTAATCCATGATACGGCATACGGGGGGATTTGCCTGCGGTGCGATCAAAACCAAATCAAGACCGCGGTCGTAAGCCATTTTGAGTGCGGTGGCAGATGACACCATCCCAAGAGATTCTCCGTCATCACCGATCAGTCGGACTTCCTTTTCACGAATGTCCTCATTGATCAGCATGTCTTTGTCTTTTCCAGCGCTAATAGAAGGCACCTCCAATTCCGAGATAAGCTCGGCGAAATAAAAAATCGCGCGAAGTCAGACTCCGCACGCCAAAAGGTGTCCCTTACGGGAACTATCAACCGCTGCGCGCCTTTTGCGGCAGGGTGAGAGTGGAAACTCTGCTTCATTGCGTTGGTATTATACCACACCCTTCGGGCTTTGTCAAGTCTTTTTTCTCTTTTTTATCAACTTTTTTATCAACTTTTTTCGGCTTTTTTCCGTTCTCACCCAAAAGACATTCTTCGACGGCAAAATCAGCATTTTCCACAATTTTGTCGATCAAAAGATGACGAATTTTCTACATCCAGCGTTTGTAACGAAAATTTCGAGCGAAAATCGTCTATTTTGAACATTTACAAAAATGCGGCGATGCGGTATAATAACAACGCAATGAGGCTGCTCCCCCATTGTGAACACGGTGTATCGCCCCTGAGTGCGGAGTGTCAACCTTATGACGCCAACACGCGCAAGCGGCTCTTCACACCGTGTTTTTTGTTTTTGGGCGCTGTCTTTTGCGCAGAACAAAAAGCATGAATACTCGCCGCCTCTGTTTTTGCCCGCGCGAAGCCGCTTAGCAAAGCTTTTTTCGGTAGAGAGGCTTGTGCCTCTCATTTTTATATGCTTTTTTAGTCACTCTCACGCGGCTCAGCGTACGCTCGTACGCTTATCGCCGCGTGATAGCGCCTTCTGCATCAAAATCCAGCTGCCCGAACCCCTCTTTTTGTCTTTTGCGCAGAACAAAAAGCATGAATACTCGCCGCCTCTGTTTTTGCCCCTTTGGGGCGTTTTTTATTTTGAATTAATGAAGTTTTTCAAAAAAACACTGGAAATCGGCGGAATAATGTGCTATAATAATATACTGTATAATTCTATTCCTTGAAAGGACTGTGTCATGCCCCAATCTTTTGAAACCGCCAAACGCCTGACTCTGCCCGTGATCGCCCTTGGTGGCGTTGTGGCATTCCCCGCGATCCCATTGAATTTTGAAATCGGTGACGCCCCCTCTCTTGCCGCGGCAGAGGCGGCGGAATCCACCGATTCCTTCATATTGCTGATCTCCCTTGCCCACCCCGTTGAGGGGGACTACAGGGCAGAGGATCTTTGCCCCGTTGGCACCGTTGCCAAGATCAAGCAAGCCGTGAAATCCCCCGAGGGTGATCTGCGTCTTGTGTGCGAGGGCTTTGCCAGAGCCGAGCTCTTGCACCTTCACCGCTTTGCCGATTACTACACCGCCGAGGTCTCTTACGCCGTTGAGCAAGCAGACGCCGAGGTTGCGCTCCGCACACAAGCCATGCTGCGCGTGGCAAAATCCACGCTTGCGGAAATGTCTGCCTTCCTGCCTAATCTTTCCGAGGATGCGGTAAAGGCGGCAAGTGCCATAGAATCCCCTGCCGCCTTTGCCGACTTCACCGCTGCCAACATTTTGGTACGCTTCGAGGACAAGCAAGCGATCTTGGAGGCCTTCGACCCCGCAGAGCGTCTGGAAAAGACCCTGCACCTCATGCACGAGGAAGCCGAGCTTTTGCTGTGCGAGCTTTCCATCCACAAGGAGGTACGAGAGCGTCTTTCGCACAACCAAAAGGAATACTATCTGCGCGAGCAGATCCGCGTGATCCAAGAGGAGCTGGGCGAGGACGGCGACAGCGAGATCGACGAATACGAGCGCCGCATCAAGGCAGCCAAATTGCCCGCTGCGGCAGAAAAAAAGCTGCTGAAGGAAAACGAGCGCATGGCAAAAACGCCCTTCGGCTCGGCAGAAGCAAGTGTGCTTCGCGCTTATCTTGACGTTTGCTTGGAGCTTCCCTGGAACGAAAAGACGAAGGACCGCACCGACCTTACCGCCGCGCGCCGTATCCTTGCGCGCGACCACGACGGCTTGGAAAAGGTCAAGGAGCGAATCCTGGAATACCTTGCCGTAAAAAAATTAAATCCCGAGCTTAAAAACCAGATGCTTTGCCTCGTAGGACCTCCCGGTGTGGGCAAGACCTCTATCGCGCGCTCGCTTGCCGAGGCGATGGGGCGCAAATATGTGCGCGTGTCGCTTGGCGGCGTGCGCGACGAGGCGGATATTCGCGGACACCGCAAGACCTATCTCGGCGCAATGCCCGGGCGCATCATCGCCGCGCTGACACAAGCGGGGGTAAATAACCCCTTGATCCTGTTGGACGAGATCGACAAGCTGACGCGCGACGCGCACGGTGACCCCGCTTCCGCACTCTTGGAGGTGCTGGACGGCGAGCAGAACAAGGGCTTCCGCGACCACTTTGTGGAGCTGCCCTTCGACCTTTCCGACTGCGTGTTCATTGCCACCGCAAACACGATGGAGACCGTGCCGCGTCCTCTCATTGACCGCATGGAGATCATCGAGCTCTCCGCCTATACCAAAAACGAAAAGCTGAGCATTGCCGCGCATCACCTCCTTGACAAGCAGCTGAAGCGTCACGGGCTCAACCGCCGCATGCTGCGCATCACCGAGGAGGCGGTGGGCGCCATCATTGACGAATACACGCGCGAGGCAGGCGTGCGCTCGCTGGAGCGTAACATCGCCGCAATTTGCCGCAAGGCGGCGCGCCGCGTGGCAGAGGGAGAGAAAAAACGCATCACCGTGACCGCCGCCTCGCTGCCCGAGTATCTTGGTCCGCAAAAGCTGCTGCACGACCGTCTTGCACAAAAGGACCCCGTTGGCGTTGTCAACGGTCTTGCTTACACCGAGGCGGGCGGAAGCCTTCTCAAGGTAGAGGCGCTGGTGCTGAAGGGCGAGGGCAAGACGGAGCTCACGGGCTCGCTTGGCAACGTGATGAAGGAATCCGCGCGCATTGCCGTAAGCTACATCCGTGCACACGCAAGCGAATTCGGCATTGCCGAAGACTTCTATAAAAAGCACGACCTGCACATCCACTTCCCCGAGGGCGCTACGCCCAAGGACGGTCCCTCTGCGGGTGCTGCAATGGTAACGGCACTGGTGAGTGCCCTTTCGGGCGCGACCGTGCGCCGCGACGTCGCGATGACGGGCGAGATCACGCTAACGGGCGAGGTGCTTGCCATCGGCGGTCTCAAGGAAAAAACCATGGCAGCAGCGGCAGCGGGCGTAAAAGCAGTATTGATCCCCGCCGACAATGTGCGCGAGATCCCGAAGCTTGACCCCGAGGCGGTAAAGGTGCTGCAGCTGATCCCCTGCAAAACGCTGGCGGACGTTCTTTCGGCGGCACTTACAAGCGGCTTGCCCGAGGCACGCACGGAAAAACCCGAAAGTGCACGCACCGTGCGCCCCAACATAACCGAAACGACTACACGCGGAGGTCTGCATGCCTGAACTCAATCTGCAAAACGCAAAGCTTCACATCAGCGCGGGCGACCCGCGCCAATTTCCCGCAAGGCCCGTACCTCAGATCGCTCTCTCGGGGCGCTCCAACGTGGGCAAAAGCTCGCTTGTCAACACCCTGTTGGGACGCAAGGCGCTGGCGCGGGTCAGCCAAGCCCCCGGCAAGACCATCACCGTCAATTTTTACGACGTGGACGGGAAGCTCTTTTTGGTAGACCTGCCCGGGTACGGCTTTGCCAAGCGTCCGCCGCAGGAAAAAGCAAAATGGTCGGCGCTTACGGACGGCTACTTCACCAAGAATCCCAATCTTGACCGCGTTTGCCTTGTACTGCAATTGGTGGACCTCAAGGTAGGGCCCACGGCAGACGACGTAATGATGCTGCAATATCTTGCAGAGACAAACCTGCCCTTTGCCGTGATCGCCACCAAAACAGACAAGCTGAACAAGACCGATCGCGCGGCGGCGCTTGCCAGACTGCAAGCCCACCCCGCCATCAAGGAAGGCACACCCATTCTCCCCTTTTCCGCACAAACGGGCGAGGGGAAGGAGGAGCTTTGGAAAATGCTGAAAAAGCATCTCTTTTAACATTTTAAAGGGAGAGGCACATGACGAAGCTGATCATTGTCCGCCACGGACACAGCACCGCAAACGACTCACACTGCTTCGCGGGCGTATCAGACGCTTCGCTCACCGCCGTAGGAAAACAGCAGGCGGAGTACGTGGGGGAATACCTTGCTGCCCGCGAACACATCGATAAAATCTACACCAGCGGCATGACGCGCACGGTACAAACCGCTATGCCGACGGCTACACGCCTTGGCTTGCCGTTGCACACGGAAAAGGGCTTGCGGGAGATCTTTGCGGGGCTTTGGGAATCACTTCCCTACAAGGAGCTCGATCGCCTTTACCACGATGACTGGATGGGATGGATATTTGACTCCTCGCACGCGCGTTGCACGGGCGGCGAGAGCACGCGTCAGCTTTACTACCGCATCAAGGAAGCGGTATTTCGCCTCGCCGAAGCGAACGAGGGGAAGACACTGCTGCTGGTGACTCACTCCACGCCCCTGCACCTTCTGCACGCCATTGCCATGGGGTATTCCCCCGAGCAAACGCACCTTGCGCCCTTTCAAATAAATGCCTCCATTAACGTTTTTCACTATGAACGCGGCGCACTTTCGCTGAAGAAAAGCAATTTGGTCGTTTATCCGCCGCATTTGCTCCGTTCCTCACAGTATCCACAGCCGCCCCGCTGCGCAAACCTGTGGTATCGCTGACCCCTTCACAAGGTCTTGCCCCCCTATTTTCTGTATTTGAGAAAGGATTTGATTTACACATGATTCTTTATCCTCATATTGACGTTAACGCACAGGGTCACCTAACGGTGGGCGGCGTTGACGCTGTTGCACTGGCACGTGAATACGGCACGCCCGCTTACCTTTTATGTGAGGACGTGATCCGAGAAAATTGCCGCACCTATCTGCGCGCCGCAAGAGAGAGCTTCGGCGCGGACGCACTTCCCCTTTACGCCTCAAAGGCGCTTTGCTTTACGGGTGTTTACCGCCTTGTTGCCGAAGAAGGGCTTGGCGTAGATTGCGTTTCGGGCGGTGAGCTTTACACCGCAAGAAAAGCGGGCTTTCCTGCCGAGCGCATCTACTTTCACGGAAACAATAAGACCGATGCCGATCTGCAAATGGCGCTGGACATGGGCGTTGGTACCATCGTCGCCGACAACACGGAGGAATTGGACGCACTGGATGCGCTTGCCGAAAAGGCTTGCAGGGTGCAAAAAATCCTGCTGCGCATCACGCCCGGCATCGACCCACACACCCACCGCGCCATCAGCACGGGGCACGTGGATTCGAAATTCGGCAGCGCCATCGCGACGGGACAGGCTCTTGCCATCACCCGCCACGCCCTATCCAAAAAGCACCTCGCACTCGCGGGCTTCCATTGCCACGTGGGCTCGCAGATCTTTGACGTTGACCCCTTCCGCGATGCGGCGCACATCATGCTGCAATTCATTGCCGACGTAAAAGCCGACACGGGCTTTTGCGCGCAAGAGCTCAATCTCGGCGGCGGCTTGGGCGTTCCCTACACCGAGGACGACCGCCGCGTGGATTACGCCGCCGTGATCGCCGAGCTCGGCGGGATCGTGCGTACACGCTCTGCGGAATTGGGGATCACCGCCCCCCGTATTATTCTGGAGCCGGGTCGCTCGCTGGTGGCGGCGGCAGGTGTTACGCTTTATACCGTTGGCAGCGTCAAGGAGATCCCGGGCTTTCGCAACTACGTTTCCATCGACGGCGGTATGCCCGATAACCCCCGCTACGCGCTCTATCAATCACAATACACCGCCCTTGTGGCAAACCGCGCCGCCGAGCCGCGCGATTACGTGGCAACCGTCGCGGGCAGATGCTGTGAATCGGGCGACCTCATCGGCGAGGGCATGAAGCTGCAGCGCCCTGTGCGAGGGGATATTCTCGCCGTGCTCACAACGGGCGCATACAACTACGCTATGGCGTCCAACTATAACCGACTCCCCCGTCCCCCCGTGGTGATGATCGGCGGCGGCAAAGCCCGCCTTGCCGTGCGCCGCGAGACCCTTGAGGATCTTGTCAGAAACGATTGCTAAGGAGGTTTTCCGATGTTTCGTTATATGCTGGGCGGCGGGGATATGCAGACCTATTTCATCAGCCTTTTGCTTTCCCTGCCCATCGTCCTGCTTGCGCTTTCTCTGCACGAGGCAGCGCACGGCGCGGTCGCTTATAAGCTGGGCGACCCTACCGCACGCGCTATGGGGCGTCTTACGCTCAATCCCGTCAAGCACCTTGATCCCGTGGGATTTCTTTGCATGCTTCTCGCGGGCTTCGGGTGGGCAAACCCCGTACCCGTTAACTCCCGCTACTTCAAAAAGCCGCGCCGCGATATGATCTTAACCGCGGCGGCAGGACCCGTATCCAACCTCTTGCTTGCCACGGTCTTTTTGCTGCTGCTGCGCTTCGTGGGCTTTGGGTGGCTTGCACAGCGCCCCTTTGATACGCAGCTCACCTACAATGCGGCTTATTTCGTCATTCTGTTTCTCTACTACGGCGTGTATATGAACCTCACGCTAGCCATCTTCAACCTGTTGCCCATTCCACCCTTGGACGGCTCACGCATCCTGTTTTTGCTTCTGCCGCCCAAATGGTACTTCAAGATCGCGCCCTACGAGCGTTATATCTCCATTGCCGTGATGCTGTTGTTGCTGCTCGGACCGCTTTCCTCTCTCATCGGCATGCTCACCCGCCTCATCATGCGCGGCATGTTCACCCTTGTCGGGATGTCGGGCTTTTTGATCTGATCTCGACCCTTCAAAGGAGCTTTCATGGAAAACATGACCTATAAGTTGACGGACTTCGAGGGTCCCCTCGATCTTCTGATCACACTGATAGAAAAAAATAAATATAATATTCTCGATATCCCCCTCTCCGCCATTTGCGACCAGTACCTCGCCTTTCTTGCCGAGGCACAGGCGCTGGATATGGAGATCACCACGGAATTCCTCAACATGGCAAGCCAGCTGATGGTGATGAAAAGCGAGATGCTGCTGCCGCACGGCGAGGAGCAGGAAAAGCCACCGCGCTTCGATCTGTCCGACATCCTGCTTCGTCACCAACACATGAAGGAGGCGGCACCGAAAATGCATCCGCTTTATGCCTATTTCAGCAGCCGTATGGCAAAGGATACCGACGAGATCGCGCCTGACAAGAGCTTTGTGGCAGATCAGGACCCGCTTTCGCTTTGTGCGGCAGTTCGCCGCATCAACGCCTACCGCGACGCCATGGAGCGCGCGCAGACCAACTTCACGCCTATGGTAAGCAAGCCCATCGTGCCCGTGGAGGGCAAGATCGTGATGATCTTAAACACGCTTTCCACCTTTGGCACAGCTACCTTACGCGAGCTTTTGGAGGATGCGCCGTCGTTGGCGGACCTCATCGCCTCATTCATGGGCGTGCTGGAGCTGATCAAGGTGCGAAAGATCCTGATGGAGGAATACGAGGACGAGGAAAACTCAGTAAGAGGAGAGGAAACGCGCTTCTTCCTGAATCCCGACTCACCGAGTGACGAGCAGCAGGCGGCAGAGCTGGAAGCGCTTGCGACCAAGACAGAATAAAGGAGACCAATATGGATCAAAAGGAACAAAAGGAGCCGTTGCTGCAGGAAACGCCTGAGCCGATCAAGAATCTTGAGGCATGCATCGAGGCAGTGGTATTTGCGGCGGGCTATCCCGTCCCCTATCAGAAATTATCCGAGGTCACGGGGATCGGCGTGCGTGAGGTGAAGCGCCTTGCAGAGCGCATTGCAAAATCCTATCGGGACGATAAGCACGGTATCCTCTTGCTTTGCTTTAAGGATACCTGCCAGTTCTGCACCAAGGAGCAGTACGGTGCATACATCCGCGAGGCACTCGGCATCCGTCGGGGAGGCAACCTCTCCAACTCCTCCATGGAGGTGCTTGCCATCGTGGCCTACAATCAACCCATCACCCGTGCGTTTATTGACGCGATCCGCGGTGTGGACAGCAACTATGCCGTAAACTCCCTCATCGACAAGGAGCTGATCGCACCGTGCGGCAGATTGGATGCCCCCGGTCGTCCCATGCTCTACGGCACGACGGATAAATTCTTGCGCGTGTTCGGGCTCAACACACTGGAGGATCTCCCCGAGACCGAAGCCATGCTGCCCGATCCCGCAACGGGCGAGCAGCTCTCCATCTCCATGGCACAGGCATCTGCCGACGCCGTGGGCGAGGAGATCGCGGAATAACCGCACCTAAATTCAAAAGAAAGGGGGCGACGCACTTGCCCGTTCCACTTATCGTCACAGGCGCAGTGCTTGCGCTCCTTGCTCTGCTTCTGCTCTTGCGTGTGCGAGTCACGCTACTCGTGCGTGAGAGCGTTTGCGCGGAGCTTACCGTTCTTTGCTTTAAAATACGGCTGTTTCCCCGTAGAAAAAAAGTGAAGCTCCACTCCAAAAAGCGTATGGAGCGTCTTGCCAAAAAGCAAGCGCGCAAGGCGGCAAAAAAAGCTGCCAAAAAGAAAAAAAGGCAATCCCAGCACAAGGGCGAGGAGCAAAAAACGGAGCAGAAGCGCACGCTACGTGAAAAGATCCGCTTGGTGCGCTCACTTGCCGCCGTGCTGATCCGCAGCACACACAAGCATCTGCGCTTACATGCCGCGCGCCTGCACGTTCGCGTTGCCACGGGCGACGCAGCAAGCACCGCTGTGACCTACGGTGCCGTGTCGGCTTCGCTTGCTTACCTGCTTGCGGGGCTTGACAGGGTCACACGCTTAAAAGCACAGCCCCCCGACGTAGCCGTTACCGCCGACTTTCTCGGCGAACGCTCCTCGGTGGACATCAAGATCGTTTTCTCCCTGCGCGTGTGGGGCGCGATCGCCACGGGAATCTCTCTCGGCATTTCTTATTTACGCAGCAAACGGGGGCAAAGCTTGCCCGCCGTACAAAAAAATAACACACATACGAAAGGAACTTGATCATGGCTGAACAAAACAAATTACAGGAAATGATTCGCACCTCGCTGGAGAGCATCCGCACCATGGTGGATGCCAACACCGTTGTGG
The DNA here is from genome assembly GCA_964579105.1 of uncultured Lachnospiraceae bacterium. Classification (GTDB taxonomy): domain Bacteria; phylum Bacillota; class Clostridia; order Oscillospirales; family CAG-272; genus Firm-07. The sequence goes on from CAZOFQ010000004.1 coordinate 22,213, forward strand.
GTACACCCATCAACACCCCCTCGGGCACGACCATTATCCCGATCTCCAAGGTCTCGGTGGGCTACGCCTCGGGAGGCTTGGATTTCGGCACGAAGGCAATGGCGGAAAAGAACTTTGGCGGTGGCGGCGGCACGGGGCTTTCCGTACAGCCCATCTGCTTCCTTGCCGTGAACGCCGAGGGCGCGGTGGAGGTTCTGCCCGTGGTAAAGGACGGTCCTGCCGACCCCATTGAACGCGTGGCAGATCTCGTGGAAAAGACCCCCGATATTCTTTCCCGTATCAAGGCGATCTTCAAGAAAAGCAAGCCCGCCGCAGACGACCTCATGCAAGAGGTTGCCGAGGCTGCGGCAGACGCCGTGGAGCAGGCTAAGGCAGAAGGCTGATCCGCATAGTGCGAGGGGATTCTCCATATAGTTTATAAAATGCTTTTGGAGGGAACGATATGCCCCGTTTGTCGCGCGCGCTTGCCTTTTTTACCGCTTTTATCCTGTTCTTCACCGCATTTCCCCACGCTCACGCGTTTCCCTCTCTCCCTCTCCCGCTTACCGCGCCGCCCGAGGTATCGGCAGAAGCCGCTGTATTATTGGACGTGAACAGCGGTACGCTTCTCGCCGTCAAAAATGCAGACGTGCGCCGCCCTATGGCAAGCACGACCAAGATCATGACGGCGTTGGTGGTGCTGGAAACGCTGCCAACGGAAAAAACGGTGACCGTGCCTCCCGAGGCTGTGGGCATAGAGGGCTCCTCTATCTACCTGTATGCGGGTGAGCAGATCACGGTAAAGACACTGCTTTACGCCCTTTTGCTCTCCTCTGCCAACGATGCGGCGGTAGCGCTTGCTATCGAGGCGGGCGGCAGCATTGAGGATTTTGCCAAAATGATGAACGAGAAGGCAGAGGCACTCGGACTTGCCGACACTCACTTCTGCAATCCGCACGGCTTGCACCACGAGGAGCATTATACCACCGCGCGGGATCTGGCACATCTTACGGCGGCGGCACTTGACAATGCAATTTTTGCCGAGATCGTGGCGACCGCACGCTACACAGCACCGCAAAGCGCCACAGGTGCTACAAGACTCTTTCTCAACCACAATCGCCTGCTTCGCACCTACGAGGGGACGATCGGTGTGAAAACGGGCTTCACCAAGGCGGCAGGACGTTGCCTTGTCAGTGCGGTACGGCGTGATGACCTGACCTTGGTCGCCGTTACCCTTGCCGCACCTAACGATTGGCGAGATCATGCAGCCCTATTTGATTGGGGCTTTTCCGAATATACGGGATTTTCTCCCACCCCTCAGCCGATCTCCCTGCCCGTAGTGGGCGGAACGGCAAGCACGGTCACGCTTGTACCCGCAAGCTCCCCGTCTCTTACCCTGCCCGCCGTGCATGGCGAAATCACCTGCGTGACGGAGGTGCCGCGTTTTTTGTTCGGCGGCTTTGGCGAGGGGGAATGTAGTGGCAAGCTGATCTACCAAATGGACGGCATAAAGCTCTGTGAGATCGAGCTCGTGACGCAAAGTGCAGTGGCTGCCGAAGCACCCTTGGGGCTTTTTGCCCGTATCAAACGATTTTTTCAAAAGTAGGAAATCACATGGAAAAGATCAGACTGCAAAAATTTTTCACCGATTGCGGAGTCCTCTCCCGCCGAAGAGCAGAGGAGGAGATCCGTGCGGGCGCGGTCACGGTAAACGGTAAAATTGCCGAGATCGGCTGTAAGATCGATCCCGAAAAGGACCTCGTATTCTATCGCGGACGTGCCGTAAGCTCCACCGACACACCGCATCACTACATTTTATTAAATAAGCCGCGCGGCGTGGTCACCACCCTCTCGGACGAAAAGGGGCGCACAACCGTGGCTGCACTGGTTGCCGACCTTGGTGCGCGCGTCTATCCCGTGGGACGCTTGGATATGGATTCCGACGGTCTTTTGCTTCTTACAGATGACGGAGCACTCACACAGCGGCTCACGCATCCGCGGCATGAAATTCCCAAGCATTATCGCGTACGCGTAAGCGGCATCGTCTCCCCTGCGCAGCTGCACACGCTCAATCAGCCCTTCGTATTAGACGGATATACCACCCTCCCCGTGAAGGTAACGGTTTTCGAGCAAAAAAGTGCCGAAACGGTATTGGATTTTACACTTTTCGAGGGGCGCAACCGACAGATTCGCCGCATGTGCGAGCAGGTGGGCTTACGCACCACACAGCTGACACGTATCGCCATTGGCGACATCGCTCTTGGCGATCTCCCCGTGGGGCATTATCGCTGCCTGACCGCCGCAGAGGTAGAATATTTGGAAGGAAAGCAACAGCTATGATAAAGGTCATTCCCATTCAAGATAAAGAGGAGCAGGCGCGGCTTTGTACGCGCGTGGGCATCCCCTTTCTCCCCGATCTGCTCGCCTATTACGCGCTGGATGAAAACGGCGCGTTCGCGGGCATCTGCCAGCTCAAGACTGCGGCTGACGGCGGACATATTTATCATCTCGCAGCACCGCAAGGGGTGGAAAATTTAGATCCGCTGTTCATTATGGGACGCGCCGCACTTAACTTTATTGATCTTTGCGGCCTCCAAACCGCTTTTTTCGACGGCGAGGGCGTGGATGACGCGCTTTTGCGCCGTATTGGCTTCACTCCCGACGAAAAGGGCGTTTATTCCGTTGACCTTGACGGCTTTTTCACCCATCCCTGCAGCCATCATCCGCAATAAACCGCAGCTTCTGTCGAGGAAACGCAGAAAATTCCATAAAATGGTAAAAACAACCAAACCCAAAGCCGTATTTTCGTGTCATTTTTTACGGCTTTGGGTCTTGTAATTTCCGGTAAAATATGGTAATATTGTGACATGGAAAAAATTACCAATTACGGAGGTTACGATATGGAAACAAATGTAAAGATCTTGATTGTAGACGAAAACGCCGCAGAGCGCAGAGCACTCACGGACGGCTTGCGCCGTGCAGGCTACCAATTTACAGAAGAAGCAAGCAATGGCGAGGACGCGCTGCAAAAGCTCACCCTCGGACACTACGATGCAGCGCTGGTCAATCTGATGCTGACGCGTCTGGACGGTATTGGACTATTACGTGCATGCCGCAGCGCAAGCCTTTCTCCCTCTCCCATCTTTTTGATGCTCTCCCCTGTTGCCAATCAAACCATGATCGCAGAAGCAATGTCGGCAGGTGCGGATTCCTTCTTGATGAAGCCGTTCGACATGAGCAGCCTTTGCGAGCATCTGCGCCGTTTGCTTGCCTCTCGCGGTAAGACGGCGGCGAGCGTGCAGACCGAATCTGCCACGCCCGACATCGAAACGCAGGTGACAAAGATCATACATCAAATCGGTGTGCCCGCACATATCAAGGGCTACCAGTATCTGCGCACAGCGATCCTTTTAACCATTCAGGATAGCGATATCATCAACAGCGTGACCAAGGTGCTCTACCCTTCCGTGGCAAAGAAATACCAGACCACCACAAGCCGCGTGGAGCGCGCCATCCGCCACGCCATCGAGGTCGCGTGGGACCGCGGTGACGTGGATACCCTGAACTCCTATTTTGGCTATACCATCCAAAACAATCGCGGAAAGCCCACGAATTCGGAATTCATTGCGATGATCGCGGATAATCTGCGGCTCAAATATAAACTATATTAAAGGGCTCCCTCCGAGAGGGAGCTGACGCAAAGCGACTGAGGGAGAGTGCGCAACGTTGGCTTTTACTCAAATTTCAAAATCGCGCAGGCTCCTTCCACCGCGGGGCGGTCCCCCTCCCCAAGAGAGTCTTTCAATCGTCCGCACTTTTATTCCGCCACCCAAAACAATAGATTATTTACAATAAAATCCAGACATGAAAAGCGAGAGGAAAATTCCCCTCGCTTTTCATGTCTTTTCTTTAAAACAAGCAAGGAAAGCTCTCGCAAACCTCTTTTGCTTTGCTTCGTCAAATCGATAATCACTTTTAAACGCCTCTGTTCTTATTTCGCCTGTCACATGGTTTGGTCTTATACAAAATTTATATGTAAAGTACTGTGCTGCTCGTACTGCGTCACTATAAGTGAATAGCGCAGGATTCCAGTCATCTAACACCATAAAATGGTTAACATGTTCCCAGTTAAAGACATATGCCATTCTCGGCAAATCTTCCCAATTCAACTTCATATAAATCAAACTTGTGTAGCCATTATCTAACAAAATACTTTTTACATCTCTTAAAATCGCAATTCTTCCACCCCAGTCTGTAATTTTAGTTCTCAAACGGCAAGCATCCTCGTCAGACATCAGCACATCTAATCTAATAATTAGCCAAAGACTTTTTGTCAATAAAACTTTGCTGATCAAGCCGAATGCCTTGTGAGCTCTTTCCTCGTCAACTACAACGGACTCAATACTTTCGATAATCATATTCACAGAATCGTCCGCTTTAGGATAATTTCCTGTTTTTGGCAGATAAAAGGGTTTATCCTCTACATACAGTAATGTTTCGCATTCTTCCCCACTTCTCTCTTCTTTCTTGACAGGGGAAAGGGCTTTTCTGCTAGGATCCTTTTTTTCGTTTTTTCTTTCACTCCATATCTCCATACCAACCGGAAGCACTATGGTCGCTAAAATCATCCCTATTGCCACAAAAACCACCCACATAATGTTATTCTCCTTTATATTTTATTTTACAATTAATATACGACAAAAAAACTCAAATCTCTTTTATTTTGACAAAAAGAGCGAGAATGTTGTGCTGCAACCTTGCGATTTTTTATTTATCTCTATACGCATTCTCTACTTTACAATGCTCTTATTTTATGTTATAATATATTATCTATATAGAAAATTCTCTTTAAAGAGGTAAAAATATGAAATACGGAAAGCTTCTTATTCTGTCATTGCTCTTCGCAACGCTTTTGTGTTGTGTTTTTTTGCTTTCCTCCTGCGAGGCTGACTCTTGCGCCAACGGACACACGGAAGTGACCGACGAAGCGGTTGCGGCTACCTGCACAAGCGATGGCAAGACCAAGGGCTCGCACTGCTCGGTATGCAACACCGTGCTGACGGAGCAAGAAACGATCCCTGCCCTTGGGCACTCGTCGGACGAATGGGTCACAGACCTTGCCGCGACCTGCACCACGGACGGCAGCAAGCACATGACCTGCACGGTGTGTGAGGAAATCTTCGCCATAGAAAGAATCACGGCACAGGGTCACGTCTACGACGAATGGACGACGAAGCTCGCCTCCACCTGCGAGCAATTAGGCGAGGAGAACGCCGTTTGCACGGTGTGCAAAAAAGCACAGACCCGCAGCATCCCGCGTGCGGCACACACGGCAGGGGCAACTATTCCTTACATAGACCCCTCCTGCACGTCGCTCGGTTGCCGTTACGTCTGCTGCGCCGACTGCGACGTGATTCTGGAGCTTGAGGTGCTTCCCTCACTCGGACACAATTTCACCACCGAATCGGATCCTTCCTGCGAAACGGAAGGCGTTGCGATCTGCTCCCGTTGCGAAAAAACCGAGCTTGAGGCAACCCCTGCCACGGGTCATACGGAGGGGGCGTGGATCACAGATCTTCTCCCTACCTGCACAAGCATTGGCTGCAAGTATCAGATCTGCTCAAGCTGCGAAGGCGTGATCAACCTCACCACACTGCCCGCCACGGGTCATACGGAGGGGGATTGGGAAACCGTGTTGCTCCCCACGGCAAGCACCTCGGGCAAGATGGCAAAATTCTGCATCGAATGCCGAACGGAGCTGGATGCAAAATCCACCTCGTCGCAGGGAAACGCCGTGACCTTTGACGAGCACCAAGCCTTAAATCTGCTGAATTTTTCCCTGCTATATCACGCCGCCGAGAGCAGCCTTATTTCCGAGATCTACCAATCACAGATCGAAAGCTTCGCCGCGAAGCTTTCCGCAGCCACGGGGCTTCCCTTCACGCCCCTGCCCGACACGGTAGGCGCGGTCGGAATAAAGCAAATTCTGATCGGTCTCACCGATTGCGAGCTTAGCAAGGAAGCCTACAACGCCATCCAAGGCAAGGGCTTTGCCATTCGCGTTACGGAAAATGCCATTGCCATCGCAGGCTCCAACGATCTTTGCACCTTAGCGGGGCTGCAATATTTTACGGATATTTACCTGAGCACATTCGCCACGCCCTCGGTCACGCTGAGCCTTTCCTCCTATACGGCGGCTAACAATATCACTATGTCCGTGGTCTGCGAGCCCGGCGGCACAACGCTCCCCGTTGTGATAGACAGCGGTCTGCGTTCGGACACAAGACATGCTTACGTGGCAAGCTCCACCTCGGACAGCCGTGACTACGTCTGCTTGCTCACAGAGGAGTTCATTGAATTGCTGGCGCGCAATTCACAGCTCACCGCCGCCGATTTTTCCCAAATCACCGACGATACTACCGTGTACCCCGAGGTGCAAAAGGAGCTTTTGTTCGGTCACGTAGATCGTGAGGAAACAAAAGCCTTTCTCGCCACGCTGGATGCCAACGAATACGGCATTCACGTCACGGACGATAAGGTGATCGTGACCTCGCACACCGATCAAGGCTTGAAAAAAGCCATGGAGGTCTTCCTTACCCTGCATGCATATGCTGCGTTGGAGATGAGCTTCGGGCTCCCTTCGGGCTTTACCTATACGGGTGTGACGGATTCCTCTTGGATCGTGGACTTTCCGCGTCCCGAAGCCGCCAACATTTCCCTCTACAACGCACAGTACCAGAACGACGGCGGCTTACAATTTTTGTATACGGGAACGGGAGTAAACGCGGCAGCGTTCAATGCCTACTGCGACCGACTGATCGCGGCGGGATATACGCTTGTCAGCGAAAACACCATTGAGCAAAACCGCTTTGCCTCCTTCGTCAACACGCAAGAGGGGATCCTCCTGTACGTGGGCTACAACGCCTTTGCACACGAGGATGAGGCGAGATACAAGGACGAAAGCACGCATATTCTCTCACAATCCATGTCGCCCAGCAACGGCGAGGCATGGACCTCTTACCACCCCTTCTATGATTACGAGGCGTGTATCCGCATCGTTTCCGAGCCCACGGATCGCGTCAACCGCCCCGATGCAACGCTGCTGAACAAGCAATCCTATACCAAGGTCTGCAACAGCGCCATTTCCACGATTCGCTTGCAGGACAACGCCGTAGGCATGTGCTACATCATCACGCTGGAGGACGGGCGCTTCGTGGTGATCGACGGCGGCAACGCCGTGGGTGATGCAACGACCCTGCTCTGGAACACGCTTGTAAATCTGCACACCGAGGTGAACGGCGCACTCAGCACGAGCAACCCCATACACCTTGCCGCTTGGTACGTCACACACTCACACGGTGACCACTACGGGAACTTCAAAAGCATGCTTTCCACTTACGGCAAAACGGGAAATATCAAAATAGACTATCTGCTGGGCAATTTCCCCGAGGCAAGCGTGATATACCCTGTCAGCGGCAGCACCCTGGTGATGGGCTCCTCTTCCGAGCGTGCGACCATGCAAAACAGCATTCTGGGCGGCTTTACTTACGTAAAGCTGCGCACGGGCGACAAGATCTATCTCGCCAATCTGGAAATGGAGGTGCTGATGACCTATGAGGATCACAATCCTCGCCGCATCGACAACTCCAACGATACCAACACCGTCTCGCGTCTCACTCTCACGCACAAGAACAGCAGCAACGAGACCACGTGGGTGATCCTCGGCGACTCCTGCGTTTATCAAAGCCGCTTCCTTTGCGTCACCTACGGCGACTATCTGCAATCCGACATGGTACAGCTGGCTCACCACGGCAACATCGGCAGCGAGATCGCTCTTTACAAAACCATTCAGCCCACCGTGGTGTGGTATCCCCACAATTCCAAGGGATACAATTCCTGGAGTGGCTCTCCCACCAGCACCAAGTGGCCCTATAACGTCTCCAACTACGTGGTGAAGGACCTCGCCTCTGTCAAATATATCTACGTTTCCGGCATATACGGCGTGAGTGGCTATGAAGGGCTGACCTTACCGTTTGACGACAGCGGTACCCCCATTTACGACGGCATTTATAACCCCTACACGGGCGGGGCGCTAAGCTACAACGTGAGCACAAGCACGACCCTGCCCTATAAAGTAGAGACCTCGCACGCCATTAAGAAGGAGGAAGAAGAATGAAAGTCGTATTGATCCTCCTGGTCCTCTCCTTCCTCCTCTCGGGCGGCGGGCTTACCGTCAGCTTTCTGCAAAATGAGGTGCTTGACCCTTGCAAGGACGGACACAGCACCATCACGCGAAACGAGATTGCGCCTACCTGCACAAAAGACGGGCAGACCGCAGAGCTCTACTGCACCGTCTGCGAGCTTTGTGTCACTCCCTCCGAGGTCATTCCTGCCACGGGACACTCGGCAGGCAACTGGAAAACCGACGTAGCACCCTCCTGCCTTGCCAAGGGCAGCCGTCACCAATCCTGCAAGAGCTGCGACGCCATCCTCGCTATTGAGAGCATGGACTCTACCGAGCACGAGTACGGCGCATGGCAGCAGACCGTAGCCCCCACCTGCACGGCAACAGGCGAGCAGATCCGTAGCTGTGCACATTGCGAGGACGTGCAATCGCAAGCACTCGCGCCGCATACGGGCTCGTTCTCGGACGACGATTGGATCATTGATTTTGATTCCACCTGCACGCAGGAGGGGCTAAAGCACACGGTCTGCCCCGATTGCGAAAAGACCGTGGTGGAAAAGATCGCCTATAAGGAGCACGCGTTCTCAAGCGAAACACTCACCGCCCCCACCTGCACACAAAACGGGGCGATCACCCAAACCTGCTCCAAATGCTCTGAAACGAAGGTCACGGCAATAGCCCCCACAGGTCACACCGCAGGCGAATGGGAAACAGTCGTTGCCGCAACGGCGACGACTGACGGCATCAAATACCGTTATTGCACGGAGAGCACGTGCCGCGCACTGCTCTCCGTCGAGCTCCTTCCCGCTACCGCCGCCTCCACGAGCCTGCAATACACGCTGGATCATGAAGCCTTGACCTGCGAGGTTACGGGTCTTGGCTCGCACGTTTCCCCCACCCTCGTCATCCCCCGTACCGTTACCTTTGGCTCAAAGGTCTATACCGTTACAAGCATTGCCGAAAAAGCATTTTTTGGCAAAACCGCGCTGACAAGCATCAGCATTCCCCTCACCGTTACGCACGTGGGCGCAGATGCTTTTACGGGCTGCACCGACCTTTTACAGCTGCACAACGGCATCTATTACGCCGATACCTGGGCAGTAGGTGCAGACCCCGCCATTACAACGCTTTCCTTCCGTGCGAGCACGCGCGGCATTGCCGATATTGCCTTTTTCGGCTGCGAAAGGCTGACCGCCGCCACGATCCCCGAGCATATCCAATACATTGGCGTCAATCCTTTTGCGGGATGCTCCGCGCTCTCCTCGCTTTTCGTGGCAAGCGGCAACGAAAATTACACCGCGCTCTCCTCCAAGTTCTTGCTGGAAAAATCAAGCGGCAAGCTGATTACGGGATGCGGCTCGGGCACGGTTGCCCTGAGCTCGTCGATCAAGGCGCTTGGCGATCTTGCCTTCTTTGGGCAGCACGACATCACTGTGCTGAACATTTCCTCGGCTGTCACCAAGATCGGTGCAGGCGTGTTCGGGGATTGCCCCTCGCTGAGCACCCTGAATGTTGCTGCTACCAATACCGTTTACCGTTCTGTCGGAAACTGCATCATGGAAAGCAAAACCAATACGCTGGTGGCGTACGTCAACGCCTCCGCGATCCCCGCAGGCACCGTTGCCGTTGCGGATATGGCGTTTTGCGGACAACGCTTCACAAGTATTACGCTGCCTGAAAGCATCACAAAAATAGGCAAAAACCCCTTCGCCTATTGTCACAAGCTGGTGCAGATCACCAATTTGACGAATTGCGCGCTCTCGGAGCTCCCCGATAACGAAGGGCTTGAAACGCGCACCGATACCGCAACTGCTTTTGCCAATACGCTTGCAGCAAGCAACGGGCTCGTCACCTTCACCGCAGGGAGCACGGTGTACCTGATCGACTACACGGGAGCCGAAGCCTCTCTTTCCCTTACGGGCAAGGGAATTCAAGCGCTCTATCCTTACGCGCTGTATTACAACACAACGCTTACCACGCTCACCTCCCCCTACTCTATCACCGATTTTGGCGAAAAGTCCCTGTACGGATGCAAAAGCTTGCGTACCGTTTCCCTTTCCGTGGCAGGTCTTGCCGCCCTTGAAAAGCAGTTTGTCAAAGCGCTCACCATTCATGGCAACAGCGGAAACGACCACATTCCCGCAAACGCGTTTGAAAATTGCGAAAACATCACCTCCCTGAGCCTGACAGCGTCCTTTACCTTTGGTGAAAAGGCATTCGCGGGTTGCACGGGCTTGCAGACAATCAGCATCCCCGCCTCGGCGATCACCGCCGTGCCGCGCACCGCATATTTGACCTCAGTCACCATAACGGACGGAGCCTTTGTCCCCGCTTACGCATTTGACAATTGCAGCGCGCTTACCTCCGTTTCGTTGCCTGCTACGGTCGTCTCCATCGGTGCATGTGCCTTCCGCAATTGCAGCTCGCTCACAGCGATCGCGATCCCTGCAAGCGTCACCGTTGTGGGAGACGCTCTGTTCGAGGGGTGCACAAAGCTCTCCACCTTTACCATTCCCACCTGCGCAATTTCTCTGTTGCCCTTAAGCGGCGTGCAAAGCCTGACGATTAACGGTGGCACCACCATTCCCTCCAAGGCGTTTTACAAGCGTACCGACTTGAAAACCGTTGTCATCGGCACGACCGTGACCTCCATCGGCTCGGAGTGCTTCAGATATTGCAGCAGCCTGACATCCTTTATCTTTGCCGCGGGCAGTAATCTGACAGCCCTTTCAAATGTTTCGGCAATACGTGATTGCACTGCGCTGAAAACTCTTGTTCTGCCCGAAAAGCTCGTTTCTACCAACATTCATATGTTCCGCGGCTGCACCTCGTTGCTCGAAGTATGGATCCCCGTTACCATGCAAACGATCGGGCGCGGCTCCTTTGAAGGCTGCAGCTCGCTCGCTACCATTTATTACGGCGGAACGAGCACGCAATGGGCAACCAACGTAACAGTGGAATCCGAAAACACGCCCGTCACCACCAACAAGCTGGTCTACAGCACGACCTACTACTGATTTTCAAACAAGGAGGCTTTCTATGGCACAAAATGAACGCTATGAGCGCTTTTTGACGCCACAAACGAAGGATCACCCTATCTATTATTTTGAGCTCCCCGCGCCTGACAGCACGGATTTCAGCAACGCCGCAGAAGCTGTCGTGGCAAGGGCAAAAAAAGGCGGCTTCGGCACGCTGATTCCCCAGCTTCCCGCAGGAACGGAGCTTGACGGCGCAACGCTTTGCGCCGTCAAGGACATGTACGCCACCCTGCTCTCCATTGCACAAAAGGAGGGCTTGTGCGTTGGCTTTTATCTTGACCCCGCCTTCGAGCATGCCGTTATACACACCCTCGGAGAGATCGGCGATCATTCCTTGCGCGCACGCATTCTCACCTGCCACGAATATATCTGCTCACGCAATGAAAAGGTGGATCGCCCCATCAAAAAGGGCAAGCTGCTTTCGGTGGTAGCGTTTAACGAGGAAAGGGCTTATGCAATCGACCTGCGCGAGTTCGTGAAGGACGGACGGGTGATCTGGAATGCGCCCGACGGCAATTTTTTGATCCGCCAATACCTCTCGGTAGAGGATACCGCACGCGAGGGGGCAAATTATCTTTCCTACACGAGCTCCACGCATTATATCGAAGCGGTCTTCTCGCTTTTTGCAGACATATTCGCGCCTTATCTCGGCAACACGCTTTCCGTGCTCTCCTATTCGGGCATAGGCTTTCTCGGCGCGAACCGACGCACCTGGAGCGACGATTTTAACGAGGAATTCCAGAAGCGCTTCGGCTTTGACCCTGCACCCCACTATCCCACGCTCTTTGACTATGTCGGGCGAGGCACATCGCATCTCAAGGCGTATTTCATGAGTGTGCGCGCATCGCTTTTGCAAAACGGCATCTTAAAAGCCCTTGCGGATTTTGCAAAAGCTAAAAATCTAACCCCGTTTGGCAGTGTTTCGGAGCCAAAGCTCACCGCCTGCTCCTTCTGTGTAGGGGATACGATGCTGGATAACGCTTACGCCCCCTGTGCGCTTTTCGATAAGGCGTATATGTACGGCACCAACTCCGTAAAGATCGCAGCAGGGACGGCATACAACCTTGATATTGAGCGCGTGAACGGCGAGCTGTTCCGCAACTACCGCTTCCACGACCGTGCACGCCTTTACAATGATGCAATGAACGCCTTTGCGCGCGGTGTAAACTGCACGGCAATGCACCTTCCCGCACAGCTCTGCGAGGACAGCACCTTCGCCGACTTCGCCGCACGCGTTCAAACCATGCTGCGCGGCGGACGCCACGTAGCGGACATCGCCATGCTCTACCCCATTTATCATCTGCACAGCAAGGTAAATCTCTATACTTCGCCCGTTGACGGGTACGAATATCCCGCCACGCTCTCCTCGGCAGATTACATGACGCTGATCAACGCCATCTCGATCTACGCAGGGCACGATCTCACCATGCTGCACCCCGAGGTGCTGAACACACGCTGTCACACAGAGAACGGTGTGCTGCATCTGGATAACGAGCGCAACCGCGAGCAGTTTCGCGTGGTGGTGCTGCCCGCCGCAGAAATGGTAAGTGTTGCCAACATGCGCATCTTGAAAAAATTCTACGACGAGGGTGGCAAGATCCTTGCCACGGGTACTCTGCCCACAAAAGCCTTTGAACGGGATGAAAACGGCGAAAACGATCGCGAGGTCAGGCGCATCAGCGAGGAGATCTTCGGCGCGGATGCCTGCAACCCTCTTATCATGCGCGATTTCTGCCATAACCAAAACGAAAAGGGCGGCGAAGCGCTGTTCCTTTACTTCAATGCCTCTGCCGTGGACGGCACGAAAATGGTGCGAAGCTCCACCGTCAACGAGGCGCTCAATTCCTTCGCGCTCCCTTACGACATCTATCTGCCCGGCATGCCGCGCTTGGAGTGCACGGGAGGACTCAACTCGGTCTATCCCGAGTTCCACACAGTGGGGCTGCATCGGGCTATCCCCGGGGGCGGTATGCTGAATCACATTCATAAAAAGCACGAGAGCTGTGATATTTATTACTTCTCCAACACGACAAGCAAGGAATATAACCACCACGTACTGCTACGCGGTGCCTTTGCGGTAGAGGAATGGAATCCCCATACGGGCACAGCGAGAAAGCGCACCTACGGCTTTCTCTCCTACAAAGAGGAGGCTTACACGACCTTGCGTCTCACCCTCGCCCCCTGCTCCTCCACCTTTTTCTACGCAACACCCGATTCGACCGAGGGCAAGGAGATCACGGAAATTATCTCCATTCAAAATCTGCGTAGCGAGCACGCCGCACTGATGAGCGAATTTTAACCCCCGAACGGTACAGAAAACCCCGCACACCGAGAGGTGTGCGGGGTTCATTAATTAATTTGTTACGGCTCCGTTTGCGTCTATTGTAAAATACCCTACGACGTACACGGAATCCCGATAGAGAAAGTACGCGCGGTATTCCCCCTCGTACAGCTCCTTACGTGTCACGTCTGTGCTTCTATCCAAGCGTGAAAAGGCTTCACAGTAGTATGTTCTGCCAAAGGACTTGTCGCCCAAAACATCTATTTCCAGCGTATCCTTCACCTCACGCCACACGCCCGCTTCCTTGCGCTCTATCACGATCGACGTAAGCGGTACGCGTCGAAACGTTTGATTCACTACGGTATAGTGCAATCGTCGGTTTTCAATCTTAAAATCGGTGATATATATCCGCGAATTTTCCGTCAACCCCTCTCGAGTCACACTCCTACCCGCAGTGATTGCAAAAAAACAGCCACATATAAGCAAGAATACGGATAAAAGGACAACCACTATTTTTTTCATCGATACTCTCTCCTAATAGCATGATAGTTGATCGTGTTTTCAGTATAGCATACAGGCAAAGCCGCGTCAAGAGTTAAACGCAGCCCCGATGCATTGCATCGGGGCTGCGTTTGCCGTGGGATCAGTCCTTGATCTCCACGTTCACTTTTTTGCCTGCCGTGGTGGCGGCGGACTTCATGACCGAGCGAATCGCCTTGGCAATACGGCCGTGACGACCGATCACCATGCCCATATCGTCGGCATGGACATTCAGGGTGAGAACGATCTCATCCCCGTTTTCCTCCTCGCTGACCACAACGTCATCGGGATGATCCACGATGGCGCGCGCGATATCGGCAAGGGTCTCCTTCAAACTCTGCATATCAGGGTCCTCCGGTGCATCAACCGATGACGCCGGCCTTCTTGAGCAGTGCCTTTACGGTGGGGGTAGGCTGTGCACCGTTGCCGAGCCACTTCTTGGCGGAATCCTCGTTGACCTTCAGCTCCTTGGAGCCGGGATTGTAGAAGCCGATCTCCTCGATGAAGCGGCCGTCGCGGGGGGAGCGCTGATCGGCTACCACGATGCGGTAGCAAGCGGAATGGGTTTTGCCTGTGCGGGTAAGTCTGATCTTAACCATGGGTGTGTTCTCCTTTGTTTTTTTATGATAAATTTTTTATAAAAACCGTCATGACGGGCTTTTAACTGTGTCAAAACGGGAATTTCATCTTTCCCTTGCCGAAGCGCTTCATGCCGCCGCCCGAGAGCTGCTTCATCATCTTGCGGACCTCTGTAAACTGCTTGAGCAGCTTGTTTACGTCCTCTACCGTGGTACCGCTTCCCTTGGCAATACGCTGCTTACGGGTAGCACCGATGATGTCGGGCTTTTCACGCTCCTTCGGTGTCATGGAGCGAATGATCGCCTCGATGCGGCTAATCTGCTTTTCATCGATCTTGGCATCCTTGAGTGCCCCGGGCTTAACGCCCGGCATCATACCGATGAGGCTCTCCAGATTGCCCATTTTTTTGAGCTGCTGGAACTGCTGCAAATAATCGTCAAGCGTGAAGGTTGCCTCACGGATCTTTTTCTCCAGCTCCGCTGCTTGCTTTTGGTCACAGGCTTGCTCGGCTTTCTCGATAAGGGAAAGCACATCGCCCATGCCCAGGATCCGGGAGGCGATGCGGTCGGGGTGGAAGGCTTCGATAGCAT
>CAZOFQ010000005.1:0-36276 GCA_964579105.1 uncultured Lachnospiraceae bacterium
AAACCATACTATTAAGTAAAATTAACTCTGTTGCGATGCAAGTTGTCCTTTCTCGAAAATTCCCCTCAAACCGAGGACGAGCAATACGCTTATGATATTATTCAAAAAGCGTATGAGATCAACGAGAAAAAGATTGAAATGCTTGATTTTGATAAGAACCAAAGGCTGTTAGAGGATTATTACAGGTGGCTTGATAGCAGACAAAAATGATAATGAAAGGCGGTGGAATTATGAAAAAGAATTACAATTATTTTGTTACGCCAAACACTCCGCAATTCAAATTAAAGCGCCTATTACATATTCTTTCCAATGGTTGCTTGGTTATAAATCTAATCGTTTTTGCAATTTTGATTTCAGATATACGTCTTTGGACACTTGGGCTTGCTTTCTGTTTTCTTGCATATACTTTTCTCCAACTGTTTGACAAAAGAAAGGATCAATGGGCGTGGTGGGTTATTATTTTCGGCATTGTTCTTTCGATCGCCATTTCTATATGCTACATTCTTTTGTTTGATCTTTATTTGTACTTTGCCATAATAGGAGGGCAAATTATAATTTCAAGTGTAATATTTTGTGTTTTTAAGAAAAAATGATATTGCATCTATTAAGTCCATAAATGACAAAGACAAGGCACCTCGCAAGAGGTGCCTTGTCTTTTGTTATAAGGCGATTTAATGCAATTGGTCGGTGTATGCCTTTGCGAGTGCGGTGATGCCTGCAAAGTCGCCCTTTTCGATCAGCTGCTTATTGGCAATGCCGCTGCCCACGCCCACGCCAACTGCGCCTGCATCAAGATAGGAGCGCATATTTTCGGCGGTGATGCCGTTTACGGCAAGCAGCTTCACATTGGAAAGGGGCGCGCGCAACGTTTTGATGTAGCGCGGTCCGTAGAAGTCGATGGGGAAGAGCTTGATAAAATCCGCGCCTGCGCGATTTGCCGCACGCACCTCGGTGGGGGTGATAGCACCCGGGATGGAAACAAGCCCCAGCCGCTTGGTGGCGCCGATGATCTCGGGGTCGGTATCGGGTGAAATGATAAAGGCACCTCCCACCTTTTTGGTCAGCTCTACCTGCTTTGTTGTGATAACGGTGCCTGCACCGATGAGCATTCTGCCCGCAAAATGCGATGCCAGCAGCTCGATGTTGGCGGCGATCTCCTCGTCGGAGGTCTTGCCGCTTGCGTCGTAGGTGCATTCCACGGCGCGGATGCCGCCTGCGTACATTGCCTCGGCAAGCGGGATGAGGCTTTCACGCGCGACACCGCGCACGATGACGATGATCCTTGCCTGCTCCAGTGCTGCGATAATTTGCTTACACATATCGATTCTCCTTATTCTGTGCCGCCTCCGAGGCGATCAGATCCTCTAAATTCTTGCGGCAGCGTTCCAAAAACTGCCCCCACTCAAGAGGGTCGATGAAGGGATTTTGCGCCGAGGTGCCGATCCTTGTGAGCTTGCCCTCGGTGTCGTTGTTGCCCACGTGATTGCCGATGAAGATATCCACCTTCTCCTTTTTCAGGCGCTCAAGGCTTGCAAAATACTTGTCGCGGTTCTCGAAGGGCAGATCGTTCTTGGCGAGGAAGTCGGCTTTGAGCGTATTGAGTCCCACGCCGCCGTGCATGCCCGCACGATAGGTGTGCTCGCCGTCGGTCACGTCGAAGAAGAAGGACATCACGCCGTCCGTGTGCCCGGGGGTGGAAACGCACGTTACGCTGGTGTTGCCCAGCGTGACCACGTCACCGTCCGAGAGCAGGACGTCGGGGGTGAAGGGGCGTAAGGGAAGGGTGCAGTGATTGATCTCGCCCGAGGCGAGCCGCGCATCATCCTTACCCAGATAGATCTTGGCGCCCGAGAGCTGCTGCAGTGCCGCCGCGCCGTTGGTGTGGTCGAAGTGGCAGTGCGAGAGCAGAATAATCTTGATATCCCGCGGATTAAAGCCCATTTCCCAAATGTTTTGTACCGTGAGGTAGAGGTTGTCAAGATACCCCGTGTCGATGAGCATCAGCCCCTCACCCGTGTCGATGAGATGCACCGAGGAGGGGTGCGTTCCCACAAAATAAAGATTGCCGAAAATCCTTGCGGGCTTGACGTACCCGATCCAAGGCTCTTTTCTCAGCATAGATGCTCTCCTTTCACTTTACAGGTCCCACTCCTTGAGAGTCCAGACCTTGTTTTGATACTCAAAAATGCAGACGCCGCCGTTCCTGCAATGCTGCGTGGTGGGGGCGCTGAGCCCGCTTGTGTACTCCAGCATCCTTTTCATCGTTCCCTCGTGACAGAAGGCGGCAACGCGCGAGGCGGGCGCTGCCTCCAAAAGCCTTAAAAAGGCAACGACGCGCGCCTCGTGGTCGCTGCGGCTCTCGCCGCCGTAGGGGCGATAGTCCGCGTTTTTCTTGTTCTTGATATAAGGCTCGCCGTAAAGGGCAAAGCATGCGTCGGGGGTCTTGCCCGCAAGCTCTCCTACGTGGATCTCGCGCAGCAAGGGGGAGCGCTCGGCGTCGGCATCGGGCAATGCGAGCTCCTTTGTGCGTATGGCACGGATGAGGTCGCTCGTATACACCGCATCAAAGGTGATGCCGCGTAGCAGCTCCCTTGCGCGCAACGCATCCTGTTCGCCCCTTGGGGTGAGTGGGATCTGTGCCCAGCCCGCGTGAGAGAGCGTGGGGTTTGCCGTGCTTTCGCCGTGGCGGATCATGTAAAGTAACATTTGTTTCCCTTTCTCAAGGCTCATTTACGGGCAGAGCGCTTGCCTGCTCTGCGGTCAGTACCACACCGCGGTCAAGCAGCGATGCGCGCAGCTCACTCACGTTCACCTCTTTGGGCAGGACGCCGTCACGTACAGCCATTGCCGCGGCAAGCCCTGCCGCCTCACCCATAGACATGCATTGCGGCATGACGCGCGCCGAGGCGAGTGCCGCTGCGTCCATAGAGGCGCAGCGCCCCGCAAGCATCAGATTGTCGAGCTCGGCACTGACCAGACAGCCGTAGGGGATACCGAAGGGAGCTTTCACGGTTTTGAAGAGCGTGTTGCGGTCGGTGCCCGAGTGGATGTCGATCTTATAAGCGCCGAGCGCGATGCTGTCCTCTCCGATCACGCCGTCGAGCAGCATGTCGCCCGTGAGGGTACGGAGTCCCTTGAAGCGTCTGGTCTCTCGCACGCCCAATGAGGGCGCGATAGAGGAAATAAAGCAATTGGCAAAGCCGGGCACGTGCTCGCGGAGCATCTCGGTCAGCGCCGCTGCCTGAAGCTGCCCCTCCAGCTCTGCCTTGGTGAGGTCGAAAAGGTCGGTGGCGTCCGTGCCGAGCAGGCGCGTGCTGTTGACAAAGACCTCGCCCTGCTTGGTGCTGTTGATGTAGATGAGCGTGTTGCGCTCCACGGGGCATTTGCCTTGCGCGCGAAGGCGGGCAAAGGTCTCGGAGAGCCCGACGAAAACGTGGTTGGGGCTTGCTCTGAAATAATCGGCATCATACCCCGCACGGTGGTCGATAGAGGCGCTGTAGGTCATTTCCTCGGGGTGTCTTTCGATGTGGTCGAACAGCAACGCGGTCTCCACGTTTTCCAGCGTATACATTACGGTGGGGGGCTGCAGCACGCCCGTTTGCGGCTGTCCCGCTTCAAAGGAGCAATCCGCAAGATACGCCACGTCGCCGTCACCCGTGCAGTCGATAAAAACGTCGGCTTCTACACAAAGCTGTGTGCCCTTTCCGTAAAAAAGCACGCGGCGCAGCACGCCGTTTTCCACCTCGGCATCGCAAGCCTGTGCGTGCAGAATGATCTCCACGCCCGCCTCGCGGCACATCTCGATCGCCAGAAGCTTGAAGCCCTCGGGGTCGATATTGGTCACGGAATTGTGCTTGGGGCAGACTCTGTGCCCGAAGCATTGTCCGCGCGCGGTGAGACGGCTCACGTATTCCTGTGCGAGCCCGCCCACGATCCGCTTGCCGTCCGTGTCCAGAAAGCCGAGAAGCGGCAGCCCCAGCGTGGCGTTGCCGCCCAAATAGCCGTTCTTTTCGACCAGTAAAACGCGCTTGCCCTCTCTTGCCGCGGTGATCGCCGCGGAAAGCCCTGCGGGACCCGCGCCGATCACCGCGATCTCTGTTTTTTTCTCGATGCGTTTTTTCATGTCAAGGACTCCTTTATCGGAAGGCGTTTTTTATTTTTTCGATCAGGGCGTCTGCGTCGATCTGCTCGGGATAGGTCGCGTCTACGTCAAATCTCGTGCCGCCGATCCTGAAATCCGCCATACCGTGCCCCTCAAATCTGCTTGCAAAGTATTCCCGCGTCATGCTCAGATCAAGCACGTCCCCCTCCTGCGGCGGATAACGGTCAATAAAGGTGTGTCCCCGATGGCGCAGGTGCTTCTTGTCGCGCTCGACGTATCTCTTATAAAGCACGTCCGCGTCTCCGCCCAGAAAAACGGTTACTGCGCGGCAACGGCATTCGTCGATCATCGCCTGCACGTCGTCACGCATATCGGCGTCAAAATTGTTGACAAGGATCAGCGACGTGCCGCCTTTTAACAGACCTTGCGCACAGCGCAGCAATATCGCGGCTGCCGCCCTATCCAGCTGCCGCTTGGCGGCAAGGTCGGCGTAGCCCAGCGTGTCGAACATGGCTTCCTTGATCTCGTCCTTTTCCAGTATGGGAAGCTGCAGGCTTTGTGAGATCTTTTTTGCCAGCGTGGTTTTCCCCGTGGCGGGCATGCCTGCCACGAGGATCAGATTTGCACTCATCGGATGCTCCATAGATATTCAAGTCCTTCTTTGAATTTTTTGCATTCCGCGGGATCGTTTTCATCAATGGCACTGGTGGTGCGGATGCGGTCGTAGAATGCCTGCATTGTTTCCGCATCCTGTGTCACGCCGATCTGCGCGATGCTGTGCGGCATGTTGTGCTTCCGCATCAAGGAAAGCAGGAAGTCGTTTTGCTCTGCCTCGCCGTTGAAATAATTTTGCAAAAGCAAGCCTACGCCCACGATCTCGCCGTGCAGATAGGGCGTGGCGGCTTCGGGAAAGAGGTAGCGTACCGTTTCGTAGAATTTGTGTGCCAGCGCGCATTGATTGGAGCCGCGCGCAATACCGCTGATCACGCCCGTGGCGGCAATGGCGGTGAAGAGCACCTGCTCCACGTCCTGTGTGAGCTCCCCGCGCGCCATATCCGCAATGCATGGCGCGGTCTTTTGCGTCAGCACGCGGAAGGAGTGCTCCGCCATGACGAAGGCGTAATCCAGCCCCAAGGGGCAGCTTTTTTCCGAGAAGCGCTGCTTGATCTCCAAAAACTTTGCCAGTGCATCAAATACGCCTGCAAGCAGCAAGCGCACGGGCTGTGCGGCAAGGACCGCCGTATCCGCGATCACGGCGTCCACCTCGTGCTGATAGTGCAGCGCGCCCACGGTCCTTCCTTCCTCTGTATAGCGCACCGAAAGCGGCGCAAAGGCGGCACAGGTGGCGCTGGACGTAGGGACGTTGATGACGGGGACGTTGGCAAAATGCGCGCAGAGCTTGGCAAAGTCCATCAGCACGCCGCCGCCTACGCCTACGATCACGTCATACCCTTTTTCGCGGCAAAGCGCGGCGAAGGTCTTGGCGCGCGGCTCGTTACAGGTGCCGTTGTGCGTGACGATTTCATATTTCTTGCATACGGGGGCGAGGCTTTGGCGGATCGCCTCGCGCGTGATGGCAAGCGTGGTGTCGTCTCCTATGATCAGGGGGGCGCTGCCGTGGCGCAGCACCTCCTCGCCGCAGCGGGAAAGATAGCCCGCACCTTGCAGGTATCTTCCGCAGCCGATTCTGAAGGATTCCTCTCGAACTGGCATTGCTTTTCTCCTTTGCCTTTTACTTGACTTATTTTGATTATAATGGTAAAATGAGAAAAAGTAAATCGGTAAAATTGACAAAAAGCTTCGATTTATTGCTATTTTGGGGGGAGTATTATGATCTTTAACGCGTATGCGGACGGTGCCGACGGCTGGCACGGCGTAGCCTTGAGGAGCTGCGGGCATATTTTTGCAAAAAAAGGGCGAAAGATCCTGCGCCCCGAGGGCAGGAGCGATTGGCTTCTTTTCTATATCGCAAAGGGAAGCGAGCATTTCTTTTTAGAGCGAGAGATCGATGCTGCGGAGGGCTCCTTTATTTTCTTTAAGCCCTTTGAAAAGCAGCATCACGTATGCCTTGAGGAAAAGACTGCGGAATTTTACTACCTGCATTTTACCGCGCCCTCTGCCCTTGACCTTTTGGGCTTTGAAAGCGCAACGGTGTACGCCGCCAAGCCCTGCCCCAAGATAAGGGAGCTGTTTGAGGAGATCCTTGCCGAGCTGCAGACCAAGCAGCCCTGCTATGAAAAGCTCTGTGTTGCGAAATTTTTTGAGATCGTGGCGTTGCTTTCCAGACGCGCGGCGAATCTGAGCGACCCGCACGAGCGCTATGCGGGGCAGATCGCAGGCGTTTTGCAGCTGATGAATCGCGAGTACGGTGAAAATCGCTCGCTGGAGGAATACGCACAGCTTTGCCGTATGAGCAAATTTCATTTTTTGCGCGTGTTTCGGGAGATCACGGGATATACACCCATGGAGTATCGAAATAAGCTTCGCATGGAGCACGCAAGGGAGCTGCTGGAGGACGGCGATCTCGGCGTGAGCGAGATCGGCGCGCGGCTGGGATACGCCTCCGCCTCCTATTTTTGCGATGCGTTTAAAAGAAAAACGGGCGTTTCGCCCACGCAGTATCAGCAAAGAGCTCGCAAGCAGGCAAGGGACAGACAGGAGCACGTGTAACAAGAGCAAGGTGCTTGTAAAAACGGCGAGCCGAGCTGTAAAGAGTAAAAGCCTTGAAGTAACGCAGGCTCCTTCCGTCGCGCATTCGCGCGCCACCTTCCTCTCGGAGGAAGGCTATCACGCGCAACGTAGGGACCGACCTCCCGGGCGGTCCGTTTGCGTATCGCGGATTGCGGGGCGTCGAGGACGTCGCCCCCTACCGAGTTTGTACGCTATTCGTTTGCGTATCGCGGACGGCGGACCGTCGGGGACGCCGGTCCCTACGAGAAATGTGCGGACGGAGTGTTGGTCGGGGATAAAAAGTCCCTCTCCAAGGGGGAGAGGGTGGCACGCGAATGCGTGACGGTGAGGATGCCCGAAGTAGAAACACCCCCGCATAGCGGGGGTGTTTCTACTGTTTTTGGGGATATTGCCGCAGCAGGGAAAGATATTCCTCAAAGCGCGGCTCGCGGATGGGCATGATGGGGTGGCGCTCATCCGCAAAAAACAGCAAGAGTGCGGGGGAGATGCCGCGGTAGTGTTGCGTGAATCGGTAGCGGAGCAGCTTCCCCTCGGCAATCAGGCGTTTTGCGGTGGCATGGTAGTTAAAATAAGGCATACGGCGCCTCCTTTTGCGTGGGGCGATAGGCAAAGGAGAGATTACGAGGATTTTTCGCTCTCGCCCATGGGGAGCGTGGGGGTCTCGCGCGCGGCGAGCTTTTTGCTTGCGCGGCGGATCGCCTTGCGCGAATTGGTGAGTGCGGTGAGCGTTTCGGTCAGCATCTCCCGCATCTCGGGGTCGAGATTGCCAAAGCCGCGCAAGGCGTTTTTGAGGCTTTGCATTTTGTTGGAAACGATGCCCGAGAGCGTGTTTTGCTCGGTAGCTTCCAGCACCGTGAACAGTGCCTGGGCAAACTGGCGCTTGCGCTCGGGCGAAAGGGTGTTCACGAAATGGTCTAGGATCGCCTCGGTCTGCTGCCCAAAGGCGGTGCGCTCGGAGGTGTATTCGAAATCCGCCCCCTTGATCTGCCAGGAATACGCATCGTGCTGCGAGAGCCCCTTGGCATCGCTTTTGACGATCTTGTAATTGTCGTCATGCTCCAGAAGCACGCCAACGATCGAGGATTCGGGCAAAAGGGTGTGGATACGCTCCCGCATTTCGTGATATTGCGGGGTGGAGAGCGTGTGATCGCAAAAGCCGGGGCCGTCGTTGTTGAATACCGCGCGGATGCGGTAGCGCACCGCCTCGCCACTGTTCACGGCGGCATACATGGCAAGATTGCCGCCCTTGGAGTGCCCACCCACATAGATGCGGCGCAAGGGGTACGCCGCGGCGACCTCGCGCAGATATGCCGCCGCGCGCAATTGCGCGGGAACGGGGCATTCGTAGCTCATGCGAAGATCCTCCTGCCAGCCGATGAGGGTGTCGTCTGTGCCCTCAAAGGAAACAAAAAGATTTTGCCCCGGTAAAAGCACGGAAAATGCCGCAAATTGAATGCCGTCCTCGCGGTCGACCTCGTGCTGTGCGCCGAATACGCGCAGCTGCCCGAAGCGCGGTGTTGCGGCAAGCCTTTCCAGAAATTCACGGTGCCGCGTCAAGGGGGCGTCTTGCGTGGCGGCAAAATATTCTGCCGCGGCGTCGGAAAGGCGCACGGGCGTTGCGTCGGGGGGCGCGGGGATGAAATCCTCCATGCGTATGTAGGCGAGCACCGAGAAGACCAGTGCGTCTACGGCACACAGCGGCGCATTGCCGAAGGTCAGATCGCCGCGCCAATCCAAATAATCAAACAGGTTACTCACGGAACACTCCTTTTCTCAAGCTGTTTTTATGATAGCATATTCAAGGGGAGGTGTCAAGCGTGCACGGGCGGTAAATAAAGGAAGCTCAAGTCCCGCCTCGGTGCCTGCAGAACTCGCTTGGCGTACAGCTTGTAAGGCTTTTGAACACACGGTTGAAATAGGGCGTGTTGTTGAAGCCCGCACGCACGGCGGCGAGCGCTACGGGATGACCGTCGAGCAGCAGGCGCTTGGCGTATTCCACGCGGCGCGCATTAAGATAGGCGCGGAAGCTCAGACCGCTTTTTTGCTTGAACCATCTTCCCAAATATTTTTCGTTGTAGTGAAAGATCCGCGAAAGAGAGGTGAGGGTAATATCGTACTCCAGATTGGATTCCACATAGCTTTTGATGTTTTCCAGCAGAGGCTCTCGCTCCGTTTCCTCCCCCTTGTCGAGGGCGTGCAGATGCAAAAATCGGATGTAGCTTTCCAAAAGCGCGCAAAGCGAGGCGCAGCGCGAAGAGGAATACTCCGCTTCCATGGTAGAGAGCAGGCGCGTCTCGCTCCCTAAACGACGCTTGATCCTTTCGTCCTTCCGGGGCAGGATATTCCCCACGAACAGCACGCAGACGACCTCGCCGTTTTCCAGAATAGGGTGCACGTATTCATACACGCCGTTGATGCAAAGCCCGCCGAATGCCTGCTTTTCCCGACATGCCTTGTCTATGGCGGTATTGCGGCAAAGATAACAGCGCTCAAAGCCGCCGCGGCGCGCCTTCATTTCCGTACAGACCGCGCTTGAGTGGATGGTGCTTTCCTGCCTTGGGCGCAAGGCCTCAAAGGCGTAATTGCCCAAAAACAGCACGCCGATGTGCAGCTTTGTGCCATATTCCAAATGCGCGATGAGGTCGCGCAGATTGCTGTACTCCATCCCGTTTCCTTTCACAAAAAGCATCTTTTGTTAAAAATTATAGCATAAAAGTATCTTTTGTGCAAGTATATCGCACGCTTTTATAACTTTTTTGTCGGCAAGTGTGTTATGATAAAGAGAAAGTAGAAGGAGAGGTGCTTTTTATGAAATCTTATGATCTGATCGTTTCGGGCGGCGGGCTTTCGGGCGTGGCGGCGGCGGTTGCCGCGGCGCGTGACGGACTGCGCGTGCTGCTGATCGAGCGCAGCGGCTGTCTTGGCGGCGCCATGTCCACCAATCTGGTGTACCCCTTTATGAAGTTTTCCACCCCCGTAAACGGCGAGGAAAAGCTGCTTTGCGCGGGGCTGTTTACCGAGATGCGCGAGCGTGAGCATGCGTATGACGACAGCGGAACGATGACCAGATTCCGCCCCGAATACTTCAAGCTCGTATTGGACGATATGGTAAGCGAGGCAGGTGTTGACGTGCTGTTCCACGCGCAGATCTTCGGTGTGGAAACGAAGGAGCGCGCCATTACGGCACTGCAGGTTGCCACCCTTTCGGGCGTGATGACGCTTTGCGCCGACTTTTTCGTGGATGCTACGGGCAACGGCGACGTGCTTGCACTCGCGGGGTGCGATTTCGTGCTGGGGCGCGAGAGCGACAATCTCTGTCAGCCTATGACGACCTGCTTCCGCATGTGCGGCGTTGACGTGGATCTGTTCAAATCCGAGCGTCCGCGCCTGCAGGAGCTCTACAAGGAGGCGCGCGAGCGTGGCGAGATCAAGAATCCGCGCGAGAATATCCTCACCTTCTCGGGGATCGGCGAGGGTGTGCTGCACTTCAACACCACGCGCGTGGTCAAGCACGACCCGACCGATGCGTTTGCCGTGAGCCGCGCGGAGATCGAGGCACGTCGCCAGATCCATGAGATCGTGGAATTCCTCAAAAAGCACTCCAAGGCGTTTGAGCATGCCACGCTGGTGTCGATCGCCTCGGAGATCGGCGTGCGCGAGAGCCGTAAGCTGCGCGGCGAGTACATTCTCACCGCCGAGGATCTGCTGGCGCAAACGATGTTTGAGGATCGCGTGGTGCTTGCCAACTACAATATCGATATTCACAATCCCGCGGGAACGGGAACGAATATCCACTATTTCAAGGATGGCGAGTATTACTCCATTCCGTATCGCTCGCTTCTGCCCCGTGAATACGATAATTTCCTGGTCGTGGGGCGGTGCCTTTCCGCTACGCACGAGGCGCAGGCGGCTGTGCGCGTCATGCCCATCTGCGCTTGCATGGGTGAGGCGGCAGGCGTTGCCGTCGCTCTTGCCAAGAGCACGGGCGCAAGCACGCACACGCTGGACGTGCACGCTTTGCAGGAAAAGCTGCGCGCAAACGGCGCGACAATTGAATAACCAAGCGGAAAAGCCCCCGAAACGGATTACCGTTTCGGGGGCTTTTGTGTATCTCGGATTGCCTGGTCGTCGAGGCGCCGACCCCTACGGGGGTGTGCATTTCCCGGTTATGCGTCGCGGATGCATTTTTTGTAGGGACCGGCGTCCCCGACGGTCCGAAATTCACAACCACCATTCCGTCCGTTTGTGTATCACGGATTACGGGGCGTCCGGAGGTCGCCCCCTACGAGGTTGTGCGTTATTCGTTTGTGCATCGCGGCAGGGTGAGACAGTACATTTTATAAACACCCGCCGCCTTGTTCTTTTTTTTGCCGTTCCTCCATAAATTGTAGAAAAACAAAAAAGAGGGGCAAGACGCATGATAACGACAAATTTACCGCAGGGGCTATCCCCCTCGGAGGTGGAAAAAGCAAGGGCGCAATACGGAAAAAACGTGTTTAGCAAGGCAAAGGGGCGCGGCTTCTGGCGGCGCTTTTTCGACAATCTCGGCGACCCCGTGATCAAGGTGCTGTTGCTTGCGCTGGTGCTGCATCTGGTGCTGCTGTTTCGCAATAACGACTGGCTGGAGACGGCGGGGATCGCCGTCTCGATTCTGCTTGCCACGAGTATTTCCACCTTTTCCGAGTATAAAAGCGAGACTGCGTTTGCGCGGCTGTTTGAAAGCTGCGGCGCGGCGCTTTGCCGCGTGAAGCGCGACACGGTGCGGGAGATCGGAAGCGAGGAGCTCGTGGTGGGTGACATCGTTTTGCTTGGTGCGGGGGAGAGGATCCCTGCGGACGGGGTGCTGCTTTGCGGTGCGCTTACGGTAGATCAGTCCTCGCTCACGGGCGAGAGCCGTGAGGTGGAAAAGCGCGCTTGGAGCAAGGGAGAGGGCGAAACACCCGACTGTGCGGGTGCGCTGTTTTCGGGAAGCACGGTGCTTTTCGGCGAGGGGGCTATGCGTGTGACGCGCGTGGGGGACGCCACGTATCTCGGCGGCATTTCCGCCGAGCTGCAAAGCGATAGCACCGACAGCCCCTTGCGGCAGCGCCTCACACGTCTTGCGAAGCAGATCAGCCGCCTTGGATACGTGGCGGCGGGGATCTGCGCGCTGACGTTTCTGTTTCATACCCTTGTGGTGGATGCGGGCTTTTGCGCTGCACAAACGCTTGCGCGCGTGCGTGATCTGCCCTTTATGGCGAGCGCACTGCTGCATGCACTCACGCTGGCGCTCACCGTGGTGGTGGTGGCTGTACCCGAGGGGCTGCCCATGATGATCGCGGTGGTGCTTTCCGCCAACATCCGCCGCATGGTGCGGGATCAGGTGCTGGTGCGAAAGCCCGCGGGGATCGAGGCGGCGGGAAGCATGAATATTTTGTTCACCGATAAAACGGGTACGCTCACGGCGGGTAAGCTTTCGCTTTGTGCGGTGCTGACGGCAAAAGGGGAATACCCGAGCTGCCGTGCGGCAGCACTGCGGCAAAGCGCACTTTACGAGTGGCTCTCTCTTGCCGCACACGCCAATACGGCGGCAATTCGCGGCGAGAGCGAGGGTAAGCCCGTAGCACTTGGGGGAAACGCCACGGACCGCGCATGGCTTTCGGCGTTCCTGGATGCGCCTGCCCCCGTGTTTGAGATTGCGGCGCGCTTGCCCTTTGACAGTGCGCGCAAATACGCGGCGGTCGCGCTTTCGGACGGGCGCGTGCTCCTTACGGGCGCACCCGAAAGATTGCTGCCGCGCGTGACGGGTGCGCGTGACGAGGAGGGGAAGGTGATCCCGCTTCAAAAAAGCGCCTTTGCCGAACGCATCCGCAAGCGTTGCCTTGACGGTGAGCGTGTGATACTGCTGTGCGAATCCGACGGCATGCCGAGCGAGGGATTAAACGGAAGGCTTACGCTGCTTGCCGCGGCGGCTTTTGCAGATCCCTTGCGCCCCGAGGCAAAGCACGCGGTACGCTCCCTGCAGGGTGCGGGCATACAGGTGGTGATGGTAACGGGGGATAGCCCCGATACGGCGATCGCACTTGCCACGGCGTGCGGTATCCTCTCGCAGGATCGTGTGGCGCTGACAGGTGAGAAGCTGGCGGCACTTTCGGATGCCGAGCTCACAGAGGTCTTACCGCACCTTGCCGTGGTGGCGCGCGCGCTTCCCGCCGACAAGAGCCGCCTGGTGCGTCTTTGCGAGGCGGCAGGGCTTGTGGTGGGCATGACGGGTGACGGCATCAACGACGCCCCTGCATTGCGTCACGCTGACGTGGGCTTTGCCATGGGAAGCGGCACGCAGGTCGCACGCGAGGCGGGGGACGTGGTGATCTTGGATGACAACCTTTCCTCTGTGGCGCGCGCGGTGCTTTACGGACGCACGATCTTCAAAAGCATTCGAAAATTTATTACGCTGCAGCTGATGATGAACTTCTGTGCCGTGGGCATTTCCATTATCGGTCCGTTTATCGGGGTGGACGCCCCCGTGACGGTGGTGCAGATGCTGTGGATCAACCTCATCATGGATACGCTTGGCGGGCTTGCGTTTGCGGGCGAGGCACCCATGGAATACTATATGAAGGAATCTCCCAAGCGGCGCGACGAGCCGATCCTCTCGCGTGCGCTGGCGCGTCGGATCGGTGCGCTTACCGCGTTCACGGTGGCACTCTCCGTCTTTTTCCTCAAATCCCCCTTTGTGCGCGGCATCTATCGCGAGAGCGAGAACGATCTGTGCCTGCTCACCGCCTTCTTTGCGCTGTTTATCTTCGCCTCGGTGTTCAATTGCTTCAACGCGCGCTCCGACCGCGTTGCCATGCTTACGGGGCTTTCCCGCAATCGCGCGTTTTTGTTCATTATGGCGGCGGTTGCGGCGGTGCAGATCGCGTTCGTGTACCTTGGCGGTGCCGTGCTGCGCACCATGCCCCTCACGCCCTATGAGCTGCTGTTCACGCTGCTGCTTGCCGCCGCAGTGATCCCCGTGGGATGGCTGCACCTGTTTTTCCGCCGTCTTGCCTCCAAGGAGGCGCTGTATTGAGCGACATCCTTCTGCGGGCTTGCGGAAACGAAGGATTTTTGCCGATTTCGGGATAAAAAATGATTTTGTGCGAGATAATTTTCCAAAATCGTTCACTATTTTCTTCCTTTTGGCGCCTGTGTGCTCCTGCGATTCTTGACAATGCTCCTTATGAAATGGTATAATAAAGATACACAAGCATGTGTATCGTAGTTCTTTCAAGGAGGTTTTTGTTATGGCTATGCCGTACGTATGGATCGCGCTGCTGGTAGCGGCGGTCGTGATCGAGGCACTCACCAACGATTTCGTTGCCATCTGGTTTTTCCCCGCTGCGGTCATCACGCTGATCGTGTCCTTTTTTGAGGTGGATATTTGGGTCCAGGTCCTCATTTTCGTGGTGCTGGGGCTTGTGCTGGTGGCTTCCACCCGTCCCCTTTGCCGCAAGCTTCTCAAAAAGAAGGATACAAAAACCAATACCGATGCGCTTATCGGGCGCGTATGCATCGTGACCGAGGAGATCCGTAACATCGACGAGCTCGGCGAGGTCAAGGTGGGCGGGCTTTGCTGGTCGGCACGTGCAGAGGATCCCGCACGCGTCATTGCTGTCGGCGAGCAGGTCACCGTGCAACGGATCGAGGGCGTAAAGCTTATAGTAAAATAAAAAAGGAGAAGAAAAATTATGGTAGGAATCATTATTGCAATCGTTGCGGTTCTGGTGCTGTTGGTGATCGTTCTGATCGCCAACATCCACGTCGTACCTCAGGCGCATGCTTACGTGGTGGAGCGTCTCGGCTCTTACAACGCCACATGGAGTAACGGTCTGCACGTGAAGATCCCGTTTGTTGACAAGGTCAGCAAAAAGGTGAATCTGATGGAGCAGGTGGTGGATTTTCCGCCCCAGTCCGTGATCACCAAGGATAATGTGCGCATGCAGATCGACACGGTGGTATATTATCAGATCACCGACTGCAAGCTGTACGCCTACGGCGTGACCAACCCGATTTTCGCCATTGAAAATCTGACCGCGACCACCCTGCGTAACATGATCGGCGAGCTGGATCTGGACGGTACGCTGACCTCGCGCGACACCATCAACACCAAAATGAGATCGATCCTTGATCAAGCCACCGACGCATGGGGCATCAAGGTCAACCGCGTGGAGCTGAAAAACATCATCCCGCCCCGTGAGATCCAGGACGCGATGGAGAAGCAGATGAAGGCGGAGCGCGAGCGCCGTGAGGCGATCCTGCGCGCCGAGGGCGAAAAGAACTCCGCCATTCTCGTGGCAGAGGGACGCAAGCAGTCCGCTATCCTTGACGCCGAGGCGGAAAAGCAAGCCGCTATTCTGCGCGCCGAGGCGGTGAAGGAAGCCCGCGTCCGCGAGGCGGAGGGTGAGGCAGAGGCGATCCTCAAGGTGCAGGAGGCGACTGCCGCAGGTCTGAAAATGCTCAACGAGGCATCCCCCGCCAAGGAGGTGCTGACGCTCAAGAGCTTTGACGCACTTGCCAAGGTTGCCGACGGGCAAGCCACCAAGATCATCATTCCCTCGGAGCTGCAGGGCCTTGCGGGCATCGCCGCAACGCTTGCCGAAACGGTGAAGGGCGCACAGGGTAAGTAACATGCTCGGCGTTTCGTTACCATTTAAATGGCTGCTTTCGGGTGAGGGCGAGCTTGGCGAGCGTGCCGACGTGCTGAGTGCCCTGCGCGAGCGCGGGGTGAAAAGCATAGAGCTGCGGACAGTGCGTCCTTACCATACGGCAACGCAAGCCTACGCCGCTGCGAAAATGCTGTGGGACATGGGCTTTTGGATTACCGTTCACGGGCAGGCGAAATCCCTGCCAAGTGCGATACAGGATGTATTTGCGCCGTTGGAGGAGCTGCTTGCCGCGTTGCCCCAGCCCTCGCTCACGATTGTATTACATCCTATTGACGGTGACAACGCGGCAGTGCTTCGCGCTTTAAGCACGTATGCCGAGCAACAGGGCTATCCCGTGCGCTTCGCGCTGGAGAACAATCGCCTTTTGCCGAGCGGCAAGGAGGGGGACTGCGCCGCACTGGTGCTTGATGCGGTGAAGCGTGCGGAGCGCGAAAACGTGGGAATTTGCTTTGATATGGGACACTATATGTACTACGTCAAGAGGAATTGTCTGCATGCCCCCGACACGCGCCCCTCAAAGGAGTTTTTTAAGCACGTGATCCACACGCACATTCATGCGCTGAATGGGCTTGTCACGCACTTTCCGCTTGATACGCACGAGCTTCCCTTGCGCGAGCTTCTTGATGCTGTGACGTACGAGTATTTCGGTATTTACAATCTGGAGCTGGATCTTCCGCGTATTTCCGACGTGCGCGACCCGCGCGATGCGCTTTACGGCTCGTTGGAATATTTAAAGAAGGCATTGCCTGATCCCCAAGCGCGGTGAGCTCTTTAAGCTGTAAGGTCATACCGTCTGCACAAAATACTTTTGGAAAATAAAAGGAGCTGGGCTCTGCGTGCAAGTCCGCTCCTTTTTTGTTTTATTCCAACGGTGCATCTGCCATGCTCGGCGTTTCCAATATTTCCACGTCGCGCAGGCGGCGATTGATCTGCCGCGTGCGGACACCGATGAGCTTGTCCAGATCCTCATCCACCTGCTTGAGCCTTCTTTGCGTGTCGGCAAGGACGCCCTCAAAGGCGGAAAACTCACCCTTGACCTCGCCCAAAAGCCGCCAGACCTCGTCACTGTGCTTCTGGATCGCCAGCGTGCGGAAGCCCATCTGCAGAGAATTCAGCATTGCCGCCATGGTCGAGGGACCCGTGACGTTCACGGCGTAATCGCGCTGCAGTGCCTCCATTACGCCGCTGTTCACCACCTCGGCATAGAGCCCCTCAAAGGGAAGAAACATGATGCCGAAATTGGTGGTGTAGGGGGGGCATACGTACTTGTCGCGGATGTCCTTGGCGCATTTCTTCACCGTTTGCTCCAATAATTTTTTGGCGGCGGTGATGCGCTCGGTGTCTCCCGATTCATACGCGTCCTGCAATGCGGCGAAGGTGTCACCCGGGAAC
Source organism: uncultured Lachnospiraceae bacterium (assembly GCA_964579105.1). GTDB lineage: Bacteria > Bacillota > Clostridia > Oscillospirales > CAG-272 > Firm-07. The sequence goes on from CAZOFQ010000005.1 coordinate 16,876, forward strand.
TTGGAGTCAATGGGCAGGTACACATGCTCGCCTGCCCCTGCCCCGGGGAGCTTCACGGCAAATTCCACGCGGTTTTGGCTGCCTCTTACGGTTGCCACGTCCGTGTCGTACTGCTCGGGTGCGAGGATCTCCGAGAGGATCGCGCCAAGTTGGATCTCGCCCAGAATGCCGCGGCTTTTGACATTGGAAAGCACCTTTTTGAGGTCTCCCACGCCCACGGCAAGCGTTTTCATCTCGCCAAGACCGCGGTAGACCTCCTCCAAGCGTGTGCTGACGAGCTGGAAGGAACGGTTCATCTTTTCCTCCAGCGTCTTTTGCATTTTTTCATCCACCACGCGCTGAATGTCCGAAAGCTTCTTGGCATTGTCCTCGCGTAGGAGCGTCAGCTGGTCGTTCACCGTTTTGCGGATATTTTCCAATCTTTGCTCGCTTGTTTGCTCCAGCGTTTTGAGACGCGGCTCAATGGCGGCGATGCGCTCCAGCAGCTCCTTGCGCGTGAGGTCAAGATGCTGTGCCAGCTGCTGCTTGGCATGCTCCAGCTCGCGGCTCTGTACCTCACCCGCCATGCGCTGTGATTGCGCGAGTAATTGCGTCATGTGTGTAAGGCTATCCTGTGTAATGCTGTTTTTTCGCACGAGTAAAAGAATCAGCACTGCCGAAAGCAGCAACAGGCACAGGGCACAAAGGATTAAAATAACGGTTTCCATATTAAAATCTCCTTGCTTTTAAGCAAAAACGCATCCAAACGGATGCGTTTTTGCAGTTGTGTTATTGATAAATGGGGAATTTCTCGCAAAGGGCGATGACCTCGCGGGTGATGCGCTCCTTGGAGCTCTCGAAATCGTTCACCGCGTCGGCGATCCAGCCTGCGATCAGGCGCATCTCCTCCTCGCCGAAGCCGCGGGACGTGACGGCAGGCGTGCCGATGCGTACGCCGCTGGTGACGAAGGGGCTGCGGGGCTCGTTCGGAACGGTGTTCTTGTTGGCGGTGATATGCACCTCGTCAAGGCGGTGCTCCAGCTCCTTGCCCGTCAGCTCCAAGCCGCGCAGGTCAAGCAGCATCAGATGGTTGTCCGTACCGCCCGAAACAAGCTTCAAGCCCTTCTCCCGGAGGGAGTCGGCAAGCACGGCGGCGTTGCGCGCTACCTGCTTTTGGTAAGCCTTGAATTCGTCGGTCAGCGCCTCTCCCAGTGCCACTGCCTTGGCGGCAATGATGTGCATGAGAGGTCCGCCCTGCGTACCGGGGAATACTGCTTTGTCGATCTGCTTGGCAAGCTCCTCGCGGCAAAGGATCAGTCCGCCGCGCGGTCCGCGCAGGGTCTTGTGCGTGGTGGTGGTGACTACGTCGGCAAAGGGCACGGGAGAGGGGTGAACGCCTGCGGCAACAAGACCTGCGATGTGCGCCATATCTACCATGAAGTATGCGCCGACCTCATCCGCGATCTCGCGGAATTTGGCAAAATCAATGATGCGGGGATAAGCGCTGGCACCCGCGAGGATCAGCTTCGGCTTGTGCTCCAGTGCAAGGGCGCGGACTGTCTCGTAATCAATGGTCTCGGTCTCGTCGGAAACACCGTAGGGTACGATGTTGAAGTACTTGCCCGAAATGTTCACGGGAGAGCCGTGGGAAAGGTGACCGCCGTGCGCAAGATTCATGGAAAGCACCGTGTCACCGGGGTTCAGCAGGGCAAAAAAGACGGCAAGGTTGGCGTTTGCGCCGCTATGGGGCTGCACGTTTGCATGCTCTGCACCAAACAGCTTCTTGGCGCGCTCGCGCGCGATCTCCTCGACCTCGTCTACGTAGACGCAGCCGCCGTAGTAGCGCTTGCCCGGGTAGCCCTCGGCGTATTTATTGGTCAGCACCGTGCCCGCGGCGAGAAGCACCGCCTTGGAAACGATGTTCTCAGAGGCGATCAGCTCAATATTGTGCTGCTGACGGGAAAGCTCTCGCCCGCATGCGGCAAAGACTTCGCTGTCGTATTGTTCAAGCTCGTCGAAAAACATGGGAAAATCCTCCTTTATAAATCCTTTCTATTAACCGATTTGATTGATGAGCGTGGTGATGCATCCCATCAAAAAGCCGATCGGCACGCCCAGCCACACAAGGGCGTTGAGCTCCTTCTTCATAATGGAGAGCAGCAGCGCCTCCAGATCGCGGGGGTCCATTGCCATGACCTTGTCCTCTACGATCTCGTCGATGTGGAAGTGATCCACCACCGCGTCGGCGTATTTGTTGACCATGCTGTGATAGAAATTGACCAAGATCGTTTCAAACTTTTCGGTATCGGAGATCAGGTCGCGAATGGGGCGATCCTCGAAATTGCCGAATTCCTCACTCAATTTTTCGCAAAGCTTTTCCCGTCCGTCCCCGCGCAGGTATTCCGCGACCTTGTCGGCAATGGGTGCGGCGAGGGTGGCGATCAGTTGATCGGAAACGAACATTTTTACAAGCGGATTGGCATTGGCGAAGGTGGAGACGGTCTCGGTCGCCTCCTTGGTGATGATCTCACCCAGATCCATAGCAAGGATCCCCTCGATGATGCGGTCGCTGACAAACTCCAGCGCCTTGCCGCGATAGGGCTCGTATTTTTCATTCAGCACCTGCTCGCCAACGGTGTGGATGGAGGGCAGGGACAGCACGGTGCGCGCCACGGTGTGGGAAACGGCGTCCGAGCAAAGAGATTCCTTGAGGTCCTCCTTGCGCACCAGCGATTCGCTGACCATGCGTCCGAGTGCCTTTGCAAGCGCGCCTTGGCGGCGCGGGATCACGCCGGGGGTGAAGGGAACGTGCAGCTTCCCGATATAAAGCGCCTTGCGCGGGCGGAACAGCATTTTGACGGCGATCCAGTTGGTGAAGTAGCCAATCACGGCACCGATCAGCGGACCCGAAAGCAGCTGTAAGATTTCAAAAATATCCATTTGCGCCTCCTTTTGCATTTGCGGCTTGTAAAACAAATCAAATTCAAAATTATTTTAACATAAAACGCGGAAAAAATCAAGGGCGTGCAGGAACTTTCCCCGCCCACAAAGAAAAAACCGCTTTCTCGGGAAAGCGGTTTTTGAAAATTAAGCCTTACGCAGCTCGGCAACGTATTGCAGCAGCTCGTCAAAGCCGCCGTGGGGGTATTGCTCGATATCCGCACCCGTGCGGTTGAGCAGATAGTCGTTCACCAGCAAAAAGACCTTCATGCCGACCTTTTCTGCCGCCATGTCCTCCAGGGCGTCGTTCCCCACCATCAGGCACTCGGCGGGGTCTACGCCAAGGCGAGCTGCCACGTCCAGAAAATAGGCGGGATTCGGCTTGCAGGTGGAGCAGTTTTCATAGGTGGTATAAAACTCCACCTCATCCGTGGAAAGCCCCGTCCAGGAAAGGCGCTTGCGCGTGGCGATCTCGGGGAAGAGGGGGTTGGTGGCAATGCAAATGCGCAGCCCCATTTCCTTGCAGGTGCGCACGGTGGGGGCGGCGGCGGGGTCAAACTCGCACGCGGCGCGTGCCTTGTCGAATTCCTGTACGTAAAATTCCTCAAAATAGGGCATGTCCTCCCTTGCCTGCTCACCGAAAATGCCGCAGAACGTGTTCCAGAACACCTCCTCATTGGTGGCGCGACCGTCGTTTTTATACATCGCCTCCGTACCTGCCATGATACCGCCGACGAGCGCCTTGGGCTCATAGCCGCGCGTCTCCATTTTCTTTGCCAGTATGCCGAAATAATATTTGCAGAAGGAATCCACATCCAGCGGCAGGAGCGTGCCGTCCAGATCGAAACAGACCGCCTTTATCATTGGATCTCCTCGATCGTTTCGATCACCACGGGGGTGGTGGGAACGTCCTGCATATAGTAGCCGTAGCTGCCCGTTTGCACGCTTGCGATCTTGTCGATGACCTCGTCACCCTCTGTGACCTTGCCGAAGGCAGCATACTGCCCGTCCAGGTGAGGAGCCGCCTTGTGCATGACAAAGAACTGGGAGGAGGCGGAGTTGGGGTCCATGGTGCGCGCCATAGAGAGCACACCGCGCGTGTGCTTCAGCGTGTTCTGCGGGAAGCCGTTGGCGCGGAATTCGCCGCGAATGGCAGGGGCATCCTTCTCGCTCATGTCGGCAAAGTAGCCGCCGCCCTGCAGCATGAAGCCGCTGATGACGCGGTGGAAAATGAGCCCGTCGAAGAATTTCTCATTGGCAAGCTTGATGAAATTGGCAACCGTTTTGGGCGCCATTTCGGGGTAGAGCTCGGCAACCATGGTGCCGTAGTCCTTTACAACGATGCGGATCTTGGGGTTTTGCATAATATATTCCTCTCTTTCAATTGTTAACGTCGTCAAGGCGCACGGTGGCACCTGCGGGGATCTTGTAGGGCTTTCTGTCTGCCTCGATCCACAGATCCTGTGCGGTGGGGTTGTAAACGATATTGCGCTCGGCGGTGAAGCGGAGCTGGCGGAGCGCGGTGAGGTAATCGCAGATCTCCATATTGGTGGCGTACCAGGTGTCCTCGTCGCCGCCTGCGCGCCGACAGATGCGCTCGATCAGATCCCAGTTGTTATCGTCATGGAAGCTGTAGCTGTGTCCGTAAACGTAAAATAGCGAAAGCGGACGCACGCGCACCGAAAAGAATTTGTCCAGCATCTCAAACATTTTGGGGTTGCGATGCTCTGCGGTGGGATTCCACACCATGAAATTTTTGGGCGGGATCTCGTTCAGAGAAAAGTCGCCCGTGCAATGGATGGTGCGCGCGTATTTCATCCCGAGCGAGCGCAGGGTGTTTTCTACCTCCTCGCTGTGCGTGCCGTAAGGGTAAGCACAGCCGCATACGGGATAGCCGCACATGCTCTCCAGGCGGCGGCGGTCCTCCATGATCTCAAAGATCAGCTCCTCGGTGGGGATGCGCTCGAAATATTGATGCGTAAGCCCGTGCGAGGCGATCTCGTGCCCGACATATTTCGTTGCCACGTCCACAGCGGTCACGTAGCCCTCCCTGCCAACGTTTTGCGCGTTGAGGTTGAAGGTGCCCTTGATGCCGTATTTGTTAAAGATCTCGATAAGGCGCAGATCGTGGAGCTGCCCATCGTCATAGCTCATGGTAAAGGCGCGCTTTTTGCCGTCCTTGTAAAGGTTGAATTTGATTCTCATTGTTCCTCCTTCTGCGGGTAGGCGATCTCGAACAGCTGTGCAATGCGTGCGTCCTGCTTCATCATAGAAAGATAGCCGAACAGCGCCTCCATGCCCGTAGCGTTGCGGTATTCTCCCACCGTGGCGTTTTTGGGGGTGTGCGTGTGCCCGATGTTGCGCCCGCGGTGAAAAACGGCGTTTTCCTCCTCGGTGAGGTGAGGCAGAATGCGCTCCATGGCGCGCGCTTGTGCGCCTGCGCGCACAAATTCCAGCGCGTGTACGTTCAGGGCTTTGGACGAGGAGTAGCCCGCTTCCACCAAGCGCGTGCGGACCAGCACCTCCAGGACCGCGTCACCGAGATAGGCGAGTGCGGCGTTGCTTGCGGTGCGGGGGTCAAACATGAAAGGCTCCTTTCAAACACAGTTTGCCGCCATGGGGCGCGGCGGGTTTTATTGCTATCATGATAACACAACGCCGCCTTTTTTGCAAGCGTTGGCGGGAATTTGTTACAAATAAAGCAGAATTGCTCGCCGTCTGTGCCGCAAAAGACGGCAAACGCCAAAAAGCGGAAGGGAAGTAATTCCCCCGCGCGTTTTCCACCCGCTTGCACCTTGACTTTTTACCGTCTCTTTGCTATAATAATTAGATGAAGCAAGAAACGGGGTGAGGGTATGCGTGAATATCTGCCGACGCTTGTCGGAAACGCGGCGTTACGGGCGCGTCTTGGCGCAGATCTTGCGCGCGGCGCATTTGCACATGCCTATATCCTGGAGGGACCCGAGGGCAGCGGAAAGCACACGCTGGCGCGTGAGATCGCGATGTCGCTTGCCTGCGAGCACCGCGCGGATGCGCGGTATCCGCTTCCTTGCCGCACCTGCCCCACCTGCCGCAAGATCGCCGAGGGCAACAGCCCCGACGTGATCAAGGTCACGCGCGAGGAGGACAGAATGACCATGGGCGTGGACGTTGTGCGCGCGCTGCGCAACGACGTCAGCGTGGTACCCAACGACCTGGACTTTAAGATCTATATCGTGGAGGATGCCCACACCATGACGGAGCAGGCGCAGAACGCGCTGCTGCTGACGCTGGAGGAGCCGCCCGCATTCGTGGTCTTCTTGCTGCTGTGTAACGAGGCAGGGCTCATGCTGGAGACGATTCGCTCCCGCGCACCCATATTGCGGATGCAAGCGGTGAGTGAGGAGGAGATCTCCGCGCATCTGCTCTCGCATCCGCGTGCGGAGATCGTGCGTGCCGCAAAAGCCCTGCAGGAGGGGAATTCCGAGGAGTACGCCGCGCTCTTGCGTATGGCAAACGGGCGTGTGGGACGTGCGCTGATGCTGCTGGAGGAGGAGCCGCGCTCCGCCGTGCTGGAGCGCCGCGAGGCGGTGCTGTCGCTTTGCACCGCACTGGCAAACGGCAAGCGTGCAGCGGAGCTGACGGTGCTACTGCGCTCCTTTGGCACTACGCGCGAGGAGCTGGTCGCCAAGCTCTTACTGTTCAGCGAGGCGTTGCGCGATCTCACCGTGCTCTCTTGTGCGGAGGCGGCTCCCTTGCTCTTTTTCACCGACCGCGAAGGGGCGCTTGACATGAGCGCGCGATTTACCGCGCGCGAGCTATTGGAGCTTGCCGCGGCAACCGAGGATACCCTGCGGTCACTTGCCGCCAACGCCAACACGCGTCTTGCTATGACGCAATATCTGTGCCGCATACTGGCATGAACGCAAAAAAATGGAGTAATACTATGGAAAACAAAACGAATCCTTCCGCACGCGACAACACAGGTCGCGCGGAAAATAACGGACAGCGCATCTCGGTGCGCCCCGGCAACTTCAACCCCCCGGGCGAGGTAAAGCAGAACGCCCCCGCGCCGCAAAACGGGCAGGGCGCACAGCCCTCGGGCGGGCAAGGCAACAAAAACCGCCGTAACCGCAACCGCCGCGGACACCGTGACGGGGAAAAGCACCCCCGACAGCAGGGGGAACAGCAGGCTGCCGATCGCGCCGCGCAGCAAGCGCCGCAAAAGCAGGCTCAGCCGCAAAAGCAGGCTCAGCAGCAAAAGCAGGCTCAGCAGCAAAAGCAGCCTCAGCCGCAAAAGCAGCCTCAGCAGCAAAATTCTCAGGGCGGCAAGAGCAGACGCAATCGCCATCGTCGCGGACACCGCGACGAGCAAGCGGCAAACGGCGGAGCGCCCCTTGCTGCCACGCTACAGCGTGAGCTGGAGGCGGAATTCAGCTCGTCCCCGCTTTCCGCTTTTTCAACACCCTTCTTGCCGGGTGATACGAAAAAGCCAAAGCGCGAGATTGCGGTGGAGTCCGAGGAGTTTGCCGTAGACATTGCCACGGCGTCCTATCTTGTGGAGGACGTACCCTGCGGCTTCCCCGTGCCCGACGAAAAGGCGGTCGAGGTGGTCGGCGTGCGCTTCCGCCGTGCAGGCAGAGTGTATTTCTTTGCACCAAGCGGTTTTAAATTCAAGATCGGTGACAGTGTGATCGTAGATACCGCACGCGGTCTGGAGTTTGGCAATATCGTGATCTTGAATCGCAAGCTTGCGGAAAAGGACATCGTACAGCCCTTGCGCGCGGTCATCCGCCCCGCCACGGAGGAGGATGAGGCACACGACGCCGAAAACCATCGGAAGGAAGCAGAGGCACTTAACGTGTGTGCCACCAAGATTGCCGTGCACAAATTGGATATGCGTCTTATTGATGCGCAGTATACCTTTGATAACTCCAAGCTGCTGTTTTACTTCACATCCGAGGGACGCGTGGATTTCCGTGAGCTGGTGCGCGATCTTGCGGGGTATTTCCACACCCGTATCGAGCTGCGCCAGATCGGTATTCGCGACGAGTCGCGCCTCATCGGCGGGCTTGGGCTTTGCGGCAGACCGTTTTGCTGCACCACCTTCCTCAGCGATTTCGGTCAGGTGTCCGTGAAAATGGCAAAGGAGCAGGGACTTTCCATCAACGCCTCTAAAATTTCGGGCTGCTGCGGCAGGCTGATGTGCTGCTTGCGCTACGAGCAGGAGACCTACGCGGCGGAGGCAAAGCTGACCCCCAAGCGCGATACCGTGGTGAATACGCCCGACGGGCGCGGCATCGTGGTGGACAGCACGCCGCTTGCGGGAACGGTCAAGGTGAGGCTGGATGCCGCCCCCGAGGATGCCCCCAAGGTCTATCACAGAGACGACGTTGAGGTGCAGGGGCGCAACGTGCAACCCAAAGAGGATGCCGCCGAAAAGGAATAAGTTGTTATTTTTACCTAACAAAAACGCAAAAGAAATTTTCAAAAAGGACTTCCCTTTTTGATGAAAATGTGCTACAATGAGTTTGTAAAATTAACATGGAGGTACACGAACATGGCATACAAGATTACTGATGATTGCATCGGCTGCGGTGCTTGCGCGGGCGAGTGCCCCGTTAACGCGATCAGCGAGCAAGACGGCAAGTACGTGATCGACGCTGACGCTTGCTTGGATTGCGGCGCATGTGCGGGCGCATGCCCCGTTGGCGCTCCCCAAGAGGCTTAATTGCTCCAAAGAAAAGCGGCACATTAGTGCCGCTTTTCTTATATTTGCCTCAAAATAGCAGTATTGTGCCAAAGACGGCAAAAAAACTTGCAATCGCGCGAAAAACATGTTACAATGAAATCGCGAGCGAAACGGAGATCCGTATCGCACGCATCCGCAAAGAAGCGGATCCGCTTCTGTACGTTAAAAAAGGGGAGGGCAATATGGAGCCGATTTTACAGCAGGGCGAGCGCATAGATGAGATCAACGACCGCGTGCGCCTCATTCAACGCGAGAACGGGCTCACCTTCGGCACGGACGCGTATTTGCTTTCCTGCTTCTGCCGCGCGCAAAAAAATGCCCGCGCCGCAGATTTTGGGTGCGGCACGGGTGTGATCTCCCTGCTGCTTGCAGCGAGAGGAAAATACAAAAAAATTTACGCGGTGGAGGCACAGCCGCAATTTGCCGAGCTTGCCGCGCGAAATGTGGAGCTAAACGGTTTATCCGATACCGTTTCCGTGCTTTTTCGCGACGTGCGCGAGCTTACTCTCGCCGATTTCGGGGGAGAGCTGGATGTGATCTTCTCCAACCCCCCGTATATGAAGGAAGCGTGCGGCTACGCCTCGCCCCATGAGGAAAAGCAGATCGCACGGCACGAGGTGCTGGGGGATCTTGCGGATTTCACCGCGGCGGCGGCGCGCTGCCTGCGCTATGGCGGCACGCTTTACACCGTGTACCGCCCCGACCGTTTAGAGACACTGTTTGCGGCGCTCCGCGCCGCGCGCTTTGCGCCCAAACGGATGCTGCTTGTGCAGGATGCACCGCAAAAAGCCCCCTCTATGGTGCTTTGCGAGTCAAGGCTTGGCGGCGCGGAGGGGCTTGCGCTCCTGCCTACCCTCATTTTGCGCGAATCTGCGCAAAACGGCGCGCCGCTGACTGCGCGCGCGCAGAGGATCTACGACACGGGGTGTATAGAGTAGAGAATGGCACAAGGGCTGTGTAGCCGCATTGCTTGCGAAAAACGAGACTACTCTTCCGTCTTTTTCGCTACGCTCAAAAGCCCCCTTCCCGCACAACGCAAAGCGTTGGTGTACAAGGGAAGGCTTCGCATGCCAACGCTTTATTAACGGACGGGATGTTGGTTGTGAATTTCGGACCGTCGCTCGTCCTCGCCTGTGGCGAGCACCCACGCCCCTACAAAATACACAATCCCCGACGCACAAGTGTCATCCTGAGGAGCACAACAAAGCGCGACGAACGGATCGCCTCGGGTGCAAGAAAGCACCCGAGGCGGTGTGTACATGCAAAACCCCTATCCGCGACGCATAAACGGGCAACGCACCAACCCCGTAGGGGGCGACCTCCGGACGCCCCGCGATCTGCGATCCTCAAGCCCCTGTATAGCTCACAATGCCGTTATACACCCCGCGTGCAAAAAGCTGCGGCTGCTCGTTCATCAGCCGCGCGTCGCGTGCATTCGTAATAAAGCCCAGCTCCACGAGAACGGCAGGCATCTGCGTGCGCTTGAGTACGTACAGCGACGGGCGTGTGAACATTCCGCGGTTCGGGAGCCCCGTGCTTTCCTGCAGCGCCGCGAGAATATCCTCGCCCAGCGCAAAGCCTGCGCTTGCGCGCGAGTAGGCAAAAGCCTCGCTGCCCGTTGCGGCGGCAAGGTCGGAGGCGTTGGTGTGCAGACTGATGAAATAATCCGCCCCCCAGCTGTTGGCGTCGTTCACGCGTGCCGCAAGGCTGGAGGCATTGGACGTGCCCAGCTGTGTTTCGGGCGTGGGGCGCGAGAGCCGCACCTCGAAGGCGGGATTGGCGCGCAGCAGCGCCGCCAGCTCCTGCCCGATCCGATAAACGATGTTCTGCTCGCGCAAGCCGTTGCCCTCCGCACCCGCGTTGGGATTGACGGGATTATGCCCCTGGTCGACGTAAATTTTGATCGCCACAAAAAAGCCCTGCCCTTTCAGTTATTTGCTACTCATTTTATGCAAAAAAAGCGGCAAGGGTGTGTTTGAAAAGGAGTTTTCTATGAGCCAAAATCAAAAGCAGGAGGAGAAAAACCGCGTAGTGGGCGGCATGCTGTATCTTGTTTCCACCCCCATCGGCAATCTCTCGGATCTTTCCGCGCGCGCGCTCAAGGTGCTTTCCGAGGCGGATTTTATCGCCTGCGAGGATACGCGCAACACCGTGCGGCTGCTGACGCATTTCGGCATCTCCCGTCCGCTTGTTTCCTATCACGAGCATAACAAGCGCGAGCGCGGAGAGCAGATCGCCGCGCGCTTGCTTGCAGGGGAGAGCTGTGCGCTCGTGAGTGATGCGGGCACGCCCGCCATCAGCGATCCGGGTGAGGAGCTTGTGGTGCTTTGCGCCGAGCGCGGTGTTCCCGTGACCGCAATCCCCGGATGTTGTGCCTCGATCACGGCGCTCACGCTTTCGGGGCTGCCCACCGCGCGCTTTTGCTTTGAGGGCTTTTTGCCCATGGATAAAAAGGAGCGCCGCGCGCGCCTTGAGGTGATCTCCCGCGAAACGCGCACGATGCTGCTGCACGAAGCACCGCACAAGCTGCGCGCCACGCTCGCGGATCTTTTGCAGGTGCTCGGCGGTGAGCGCCGTATCTCGCTGTGCCGCGAGCTGACCAAGCGCAACGAGGAGATCCTGCGCACCACGCTGGCACAAGCCGTGGCGTATTATGAGAGCGAGGAGCCCCGCGGCGAATACGTGCTGGTGCTTGAGGGGGCGGACCCTTCCTCCATACAGCAACAAAGCCCCGAGGCGGCGCTTTGCCTGTTGCCGCCAGAGGAGCACGTGGCATACTATGAACGCGAGGGGCTACGGCGCATGGACGCCATCAAGGCGGCGGCCAAGGACCGTGGCATGGCAAAAAACGAGCTTTACCGTATTTTGTGTGGGGAAAGCTCTTGATTTTTGACATAGAGTGTGTTATAATTTTTCTATTAATACTATGATTTCGGAGGATACATCCATGAACAAGTGCAAGGTTGGTGTGATCGGCGCTACGGGTATGGTCGGTCAGCGCTTTCTCACACTGCTTGATAATCATCCCTATTTTGAGGTCGTGGCACTCGCCGCATCCGCGCGCTCTGCGGGCAAGACCTACCGCGAGGCGGTCGGCTCCCGTTGGAAGCTGAAGACTCCCTGCCCCGAGGCATTTGCCGACATGGTGGTGATTGACGCCGCAGACATCCCCGCGATGAAGGCACTTTGCTCTATGGTGTTCTGCGCCGTGGATATGAAAAAAGAGGACATCCGCGCGCTGGAGGAGGCATATGCCAAGGCAGAGATCCCCGTGGTCTCCAACAACTCCGCACACCGCTGGACGCCCGACGTGCCCATGGTGATCCCCGAGATCAACGACGCGCATCTTGCCGTGATCGAGGCACAGAGAGCGCGTCTTGGCACTAAGCGCGGCTTCATTGCCGTAAAGCCCAATTGCTCCATTCAGTCCTACGTTCCCATGCTGACGGCGCTTATGGAGTTCGAGCCCTACGAGGTGGTTGCTACCACCTATCAGGCAATTTCGGGCGCAGGCAAGACCTTTAAGGAATGGCCCGAAATGATCGACAACGTCATTCCCTTCATCGGTGGCGAGGAGGAAAAGAGCGAGCAGGAGCCGCTTCGCATCTGGGGCAAGGTGGAAAACGGCGAGATCGTCAAGGCAAAGGATATCACCATCACCACGCAGTGCATCCGCGTCCCTGTGACCGACGGACACACCGCCGCCGTGTTTGTGAAATTCCGCAAGAACCCCACCAAGGAGCAGATCCTGAATGCCTGGAAGAGCTTTGCAGGCAAGCCGCAGGCGCTGAAGCTCCCTCACGCGCCCGAGCAGTTTATCACCTACATGGAGGAGGATAACCGCCCGCAGGTGAACCTTGACCGCGATATTTACGGTGGCATGGGCGTGACCGTTGGCAGACTGCGCGAGGATAGCGTGTACGACTGGAAGTTTGTGGGGCTTTCTCACAACACGCTCCGCGGCGCGGCAGGCGGCGCGGTGCTGATCGCCGAGCTTTTGTACCGCGAGGGCTATTTTGATTGATCGTGAATGAAAAATAACACAGGGAGAGGAACCCTTTTTGAAAAAAGCGTTCCTCTCCCTCTTTGTAAAACTTACTCCGCTTGATTGTTTTTTTCTAATTCCTTCATGGCTTCGTCGATCAGCTTTATTTTAGCATAGGCGTTTCTTAATTCATGCAGATCCTCGATAAAATGATCAAGTGCGCGAGAAAAAACGTGATGAGATTTAATTCGATCATCGGGAAGCTGTAGCAGTTCGTTTAACAGCTCTTGATATGTGGAAAATTCAAAGCAATCTATGCTTAAATTTGTTAGTGCGGCATCAAAGCGATCCTGTTCGTCCAATCGTTGAGAGCGTAATTCTTTGTTTGTGGCTAACATTTGTTTCTTCCCCTTTTTGTGGTATGATGCCAGTATAACATGACATAAAATATGATGTCAAGCGTTTAAGTCAGTAGTGACTTAAGAGTTTTTGGAAAACGAAAAAGTAAAGTGATTTTTTACCCTTTTGCCATTCGGATATTATAAGGATTTGGGGAATAACATGAATCAAGAAAATGAATTACCGAAAAGAAAACCGACAAGGTTAAAAAATTTTGATTATAATACAGCGGGAGCATATTTTTTAACGATATGCACCGAAAACAGACGCCAAATTTTATCTCATGTTGTAGGGGGCGACGTCCTCGACGCCCCGCAAATTGAATTATTACAAAACGGGGAAATCGCAAAAAAATACATCGAACAATTGAATGATTTTTATGACGGAATAAAAATTGATCGATATGTGATCATGCCTAATCATGTACACATTCTGTTATTTGTGCTTGAGAACGGGGCGTCGAGGACGTCGCTAAACGGGGCGTCGAGGACGTCGCCCCCTACGAGGCAACATTCGGTGATATCGCGGTTTGTATCCACGTTCAAAAGATTTTGCAATAAGGAGTACGGCGAAAACATATGGCAACGGCATTTTAACGATCACGTTATTCGTGACCGCGAGGATTACGAAAGGCACGTAAAATACATTTGCGAAAACCCAATGCGTTGGTATTACGATGAGCTATATACAGAAGAATAAACGAGCGTTGATTGTGAATTTCGGGGCGTCGAGGACGTCGCCAAACGGGGCGTCGAGGACGTCGCCAAACGGGGCGTCGAGGACGTCGCTAAACGGGGCGTCGAGGACGTCGCCAAACGGGGCGTCGAGGACGTCGCCCCCTACTATCCCCTTTTTGTGAAGCTTTTACAGAAGGGTGAGGGAATTGCTTTTCGCGTGGGCGAAAAAGGGGAGAGGGAAACTGCTTTTTCAAAAGCGGTTTCCCTCTCCCTTTTATTTCATTTTATGTCTAGCAGCTTGTCGACGGCGGGTTGCAATTGCGGATGCACGCGGTATTGCTCAACCAATTTGTTGTATTTGGCAAAGACGGCAGGCGTTTGTGCGGCATCACGCAACGGTTTAGGAGCGTCGGACGCCCCGCAAAGGTAATCAATGGAGACGTTGTAAAAATTAGCGAGCGTGATATAGTGGCGGATGGGGAGATCCACCTGTCCCAGCTCATAGCGGGAGTAGTATTGACGGGAGATCCCAAGCACCTTGGCAACATCCTTTTGCTCCAGATCGTGATCCTCGCGCATGTCCTTGATCCTGTTTTTCACAGCGTCACCCCCTCTTGCATTTATTTTACCACGCATAATAAATTATTCCTTGACAGGATATATAATTTGTGCTATAATCCAATTAAGCATAAAATAATATGCAAAAAGGAGGATTATATGAATTTTTGCCCTGTTTGTGGTGCCAAATTAGAAGGCAGATTTTGTTCCGAGTGTGGATACGATACACAAAAAGCGATAGAGCAGCAGAGCGCTGAAGCGCCGCGCAAGGCGGAAAAAGAAAAAACGTCTCTAAAGGAGCTGTTAAAGCAAAAATATGCGTGCGTAAAGGAAAGCCGTGCCGTTGCAGTTGTCAAAGATCATCCCAAGCAAAGCGCACTCATAGCGGGGGCGGCGTTGCTTCTTGTTGTTGGCGTGATCGTTCTCGTGGCTTGCTTGTCTAATATTTTCCGCGTGGGAAAGGTCTCCAAAATTGAGATCGGCATGGAGCAGGCACAGGTAGAGAAGATATTGGGCGAGCCGCACGACGTTTCCGATTCGGGGGCGGAGAAGTGGTATTATTTTGAAAAGAGCTTCAAAAAGAAGTACGACAAAACTACTGCCATTCTGGAAAAATTCATGGAAACGGGCAGTGAGGCTGATCTGGAAAAGGCGGATAAGGCGTATACCGAAATGGAGGAAATGACCTATGAGCAGATCATGGTGGTTTTCAGCAACGGTAAGGTAAGCAAGGTCTTTTTGGATAAGCAGCACAAATACGTGGAGGATAAGGATTACGAGACCGTAGAAAAAGTGGCTGAAAGGATTCTTTTGGATGCGGAGATCACGGCGTACGAGCAACAGCGGGGTAGCGATTCTTCGGACGGTTCCCGTATCGTTCTGACGGAAAAAAGTCAAGCCCCCGTATATCGTATCCATTATGAGGACGGCAGCTATTACTCCGCCACGATGAGCTCTGCTCAAAGCGAGCTGAGCGAGGATCAAAGATCCTTTCACTATAAGTGGAGAAATGAATGGGGTGAATACGAGACGGACGTAGCGCTGCGGCTGCTTTATCTCGTGTCAGCCCAAGGAAACAGGCTTATTGAATGGTATGACGACGTGAAGGAGATCGTGATCCCCGAGTCCGTTACCGAGATCCGCTTACAAGCATTTTACGGTTTGAAAAAAACGAAAAGCGTCATTTTGCATGATAATATCACTTCAATTGAATGGCCGCATGATTGGCGGTTTTACGAAAAACGTCCCAAATACTTTAACGAGTATAAAAACGGACTGTACCTGGGAACGCAAGAGAATCCGTATAGATATTTTGTTGACGTTAAGAAAACGCAAAAGGACATCACCCTACATCCCGATCTTGTCGTGGTCTGCGACAGCTTTTTGGATTACCTTGATACGCATTGGTTAGAGGCGGTTGCAAATGAGGGACTTGCCGCCGAGGAAAGCGAAAATAAGGATTCCTATTTTACGGGCGAGATCTTTATGGCGGACGGTGGGCTTGTTGCGTATCAAAGCTATGCTCTTTATGCGGTAAACGAGCATCGGGCAGAGATACTGGCGTTCAGCAGTAACCATGCGATTGAAAATTTCGAGCTGCCCGCCTCCGTGACCGAGGTGGAGCTTTGGGGCGGCTGCGGAAGAGTTCCGAGGGACTTCTTGAGTGGGCACGTGAATTTGCTTTCCGTTTCGCTTATGTCGGGCATTGAGGAGATTGGCGTGAATGCCTTCGCGGGCTGTACTTCGTTGACGAGCCTTGCATTGCCGGACGGGGTCAAAGCGATCTACTACGGTGCCTTTTCGGGCTGTGAGGCATTGATGGATATTACGATACCCGACAGCGTTGAAGACCTTGATAACACGGCGTTTTTAGGGTGCTCGAGGCTGCTTGGCGAGGAAAACGGTGTTTATTACATAGACCGATGGGCGGTCGGCGCTGATGAAAGCATTACCTCGTTGTTGCTTCGGGAGGGAACGAGAGGACTTGCGTCGGAAGCGTTGCAGGACTGCATCGAAATAACCGAGGTAAGGATCCCTGCCAGTGTTCGCTACATAAACAGCAGCATTGGGGACGGTGCCAAAAACGTGTATATTGAGGACATCGCCGCATGGTGTAATATCTTGTTTGGCGGTAGTCTCGCTAATCCGTTAAGGGGTGGCGGAGCGTTGTATCTGAACGGAGAGCTCGTCACCGAGGTCACGATCCCCGAGCGCGACAGCATTGGAGCGTATGCCTTCCAAGGGTGTGCTTCTTTGACCGGCGTTATCATTCCCGACAGCGTCACGAGCATTGAAACGAGTGCATTCGAGGGCTGTAGCAATCTTGTGAGTGCAACCCTTTCCAATAATTTAACGAATATTGGTGCGTATGCTTTTAAAGGCTGTGAACGTCTTACAGGCAGCGTTCCCTCCTCGGTGACAAGCCTTGGTACGGGTGCGTTTTCGGGCTGTGAACGGTTGATTCAAAAGGAGGGCGGCGTTTATTACGCGGGCAAATGGGCGATCGGGTGTGACGACGACGTAACAAGCATCACGCTGCGCGCCGATACCTACGGTGTTGCACCATATGCTTTTAGTGGAGGCAACGGTGGAACGAATCCTCAGCCTACAAGTGTAACGCTTAACGATCAATTGAAGGTGATCGGTGCAGGTGCATTTTCTTCCTGCCGTAATCTTGCAGAGATCACGATCCCGAGCACCGTTGCGTATATTGGCAAGGGTGCATTTGCGAGCTGTAGCGCTCTTACGGGTGTCACCTTCGAGAATACCGAGGGGTGGCAAGCGATACACGAGGGTTCTTGGAATAAAATAACCATCAAGTCCGTTGACGTAAGCGATTCCGGAATAAATGCCGAGCGATTGAGGTATGTACAAGGTTCTAATGAATTTCAATACGATGAAGCCGAGTGGAGCTGCTCGCTTCCCGAATGATAAAAGCACTCGCCAACGGTGCAGGCTTTGTGCTGAACTGACGGAATATTGTCTTGCGTATCCCTTTTGCAAAGCTTTTGCAAAAGGGTGAGGGAATTGCTTTTCGCAGGGGCGAAAAGCAAGGGAGAGGGAAACTGCTTTTTCAAAAGCGGTTTCCCTCTCCCTTTATTCTTTCACTTGATCTCCACGGTCATGCGCTGCATGCGCTCCATGGCGGCGCGGAACACGGTCTTGTCGTTCTCGTGAGCGAGGCAATTTTCCGCCTCGTCCAAGGGGATCCATTCGACCTCGGCGATCTCGCCCTCGCGTGCCTTGATGTCGGCATCGGTGGTGAACGCAAGGAAATACACCACTTCCTTCATCACTCCGGGGGAGGGGCGATAGTTCACGGTGGCGCGGAAATCCGACACGATGGCGATGCGGGAGGAGGTTTCCTCCATCACCTCGCGCAGTGCTGTCGCGTATTCGGTCTCGCCCGCCTCCATGTGACCCTTGGGGAAGGAGCGATTGCCGCCCGCCTTGTGGCGGATCATTAAAATATAGTAGTTATCCTTTTCGCGGCGCACGACCAGTGCGCCGCAGGATTTTTCGTGAAGCATGTTGAAACCTCCTTTGCCGATGGGGCGCGAGCAAGCGGGTGCTTACTGTGCAACCTCTTCCATCACGAAGGCTTCGAGAATGTCGCCCACCTTGATGTCGTTGAATTTATCCAGACCGATGCCGCACTCGTAGCTTTCGGCAACCTCCCTCACGTCGTCCTTGAAGCGCTTGAGGGAGGAGATCTTATCCTCAAAGATCACGATGCCGTCACGCACCACACGGATCTGCGCGGAACGGGTGATCTTGCCGTCCTGCACGTAGGAGCCCGCGATGGTGCCCACGTTGGGCACGCGGATGGTCTGACGCACCTCGGCGTGACCGAGCACGGCTTCCTTGAACTTGGGCGCAAGCATGCCCTTCATGGATGCCTCGATCTCCTCAATGCATTCGTAAATGACGCGGTAGGTGCGGATCTCTACGTTCTGACGCTCGGCGGAGTCGGTCGCCGCCTTGTCGGGACGGACGTTGAAGCCCACGATGATGGCGTTGGAGGCGGCGGCGAGCATAACGTCGCCCTCAATGATGCCACCCACGGCGGAGTGGATCACACGCACCTTGACCTCCTCGTTGGAGATCTTCTCCAGCGATTGCTTGACTGCCTCGGCAGAGCCTGCCACGTCGGCCTTGACGATGATGTTGAGCTCCTTGACGCCTTCGGAGATCTGTGCGAACAGGTCACTGAGGTTAGCGCGGGCATTCGCCTTGAAGCCCTCCTCCTCGGCGGCAGCCTTGCGCTGATCGGCAAGGGTGCTTGCCATGCGCTCTTCCTCAACGGCGGCAAATTCGTCGCCTGCGTCGGGCACGTCGGCAAGGCCCATGATCTCAACGGGAACAGAGGGACCTGCCTCCTTGACGGTGCGGCCCGTGTGGTCGCGCATGGTACGCACGCGTCCTACGGCAGTGCCTGCAATGACGATGTCGCCGTTGCGCAGCGTGCCGTTTTGCACAAGCACCGTGGCAAGAGGGCCTGCACCCTTATCCAGCTTGGACTCGATGATGATACCCTTGGCGCGGCGGTTGGGGTTTGCCTTGAGCTCCTTCATCTCCGCGACCAGCACAACGCTTTCCAGAAGGTCGTCGATGCCCTGACCCGTGAGAGCCGAAACGGGGACGCAGATGACGTCGCCGCCCCATTCCTCGGGCACGAGGCTGTAATTGGTCAGCGCCTGCTTGACGTTGTCGGGGTTTGCGGTGGGTTTATCCATTTTATTGATGGCAACGATGATGTCGATGCCTGCCGCCTTGGCATGGTTGATCGCCTCGACGGTCTGGGGCATGATGCCGTCGTCCGCCGCCACCACGAGGATGGCGATGTCCGTTGCCTGTGCACCGCGGGCACGCATGGCGGTGAACGCCTCGTGACCGGGAGTGTCAAGGAAGGTGAGGTCATGACCTGCGGCTTTCACGCGGTAAGCGCCGATGTGCTGGGTAATGCCGCCCGCCTCGCCTGCGGTCACACGGGTGTGACGGATGGCGTCAAGGAGAGAGGTCTTACCGTGGTCAACGTGACCCATCACGCAGATAACGGGTGCGCGTTCTACGAGCTGCTCGTCGTTATCCTCGGTGTCGTCAAAGAGCTTTTCCTCAATGCTCACCACGAC
>CAZOFQ010000006.1:0-34500 GCA_964579105.1 uncultured Lachnospiraceae bacterium
GCGTTTGTTTGGGCAACGGAGAGCAAGGCTTTGCGTGTTGTTGTGACGAGTGCGACTACTATTTGCTTTGTTTTCCCGAATTTGACCCCGAAAACAAAGAAGAAAATATTGTTGAGAATAAAGTTCATAGTTCATAATCGTGTAAAAAGGACGAGGAATTTTAAAATTCCTCGTCCTTTTTCTGTCGGTAGGTCGTGTAATCTATTGCTTTAAAAATGTCCTTTAGAATACGCACCGTTGGCGCTTGCCGTTTTTTTGTTATGAAAGCTTGACCTCTATCGCTTCGCCCAAGGGCAGAGAATAGATGAGGATCCTCTCGGGGGCTTTGCCGCAGATCTCGCACAGAGCTTGCGCGTAGTAGGAGAGCTGTTGCTTATAGCGTGCCGTAAGCTTTGCCGCGGCAAGAGAAGGGTCTCTTTTTTCGGCTGCGGTCAGGCGGTCGGTCTTGTAATCGCACAGGATCCAATTGCCGTCTGCCGTGCGGTAAAACAGGTCGATCACGCCCTGCACAGCAAGTCTTTCGTCCTCTAATTCTTCGGCAAAATCGGGGTCGTTTGTGAACGCCGAGGCGGGCAAAAAGATGTGAAAGCGCGTCTCTCGGTATAGCTCTGTCGCTTGCTGCAGGTCACGGTAAAGCCCACTTTTGAAGAATTGCTCCAGCTCATCCTCACGGATGAGCTCTGCTGCTTGCGGCGCAAGATAGCGCGCTTCGATCAAGCGGGAAAGCTCCGAAGCAACCCCCTCGCGCGCAGTACGCTCGAAATCGCAGAATTGCAGGAATTCATGCGTTGCCGTGCCGCGTAACGCCGCATCCTTCTCGCTGTCCGCACCCATAAACAACGGTATTCTTTCAAAGGAGTGTAGCAGCTGCTCGGCATCTGCGTCGCGCACGGCGTCTGGCGTTGCCGCCTCGGCATCATAGACGTCAAGCACGCTCGGTGAGAGGCGGGATACCGAAAGCTTTGCGGGCAGGCGCGTGCGGTGTGCGTGCGGATAGCGATAGGCGAATTTTTGACGCAAAAGTGCAGATATCTCCTCCCGTTTGGCGGTGTTTGGGGCAAGCTCTGTATTGTCGGCTGCCACGTAAAGGGGCTTGAGCTCCGCCTCTCTTACGGTTTCGATCTCGGCAAAATCGCTGTGATCACAGGCGAGAAGGGCGGTAAGGATCCAGTGGATATAAGCGGGACCTTTTTGCGTGATAAAGGCGCCCTGCGGCGTTGCGGCGGCGGGGGCAACCTTTTTCATCAGTGCCTCCACCGAGGACTTGCGCGAGGGGCAGGCAGTCACGTAGAGCCGTTCCCGTGCACGCGTCATTGCCACGTACAGAACGCGCATTTCCTCCTCCAGGCTTTGCTCGCGCAAGGAAAGCGCGATCCCCTCGCGGAAGAAGGTGTTGGCGCGCGAAAGGGGACCTGCATTGGGAAGGCGCGGTGCACAGCCCAGGTGCTCGTCGCACAGAAGAACGGGCTGTGTATCCTTTGTGCTGATCTCGCTTGCCGTGAAGGCGAGGAAGCATACGGGGAATTCCAGCCCCTTGGAGTGATGTATGGTGATGAGCGATACGGCGTCAGGGCTTGCGTCGGGGGCGGGCATAGTGCCTTTGTTTTCCATGATGCCGTCGACGTAGCGAATGAATTGATACAAGCCCTTGAAGCCGCCCGCCTCAAAGGTGCGCGCGTATTCGTACAGGCGGCGAAGATTGGCGCGGCGCGTTGTGGGGGTGTTTTCGTCCCCCTTGCGTCCTGCAAAGGAAAGAATGGCGCTTTCGCGGTAAAGGTAACGCAAAAGTCGGTCTACGGGGAGCGTTTGGGCTTTTTCGCGCCATAATGTGAAGCGCGCGAAAAAGTCTGAAAGACGGCTTCGCAAGCAAGGCGCGGTGTCCTCGTTTTGCACCGCCGCTTTGCAAGCACCGTAAAGCGATAGTGAGGCATCGCTCCCTTGGCGAACGTGGACAAGATCCTCTAAGGTAAAGCCGAAGAAGGGGGAGCGCAGCGCGGCGGCGAGATAGACGTCACGCATGGGGTTGTCCAGCGCCGCAAGCAGGCTGTATACGCACAGAACGTCGGAGTTTTCAAAAAAGTTTTGCCTTGAGGTGTCCGCGGCGGGAATGCCTCTTGCGGCAAGCTCGCGCTCCAGCTTAGAAAGGTGAGTCGTGCTTCTTGCAAGCACCGCGATATCGGCAGGACGGATCGGCGTGCCGTCCGCCTTGCGTCCGCTTGTAAGCAAGCGCGCGATCTCGTCCGCGATAAAGCAAAGCTCGGGGTTGCCGTCGTCCTTTGCCTCCTTGTCGCGGTCGATCAGAACGACGCGGCATTTGGGGCTTTGATAGTCGGGTGTGGGCTTTTTCTTGGAAAAGCGCAGGTCGTCCTCGGCGGTATATCCGATGCTTTGTGCGACCATGGAGAACAAGTGTCCCGAAACAGCGTTGGAAAATTTGATGATGCTCTCGTCGCAACGAAAGCAGTCGGACATGAATACCGTAGCGGCGGGATCATTCTCCGTCGCCTTTTCCAATGAGGGGAAGGAATGGCGGTAATGGGCAAATACGGCAGGCTGTGCACCGCGAAAGCGATAAATGCTTTGCTTGATGTCACCTACCATAAAGCGGTTCGTGGGGGTGGAAATGGCGCGAAACGTCGCGTCCTGCATGGCGTCCACGTCCTGGTATTCGTCAATATATACGGCGTCGTATTTGGCGGCGATCTCGGAGGCGAGCGGCGTTGGCGTGCCGTCGGGAGAGACCAAGAGGCGGAAGGCTGCGCGGGAAATGTCGGAGAATTCCGCTACCTCGCGCTGCATTTTGGAGGCGCGGTACTCCGTGTCAAAGGCAGAAAGCGCCTTGTAGAGCAGGCGAAGGATCGCGGCGGATTCCAGCGCGCTTTGCTCCACCTCGTCGATGTGGAATGCGGCAAGCGGCAGCACGGTATCCTTCCAGCCCTTGCGGAACGCCTCGCATGCGGCGATAAGCTCGAGAAGACCGTCAGAGCAATCCGGTGTTTTTTGTGTGCCGAGGCTGCACGCAAAGGGGGCGGCGATGCTCCCACGCAGGGAGACATAATCGCCAAACTCTGCGCGCTCCGTTATTTCACGGCAGCGCTGCAGCACCTCGTTGTAGGCCGTTCCGTATTTGCGTTGCAGGGTGAGGCGCTCCGCTTCTTGCTCCATGCCATCCACCGCCGCGGCAAACAGTCGCTGACCGCGTGCGGCTTGTTTTTGCACCTCGCCAAGCCAGACCTTGCCCCATGCCGTATCCAAGGGGTCGCTCGCTCCCTTTTCCATTTCTTCGGCAGAGCGTGTAAGAAGCTCCGTGCCCTCGGGATAGCGCATCAGCTGCTCGTACACGTCAAGCAGGGTATCGGTGAGCGAGGACTCGTGCCGAAGGTCGCAGAACACGTCTGCCACGCGCGGAAAATCGGTGTTTTCGGTGTACATGCGGTCCACGGTATCGTTCATGATCTCGCGGCGCAGGGAAAGTAATTCGTTGTCGTCTGCGGGACGGAAGGCGGCAGGGAAGCCCGCTTCCTCAAAGTGCGCACGTACCAGCTCGAGATAGAAGGAGTCGATGGTGGAAATGGAGGCTCCGCTGATCAGGACCAGCTGAGCTGCAAGATGCTTATTGGAGGGGTCTGAGGCGAGCGCCTCGGAAAGTGCCGCCGTGATGCGCTGGCGCAGCTCACCTGCGGCGGCACGCGTAAAGGTGACGACCAAAAGGCGAGAAATATCGGCGGGGCTTTCCTTGTCCGTGAGCGTTCGGATGATGCGCTCCGTGAGAACGGCGGTTTTGCCCGAGCCCGCTGCGGCGGACACCAGAAGGGTCTTGCCGCGTGCTTCAATAGCGGCGCGTTGTGCTAAGGTCCATTCACGCATCCTCGGTGTCTCCTTTCGGGTGAATTTTTGCCGTGCGGCAAATGGCGGCGAAGCGACAGTAATCGCAGGGCTTGCGGTTGCCGTGATTGTTGGGCTTTGCCGCGGCAAAGCCCCCCTTCATTTCGGCATTGATGCGCGAGACGGTTTGCTCCAGCGAGTGGAACATTTCCTCAAATTCGGCTTCACTCAAGGTTTTTTTGCTTTTCTTTGTTCCCAAAATGGCAGTGTTGCCCGAATGGGTCGCGGCTGCCATCACAGCGCCATCCTCTAAAAGAACACCGCTGCGCACCAAGCGCCCCGCGGCATTTGACAATGCCGTTTTTGTTTCTACGCGGGAAGGGGTGTTTTCGGAGGAAACGGCAGAGGAAAAATAGGTCACACCCGCAGGGCGAAGCTTGGTGCCCGCGGGGAGTCCCAGTAGCTGATTCAAAAAGGGAAAGGTGCGCGAGCAGAGTGCGGAAAGATAAAGGGGCATTTGCAGGGAAAAGCCGTGCTCTACGTCCTTGGGCGAAAATTTTCGCGTTCCCGTCTTATAGTCAACGACGCGCAGATAGGCTTCGCCCGTAGGCGCGCGCCAGAGGTCCACGCGGTCAGCCTTGCCCGTAAGCGGTATTTCGGGGGCTCCGGGGAGCGTGAGCGTACCCTGTGGGTCTGCACCCCTCAGGTCGAATTCGGTGAGGGCGGGGACGAAATCCGAGTCGGAAAGCTCCTCAAAAAGGCTGGTAACGACAAGCGCGGCTAATGTGGAAAGACGCTTCATTAAGGCGCTTGCGCGCGGCGTTAAAGAGCCGCTTGCGGCTTCCAGATCCCTTATGTAAGCCGCGCAGATGCGTGCAACCAGGTCATCTCGCCTTGCCTCATCCCACTCGGCAACAGGGCGTTTTTCCTGCTTAACGGTCTGCATCACCTGCTCCAGAACGTAATGCAGGAAGGTGCCTGTGTCGGAAAGCTCGAGAGAGCCGCTTTTTTCCTCGCGCAGGCGAAGGATCTTTTCACAGTAATAGGCAAATTTACAAGAGGAGAAGCTTTCCAGGTGTGAGGGGCTGAGCTCCTTTTTTTCGAAGATTTCTTCTGCGGTCTTCAAGGTGACGCTGGCGCGAGGCTCCACCACGGGTAAGGAGAGCGTTTTCGCCGCGGGGAGCTGCATTTGCGAAAGCAGGTCGCATACCGCCGCCTTTTCTTCGCTGTCAAGCTCTCCAAAGCGGTCCAATGCGCCACTTGGGGTATAGATGTGCTCCAGCGGCGGCTCGCTTTCAAAGCGGTGTGTGGGAAGCTCCTTGAGCAACGTGCGCACGCGCGATATCGCAAAGGAGGGTGAGGCGGTACTCCCCGAGACGGTCGCCTTGGTATAGGAGAGATACAAGCCCTCTCGCGGCGCGCAGAAGGCGCGATAAACGTAAAACAGCTCGTCCGAGGCACGCTCGGTGCGGTCCGAGGGCAGCTCCAGCCCGAAGGCGCGCAAGCGCTCCTTTTCACTCTCGGCGATCAAGCCGTCATTCCCTACGGTGCGCGGAAATTCTCCCTCGTTGAGTCCCAGCACCAATACAAAGCGCGGATGATCCGTGCGAAGCATGGCGGCAGAGCCTATGGTCACCTCGTCCACCGACGTGGGGATCGTACCGATATCCGTGCGTGCAAAGACCAATCGAAGCGCTTCGGAGAATTGCGCAACGGTGAGGGGCTCGTCCTCCAGAGCAGAGGCAACCGCCTCCAGCGCTTCAACGGTGACGGTGTATAGGCGGGAAAGCTCCTCTGCCTCCCGTCTCTCACCCGCAGAAAGGGAGGCGGCTGCTTGCGCCTTGAGCTGCTCGCGGATGTGCAGGGATTCGAGAAAGGCGTATAATGCACGGCATTTTTCGGTGGCAGCCTGTTCGCTCTCCAAGGACTTGAAGAGCGCTTGCAGGGGAGGGACAAGGCATGCTCTTGCGCGGTTTGCCCCCTCCAAAATTTGCCTTGCTCGTGCGCTTACGGTCGTCGTGTAGCCGTCGGGATTGCGTTCAAAGCTTGTCTCGTAGCTGCGTGCACCGCGCGGATGCCAGACGCTTGTGTATTCCTCGAAAAGGTTGACGTCGTCGGGGCAAATACCGCACAAGCCCGTTTTCAGGTAGGAGACAACGTCCTCGTCGCGCCAGCCGTGCAAATGGATGCGCAGAGCAAGCAGGATCAGCTTGACAAGAGGACGCAGGGTAATATCGGTCTTTTCGGAAAGGAAAAAGGGAATGCCCTCTCTCTCCAGCGCGGCGTCCAAAATGCCCACGCGTGCAGAGGCATCGCGAAGGACGATGGCAATATCTCTGTAACGGCATCCGTTGCGAACGAGCTCCTGCACGTAGGATACGGCGGCGTCCGCCTCCGAAAAGGGATCGTTGCATTCGGTGAGGCGCACGTTGCCGCCTTGCACGAGACCCATGGGCGCAGCCTCGGCGGTCATGCGAAAGAGGTTTTTGGCAAGATAGGCTTGCGCGTGCTGCGGTGTGGGCGAGGGCGTTAGGCAGAGCTTGATCTCAATGCCGAGCTCGTTTGCGATGCGCTTTAGCTGCTCGTGCGTGCGCGCGGCAGAGGAAAGATGCAGCCCCGTATCGTGAGGAGACTCCAGAGGGAGGGTAAAGCTGACGCAGGGGGAGGCTGCCATCAATCTGCGTAAAACGGCAATTTCCTGCCCCGTGTAGTCGGTGAAGGAGTCCAAATAAATATGTGTGCTTTCAAATAGGGCTGCACCGTTGCCTTGCAGGATCGCAGCAAGGCGGTCAAGATCGTCGTCACCGTTGTCAAAGCGTCGGATAAGGTCCGCCTCGAAGGTGCCGAGCACGGTGCCGAGGTCTTGCAGCTTTGGGCGTAAAGGATCGTTTTCGGGCAGCTCGTCGGCGGTTTGCAGCAGCTTTTCGGCAGGGATACAGTAAGCGCGCAAGCGAGTCGCGGCTTCCAGCATCATGTCACAAAGCTTGGGCTCTGACGCGTGCGTACCATACTGCAAAAGCAACGGCGAAAGATGGCGCAGAGTGCGCCACATCAGGAGCGCGCGTACGGCAGGCGTTGCCGTGTTCCAGCTGTGTCCTCCCAAAATACGGAATACGCGATTGGCAAGGCGAGAAAAGTTGACCACCTCGAAACGGAGCTGTGCCGAAGGGGGAAGAGCCTCCAGCATGCGGCGCTCCGCGCTTACGGTCTCTTGCTCTGGAACGAGCAGCAGGACCTGCTTACCCGCATCAAGGTCCTCCTTGATCTGCGCGGTCAGCGCTTCCTTTACGGCGGTGCTGCCGCCGTTGTAATAAAAACGGATCATGTGGTCTCTCCTTTCTCCGTCAGCTCGAGATTGCGCAGGATCACGGCTTTGCCGCGCCAGCTGTACGCCCTTGCGGCAAAATCCTCATCGGACATGGCACGCACGGTGTTGGCGGTGAGGCGAGGGATTGCCTTCTTTTGAAAGTAGGGAACGGTGCTGTAAAGCGTCCCCGCGCTTTTGGCGCGCAGGGTCACAGGGCAGGTGGTCTGACAGATATCGCACCCCCACGCCGATCCGTGGGAAAGGAGCTGCCGCTGCTCCTCGTTTGTAAGCGTGCCCCTTTTTTGTGTGAGCGCCGAATGGCATTTTGCAATATCCAGACCGACGGGGCACGCCCTGCGGCACGCGCCGCAGGCCTCGCAGTGCCGTTCCTCGCAGAGGGGGAGATCAAAGCAAGCATCCGTCACGATCTCGCCCAAAAACACGAAAGAGGAGTGCTTGCTTGTCAAAAACAGGTGATTGCATCCCCAAAAGCCAAGCCCCGCACGCACGGCAGCCTCCGCCTCGGCAATGGGAGAATGATCGGCAAACCCCGCAAAACGGTTTTGCGGAAATTCGCTTTGCAGTATAGGCAAAAGCTTATCAAAAAGTGCTTTGAAAAAGCCGTGATAATCACGGGAAACGGCGTAGGCGGAAATATTTCTTGCGGGATCGTCGCATTTTGTGGTATAATAAGGTACGGCAAGCATAAAGACGGTGCCCTTTGCTATACCGACTCGCTCCAGCAGATATTGCTTTGTTACGGTGCAGCGGGAGAGGGGGATCGGTGCAACGAGACGGATCTCTTCTTTTGCAAGTAAGCTTTTTATAACGCTGAGCAAGCCCCGCACCTCCCCGATAAAGCATTGAATTGATTTAATTATAGCATACATGCGTTTTGCGTGCAATTGGTTTTTTGCAAATTCAAGCGTTTTTTGCCGTGTAATCATCCAATCTTCACAAAAGAAAGCTATACTGGCTTTGCATGATTGGAAAAACCTTGTTTGGAAAGGAGTTTGTTTATGTACGATCCCGACAATTTTAACGAGGAGCCCTTCCGCGATAACAGTGATCACGAAAAGGAAGGGGCATCCGAAACGGAATACAAGGAGCAGCAAGCCTTCAGGGAGCCGCATTGGTACGGCGTTTCCTACCAGAATGAAAGAGGCAGCTTTATGCCCCCCATTGTAGAGCCGATGCAAGCCGCGCCGCCAAAAAAGAGTGGACGCGGAAAGAAGATCGCTGTGATCGCGGTGATCGTGGCGGTCTGCATGCTTTGCTCTGCTATGGCAGGGCTTGGTGGCGTGTTTTTTGTGGGAACGCTGAACGGCTGGTTTGCACAAGAGGACGATGATCCCTATGGCGATCAAGAGGGAAATGGCGGCACGCAGCAGGAGGGCGGTGTGCAAGACTCTGCAAACGACGGCTCGGGCACGCAATCGGGCACGGGGAACGGTACGACCGCTACCCCTTATCCCAACACCGATTCGGGATACGACTATGCCGCGGCGTTTGACGAGCTTGTGAAAAACAGCAACGATGCCCTGATCGGCTCTGCGAACGGCTCGGCAGGAGATCACAAGCAAAGCCTGATCGCCACAGCCGCCGCAGTGAAGGACAGCGTGGTGGAGATCACTACCACGACCACCTCCTATCACGGCATTTCCGCAGGCGCGGGAAGCGGCGTGATCATTCACGAGGACGGCATCATCGTTACCAACAATCACGTGATCGAGGGCTGTGACAATATCTACGTCAGACTGACTAACGGCGATACCTACGTGGCAACCTTGCGCGGTACGAACGAGGATGGCGACATCGCCATCATCAAGATCACGCCGCAAGCGGGAAAGCCGCTGACCGTGGCAAGTCTTGGCTACAGCAAGGCGCTTGCGCTCGGCGAAGAGGTGATCGCCATCGGTAACCCGTTGGGAGAGCTTGGCGGAACGGTCACGAATGGCATCATCAGCGCTCTGGAGCGCGAGATCAGCGTGGACGGCGTAAAAATGACGCTGCTGCAGACCAACGCAGCGATCAACTCGGGCAACTCGGGCGGCGGCCTGTTCAATATGGCAGGGGAGCTGATCGGCGTTGTCAACGCGAAATATTCCGCTACGGGCGTGGAGGGGCTTGGCTTTGCCATCCCCATTGACGCCGCATATAAGGATTCCTTTGAGGATCTGTTCAAGTACGGATATATCCGCGGCATACCCACCATGGGGCTTTCCTTGGCTGACTATTATACCGATTATTCGGGGCGCTATTATTGTGCTCGGGTTTTGGATAACGGATCGCATAGCGGTATTACAAACGGCGATTACGTTTACAGCATCAACGGCACGCAGGTATGGGGCACAAGCTCGTCCTCCGTGGAGCAGATCAAAGCCATCATTCGCGCCCTTTCCGTGGGAGATACCGTCAGCGTGAAATTTTTGAACGTCAGCACCAGCACCTACTACACCTGTACGATCGTGCTGCAGGAATATATCCCCGAGGGAACGGGGCTGAATATACAGGAATGACCTTATAAGGGGGGGCTTATATGTATCGCATTTTGGTTGTAGACGATGAGGCGCGTATTCGCGCCATTATCCGTAAATACGCCGAATTTGAAGGGCATGCCGTAACCGAGGCGGGAGACGGTATGGAAGCGGTGAGTCTGGTGCGCCGCGAAAGCTTCGACATCATTATACTGGATATCATGATGCCCGAGCTGGACGGCTTTTCCGCCTGTCGAGAGATCCGCAAGGTCTCTGCAACGCCCATCATCATGCTCTCCGCGCGCGGAGAGGAATACGATAAGATCAACGGCTTTGAGTCGGGGGTGGACGACTACGTGGTAAAGCCCTTTTCGCCGCGTGAATTGCTCTTGCGCGTGGAAGCGGTAATGAAGCGTGTAAAGCGCCCCGTACAAGCCGAGGAGCACGCGCACGAAATACTCTCCTTTGACAACGGTGGCTTGCAGGCGGATCTCACGGCACGTATCGTGTATGTGGACGGCGAGCGCGTGGAAATGTCGCCTAAGGAGTACGAACTGCTCTTCTATTTGCTTCGCAATCGCAACGTGGCACTGACGCGCGAAAAGCTGATCAGTGAGGTCTGGGGCTACGATTTTTACGGGGATGCTCGCACGCTGGATACGCACATCAAGCTTTTGCGTAAAAGCCTTGGGCGCTACAGCGATTACATTGTGACGTTGCGCGGCGTGGGATACCGCTTTGAGGAGCGCGGATGAGCGCAAAACGTACGGCGGGGACACGGGTGGGTATTCGATGGCGCCTGTTTGCTTGCCTTTTGCTGTTTATGCTGGTGATCCTGCTGGTGATTTGGGTGTTTCAGATCCGATTGCTTTCGTATTTTTACGAAAAGGAAAAATTTTCCGAAATTCAGGAGATCGCGTTGGAGCTGGAGCAATATCTGCCAAGCGATGATCTGGAAAAGGTGGCGGAGAATTACGCAAAGGAGTACACGGTCTGTATCCGCGTATTCAAGATTGAGGGAAACGACGCCGTGGAAACGGCAGACGTTGACGTCACGCCCGATTGCGTCATCCATCATCTGGCATCCGACTTGCTCTCAAGCTTATATAATTCGGCGCGGGAAAACGGAGGCTCCTTTAACAAGCGCTTCGTCTTTGACGGCGAGGTGTCTGAAGATGAGGGGCGCTTCCCGGGGATGCCCCGCGCGGGGCGCTCGATCAACGCCATTCACGTGCGCTTGCTTGAGGAGGAGGACAGCTGGTATCTTCTGATGCTGGATTGCGAGCTGACCCCCGTGGATGCCATTGTGAAGACGCTGGAGATACAGTTTATCTGGATCGTGGGCGTTTTGCTTGTTGCGGTATTTTTGATGGCACTCCTGCTCTCGCGTATCGTGGCAAAGCCGCTTATCGAGATTACAAAAAAGGCGGGGCAACTTGCCGCGGGGGAGTTTGAGGTCGATTTTTCGGGTGGCGGCTACCGCGAGGTACAGGAGCTTGCGGATGCGTTGGAGTACGCCGCAGGCGAGATCAGCGTCACAGACCGCTTGCAACAGGAGCTGATCGCCAACATTTCACACGATCTTCGTACTCCCCTTACCATGATCCGCGGTTACAGCGAAATGATGCGGGATATCCCCGGGGAAAATTCCCCCGAAAATATTCAGGTGGTGATCGATGAGACCACGAGGCTCTCTGAGCTGGTAAAGGATCTGATGGATCTTTCCAAATTGCAAGCCGGTACGCTTAAGCCTCGGACTGCCGTATTTGATTTTACCGAGACGCTGCGCGACACCATGCAGCGCTATGACACGTTGATACGTCACAAGGGGTATCATATTGAATTCTCCTTGCAGGAAAGCGTTTTCGTTGAGGCGGATCGCACCATGATCCTGCAGGTGCTCTATAATCTCATCAATAACGCCGTCAACTATACGGGGGAAAGCCGCCGTGTGCTTGTGACCGAAACCGTTTCGGGCAACAAGGTGCGCTTGACCGTGGCGGATGACGGAGACGGCATTCCGCCCGAGCAGATCGGTGAGATCTGGGATCGCTACTACCGCGTGGATCGCGAGCACAAGCGTGCCGTGATGGGCACGGGTCTTGGGCTTTCCATCGTCAAGGGCGTTCTGGAGGCGCATAAGGCGTCTTACGGCGTGGAAAGTGCTGTGGGCGTGGGCAGTATCTTTTGGTTTGAATTGCCCGTGGTCCCCCCGCCCGCACAGTAAATCAAAAAAGCGTTCACCCGCGCAAGGGTGAACGCTTTTTTATCTTGCAAAAAACGGCAGAATGTGCTACAATGGTAGCGAAAAGCTAAAAGGAGTGAGAACATGACGGATCTGTGGGGAACGGTGTGGAAGTGCCCTGTTTGCAAAGCGGCAATGCAACGGGAAGGAAACGTGCTTGCTTGCACGGGCACAAAGCGCCACGCATACGATATGGCAAGCGCGGGGTACGTCAATCTCGCCTCTGCCAAGGCGTCGGGCGGCGGAGACGATGCCGATCTGATCCGCGCACGTACAGCCTTCTTGGAAAAGGGACATTATGCGCCGATCGCGGCTGCCGTTTGCGAGATCCTTGGCAAGCAAGCCTTGGGCGGAATCGTGCTGGATGCGGGATGCGGCGAGGGGTATTACACCCTGCAAATCGCGAAAACGGGAATGCGCGCTCTGGGCATCGATCTTTCCAAGCGCGGCGTTTTGCACGCGGCGAAAAAAGCAAAAAGGGAAGGCGTCGATGCGGAGTTTGCCGTGGCGGGGATCTTCGATCTTCCCGTACGGGATGCGTCTCTTGATGCCGTTGTCAGTCTTTTTGCCCCCGTGTGCGAGGCGGAGTTTTTGCGCGTTTTAAAGACGGGCGGTATTCTGATTCTTGTGGGGGCAGGCGCAAAGCATCTTTTTTCGCTGAAAAAATTGCTGTACAAAACACCGTACCTCAACGAGCCGCGCGCGGATCTTCCGCAGGGCATGACGCTGCTTACACGGCATAGCGTTTCTTATACGATGGAGCTGGACCGCGCGACGCTGCAGGAGCTTTTTGCAATGACTCCTTATTACTACCGCACGTCAAAGGAGGCGACGGCACGGCTTGCACAAGCCGAAGCTCTCACGGTGGAAGCGGATGCGGAGATCCTGGTCTATCAAAAATAAAAAAACGCGGTGAAAGCCGCGTTTTTTATACCGTTATGGGGTCAATCAAAGGCTACGGGGGTGTTGTGGATCGCTTTTCTGGGCGAAGCCATATAGGGAGCGACCTCCTCACGCCAGCGCAGGTAATGCGCGGTGGTCTTGTGGAGCTTTGCGGCTTCCTCGCTTTCGAAAACCTCGATCAAGGTGAACTTAGTGGGGTCATCGTTGCTTTGCAGAACATCAAAACGGACGTTGCCTGCCTCCTTGCGGGAATTCTCGTGATTGTAGCAGGTGATGGCACGAAAATCCTCTACGTGTTCGGGCTTTACGTCGACAAAAACAAGCGTTGCGATCATTTTTTATTCTCCTGTATGTTTTTTAGTGATGATGGCGGCGCGGCTTCTTTTTTCTTGAGGCAAGGGTGGCGCCGAGTAAGGCGGCGGGAACCACCAGAAGGCGCAAAAGCAAAGCGAGAGCCTTGTTGCCGCCCGACGAGGGCATAAAGAGTGCGACCAGCGTGAAAAACAGCAACAGGCAAAGCCCCTGCGTCATGCCGCAAAGCAAGGGAGCGCGTCGCCCGTAGAATTTGACACAGAGCGCGCCGCCCAGCGTGGCGGTAAGGTAGAGCAGAACGATGCCTGCCGCATCGTGGTAGCGGTCGGGATCCTTGGTGGAAAGCAAAATGGCAGTGGTCAGCGCAAGAAGCAGCAAGCCCACGCCCAGTGTAACGGCGAATGCCAAAAGCGTGCTTTTGGCTACGGTTGGCAGCACACGGGTGCTTTCGCGGTCAGTGACGGTATGGCGTGGGCGCTTTGACGGGGTTCTTTTTTTGGGCGGCATGGTTATCCCTCCTTAGTGTACGTTGGTACATTCTATGAGAGGGGGCAGACTTTTATTATTCCTCCGCCTTGTTTTCTTGTGCTTCCTGTACCTCCTCAACAACGGGCTGCACCTTGGGAGCACGGGTGTCCTCTACGCGTACGTCAACGGAGCGTACTGCGGACTTAAGCAGACGGATTCGGGTGTGGTCGCGAGTGGTCTCGATCACCATGGTTTCATCCTTGATGCTGACGATTTTTCCAATGATGCCGCCAATGGTCGTGATCTCGTCACCAACCATCAGGCTGTTGCGCATTTCGGCAGCCTCCTGCTCTTGTTTCTTTTGCGGGCGGATGCCGAAGAAATAGAATACAAGAATGAAAACGGCGATCATGCCGAGTGTCATCCAGAGCGAGCTGCTTCCTGATTCGGCAAGAAAAGTAACGGGAAACATAGTAAAACCTCCTTGTAATTGCGCTTTTGCGCATAATCATTTACCATTATAACCTCAAGTGCGCACAAATACAAGGGGAGATTTGTAAATTTTTCCAACAAAACAAAAAAATTACCGCAAAAGCCTCAAATGTCGGCAAAGCGGTTGAAAAAGCAATAAAATTGTGGTATAATAATATGAAATATACGCTTATGTGACACGAGAGGAAGCAGTTATGGCAAAAATCGAATATCCCGAGTGTGGAAAAATTGTCAATACACACGGTTGCCGCGGCGGCGTAAAGGTGGAGCAATGGTGCGACTCCCCTGCCGTATTTGCCGCATTGCCCGCCGTCTATTTGAAAAAAGGCAATAGCTTTGAGAAAAAGAGGATCAAGCGTGTCGCGGCTTCACGCAACATGATGTATGTCGATTTGGAGGGCGTGGATACCATGGAAGAGGCGGACGCCCTGCGCGGTACGGTGCTGTATGCCAAGCGCGAGGATCTGAGGCTCCCCGAGGGCGTGCTGCTGATCGCCGAAATGATCGGCTTGCCCGTGTATCACGCACAAAGCGGCGAGCTGCTGGGGGAGCTTAAGGACGTGATCCATCCCGCCGCTACCGATATTTACGTGATCTCCACTCCAAGGGGTGAGGCGATGGTGCCCGCGGTGCGTGAGTTTGTGAAGCGCGTAGAGGAAACGGGGATCTGCATTTCTCCGATCGAAGGGATGCTTCCGTGATGAGATTTGACATAATGACGCTGTTTCCCGAACTTGTGAGCACCGTGCTTGGCGAGAGCGTGATCGGCAGGGCGCAAAAAAGCGGCGCGATCACTGTGAAGGCGCACAATATCAGGGAGTATTCTAAGGACAAGCACCGCCGCGTGGATGATACGCCGTACGGCGGAGGAAAGGGGATGCTGATGATGGCACCCCCGATCTACGATTGCTATAAAGCGATCACGGAAGACGTGCCCGAGGAGCAAAATCGCCGTGTCGTTTACATGTCGCCGCGCGGCAAGGTGCTCACACAGCAAAAGGCGCGCGAGCTCTCGCAATTGGAGCATTTGATCATACTGTGCGGTCACTACG
Organism: uncultured Lachnospiraceae bacterium; assembly: GCA_964579105.1. Taxonomy (GTDB): domain Bacteria; phylum Bacillota; class Clostridia; order Oscillospirales; family CAG-272; genus Firm-07. Next base: position 15,082 of record CAZOFQ010000006.1, read on the forward strand.
AGGGCGTGGACGCGCGCGTGATCGAGGAGATCGTGGATGAAGAGATTTCCATAGGAGACTACGTGCTGACAGGCGGAGAGATCCCCGCATGTATTCTGGTGGATGCCGTGGCGCGTCTTGTGGACGGCGTTCTGGCAGCACCCGAATGCTATGAAAACGAAAGTCACAGTGCGGGCTTGCTGGAGTATCCGCAATACACGCGTCCCGTGGAGTTTCACGGCATGACGGTGCCCGATGTGCTGCTTTCGGGGCACCACGCCAATATAGAAAGATGGCGTGCGGAGCAAGCGTGGGAGATCACGCGCCGACAACGTCCCGATCTGTTGGAGAAGAAGGATTAAGAAAAAGGAGGGAAACGCCGTGAGAGAGAATACTCATGCTTTTCAGCGCGTCGGGCGTTTCTTTGCCCGCTTGACCGACCGCTTTTATAAGGCGGTGGCGAATTCGCCCATAGGCCGCATCTTTACCGCGTATCCCGCAGCGGAGCAGAGCTTCCGCGAATCGGGAACGGTATATCTCGCCGACCTTCGCCGCGGCAAAACGGCGAAACGCCCCTTGCGGCGCGGTATGGCGCGTGCTATTGATCGCAGCTTCCTGCGGCGTGCCGTATATCTGCTGATCAACGGTATATGCCATTGCAGCTTGCGCACCGTGGGTATGTTTTTGTTAACGTCGGGTGCGTATTCAGCCATCGTAACGTGGCTGATCGCGTCGGTTTGGAGAGAGGGCGTTCCCGACGCGTATATGCTTTTTAGCGGGATCGGCGTGGCATTGGTGGGAGCTTTACTTTTGTTCTCGGAGCACTCTATGGCGTACGTTTTGGAAAAAGGCGTGATCTCGGGGTGGCTTCTCAAGGGACTGATGGGGCTTTCCGATGAGAGCCTGAAGGATATCCCGCAAAAGGGTAAGGCGCAATATGCGATCGCCGTGCCGCTTGGAATGGCTGTTGGCACGTTGACGGCGTTTACGGGTCCCTTGTATTTGCTTTTGGCGTTACTTGCTGCCGTGCTGGTGCTTGCGGTGCTTTCCGTCCCCGAATCGGGAATCATTGTGCTGCTTGCCCTTGCCCCCTTTTACGGCTTTGTGCCGCATGCGTCGCTGTGGCTGGTGCTTGGCGCTTTTCTGGTGCTGGTCGGGTACTGCTTTAAGCTTTTGCGCGGTACGCGTGCGTTTCATATGGAGCTCCAGGATCTCGCCGTACTGCTGCTGCTGCTATTTGCGCTTTCCTCCGCCGTGTCGGCGAGGGGAGGAGGGGCGGCTGTCGGCGTGATCACTGCCGTGCTCCTTATGGCGCTATATTTTCCCGTTGTGAATATGTTTTCCACGCCGCATTGGCTGTTGCGCTCCCGTTGGGCACTTTTGCTTTCCGCAACGGGTGCATCCGTGCTGGGGATTTTTCAGTTTGTGCTTGCCGCCGTGCTTGCCTTTGGCGGACACGGTGAAGCTGCGATGGCGGAGCTTGGCACGGCTGTGTGCGCGGGCTTTTCGGATCATGCTGTCTTTGCCTATTTTATGGTGCTTGCGTTCCCGTTTGCGCTGCATGCCTTTATTCGTTCCAAGCGCCAATATCGCTTGGCCTCGGGATTTGCCTGCGTGGCGATCGCCGCAGCGATCACGCTTTCCTGGGTGCAAAGCGCATGGATCGCACTTGCGGTGGAGATCGTGGTGATCACGTTGCTTTGTAAGCGCTATACCTTGCCGTATTTTGTGGGCGGCGGTGCGATCGGCGTTGGCGGATGGTTTCTATTGCCCGCTGTATGGCGTCAACGTATAGGACTGACCCTGCGGCAGACTGCCGACATTTCTTCGGTCAGAACAGACGTGGCGGGAGAGCTGGCGGCGCGGCTTTTCTTTGAGAACGAGGGAGGCTTTTTCGGGCGCGGTGCGGGCATGCTTCGCCTGCTGTTCGGCTTGGGGCACGACGGGCTTGAGGCGGTGTGTGTGCTGTATACCGCCTTGCCGCACGAGGAGGTCTTATCTTCCTTTAATTTTTGGCTGTATCGCTTGGCGGAGGGGGGCATTGTAGGTGTGATATTGCCTGCGGCGCTTTTCTTCCTCGTGCTTCAAAACTGTTTTTCCCTGATGCGGCGCGCCACGGATGTGCGTAGTGCCGTAGCACCCGTATCGGGTGTCGCTTTGATCTGCGGAGTGCTTACCATGAGCCTGTTTCGTTATTCCTGGGGCGATCCTGCGGCACTTCTGCTGTTCTTTATGGCTATTGCACTCGTTGGCGCTGATGCCAGAAATCGCAGAAGCTTTGAGCGTGCTATGGTGCCGATCCGGCAAACTCGGACGCACGCTTCCGTTGATTACCGTGTTATGCATAGCAGTGAGCCGATCGCTCACGGAGAGGAGGTCAAGCATGAACAACAATAAACCCGATTCATCGTATTGGAGCGAGGCACCGCGCGGTGTGCGCCGCGGACGCCGCGGACAAAGACGACCTGTTGAACAGGGTGAAAAGAAGCGCCGCTGGCTCTTCCTTTTGGTGGACATTCTTCTTCTCATATTCGTTGTTGCCACGGTTTTCTTTTTGGTGGTGCTGCTCACGCCTCTGGATCCGTTTGACGGCAGCGACATTGAGGAAAGAGAGATCACCTATACCGTTGAGCTTGCCGGCGTGGACCGAGATCAGATAGCATCGTTGCACACGGGTGACACGGTGACGGATGCTGAAACGGGCAGCGTGATCGGCGAGGTGATCAAGGTGGATAGCCGCCCGTACGAGGTCTATACCGAAACGCCCGAGCAGCAGGAGAACGGGCTGTTTGTAGTGACCAAAAACACCTATCCCGACACCTTTAACACTGTAACGGTGACGATACAAGTGACGGCGGATTATGAGGCGGGCTTGGGCTATACCGCAGAGGATTGCCGTATTGCCGCGGGACGCTCCTACCGCCTGCGCTTTCCCGCGTATGCGGGCGAGGGCGTATGCATTACGCTGGACTGGGATGAGGAGGTATCGCAATGAGTGAGAATAACGCTAAAAGACGCTTCAATTTGTTGGACGTGGCATTGATCCTGCTTCTCGTGCTCAGCCTTGTGGGCATTTGGCAAAGAAGCAATTTGCAAAATCTTTTCACCCCAAAAGAACTGCTGGAGGAATACACCGTTACCTTTGAGATCAAAAAGGTGCGCAGCACGACTGTGGAGCTGTTGCAAAAGGACACGGAACTGTATATGATGAATGATGGGGAGCGTGTCAGCCTTGGAAGATTGACACAGCAGGTTTCTGCCGCCCCTGCCACCGTTTATCTGCAGGACGGTAACGGAAATACCGTGCAATGTGTCTATCCCCAGGACAATAACGAGTATCTTTTGGACGTAAACGGCGTGTTGCAGTGCGAGGGTGTGGAGCATGGAGGAAGCTTTTTGCTTGGTGGCAGGATCTATCTGGCGATCAATCAAAGCGTGACCGTTCAAACCGAAACGGCGGATATTGAAATACGCATTATGGGGATAGAAAAGAACGTGTAATATCGTCAAATTTCACAGAGTTTTGCCGTTTTGAGGGGCAAAATATCACCATAATGTCAATTGATTTTCGCTCTGGCATTTGTTATACTATTAATATATTATGAGGAATACTGTCCTTGAGACGGTAAAAAAGAAATGGAGCATGGAACTATGATCTCTCGGGAAGTTACCATTACCAATACGATCGGACTGCACGCACGCCCGGCAACCTTCTTTATTCAAAGAGCTAACGGCTTCCAGTGCTCTGTTTGGGTGGAGAAAGAAGACCGCAAGGTGAATGCGAAGAGTCTGCTTGGTGTTCTTTCCCTTGGAATTGCCCAGGGAATGACCATCAGATTGATCGCGGAGGGTGCAGATGAAAGCGAGGCACTCGACGCCCTTGAGGAATTGATCAATACAGGGTTCCGCGAGTAATAATCGAATTTTTCCAGAACTGCGGGGTGTCCACAACAGGCACCCCGCAATTTTTGAGAAGAAAAAAGGGGGAGGTATGCATGCAAGTCGAGAAAAAGCGTGAAGGGCTGTTACAAAAAGCAGGCGAGCTGCCGCTAACCCCGGGGGTATATATCATGCGCGACCGCGAGGGGCGCGTGATCTATGTAGGCAAATCCCGCAAGCTGAAAAACCGCGTTTCACAGTATTTTCAAAATAACGTCAAGGGCATAAAAACCGCAAAAATGGTATCGCAGGTCGCGGATTTCGACTACTTTTTGTGTGATACCGAGATCGAGGCCTTGGCATTGGAGAACACGCTGATCAAGCAGCATACGCCCAAATATAACATTCGGCTCAAGGATGCAAAATCCTATCCATATATTAAAATTACGGCAGAGCCCTATCCGCGTTTGCAGTTTACGCGCTCGCGCCAATCGGATAAGGGGCGGTATTTCGGCCCTTATTCGGGTGCTTCCGTGGCAGGGAGCGTCCTGCGCACCCTGCAAAAAACCTTGCGTCTGCCCACATGCAGCCGCCGCTTCCCGCAGGATATCGGGAAGGAGCGTCCTTGCTTGTACGCGCAGCTGGGGCAGTGCTGTGCCCCCTGCACGGGCAAGGTAAGCGAGGAGGAGTACGGTGAACTGATCCGCTGCGCTGCCGACGTGCTGCGCGGAAACAGCACGCAAGCCCTGCGCGTTCTGCGCGAAAAGATGGAAGCCGCCGCTGAGGAGGAGCGCTTTGAATCTGCCGCCGCCTATCGCGACCGCCTGTTTGCACTGCAAAAGCTTTCACAAAAGCAAAAGGTGGTAGCATCTCCCGATACCGAGGAGGATGCTTTTGGCTTTTATCGTGACGATTACGGCGCCGCTATGTCCGTGTTCTACGTGCGTGAGGGTGCTTTGATCGACAAGCACGAGGTCGTGTTTGGCGGTGAGGAGATCCTGGATAACGATGCGTTGATCTCCTTTATCTTTGAGCATTATCGCCGCCGTTCCGAGATACCGTCCCGTATTCTTCTTTCGTTTGATATTGAGGAGGAGGAGCTGTCTGCGTTGGGAGAACTGCTCTGTGAGACGGCAGGGCGCAAGGTGCAGCTGTATCCGCCAAGGCGCGGTGAACGCAAGCAGCTTTGTGAGCTTGCGGTGCAAAACGCCGCAGAGCGCCTTGCCGCCACGCGGCGCGAGAGTGAAAAAAGCGATGAAGCGATGTGCCGTCTTGCTGCCCTGCTTGCTCTGGAGGTCATCCCTAACCGCATTGAAAGCTATGATATTTCCAACCTGGGTGCCGAGCATAAGACCTGCGGTATGATCGTTTGGGAGAATGGGAGATTCAACAAAGGAGAGTATCGCACCTTCCGCATCCGTGACGTGGAGGGAACGGACGATTATGCCTGCATGCGCGAAGCGCTTCTTCGCCGTTTTTCGCATTTGAACGAGGGAGGAGGAAGGGGCTTTTCCGTTTTGCCCGATCTGATCCTGCTGGACGGCGGTGCCGCGCATGTGGGCGTGATCCGCGCGTTGCTGCGGGAATTACAGATCGACCTTCCCGTATTCGGCATGGTAAAGGACGATTACCATAAAACGCGCGCGCTGTGCACGGAAGAGGAGGAGATCTCCATCGCGCATGACCGCGCCGTGTTTACGGCGATCTACCGCATCCAAGAGGAGGTCCACCGCTTTTCCGTAAAGCGTATGACCGAGGCGAAGCGCGTCAGCCTGCGCACGTCCACCCTGGAAAAGATCCCTGGCGTGGGAAAGGCAAAGGCAAAGCTGCTGCTTGCGCACTTTGGCGGTCTTTCCGCCATAAAAGAGGCAAGCCGCGAATCGCTTGCGGCAGCACCGGGCGTGGGTGCTGTGTTGGCAGACGCCGTTTACAGCTATTTTCGCGAAAAGGAGAATGCACACACATGATGCACATTATTACGGGCTCTGCACGCGGTGTGCGCTTGGAAACTCTTGCGGGAGAGCGCACGCGCCCTACCTCCGAGCGTGCCAAGGAGGCTATATTTTCCATGCTGCAATTCGAGCTTGAGGGTAGACGGGTGCTGGACCTTTTTGCGGGATCGGGGCAAATGGGGCTTGAAGCGGTCAGCCGCGGTGCGGGGAGCGCTGTACTGGTGGACTGTGCCAAGGAAGCCTGCGAGATCGTAAGAAAAAACGTGGAAAAAACCCGCCTTGGGGCGCGTACGCGCGTTGTTTGCGCGGAGGCGTTGCGATTTTTGGAGAGCTGCACCGAGCCGCCCTTCCATCTGGTGTTTTTGGATCCCCCATACGCCGCGGGGCTGTTGCCCGACGTTTTGACGTCCCTGCTGGACAAAGGGCTGCTTACAGCGGGCGCGACCGTGGTGGCAGAATGCGGAGCCGAAAAGGATCTTTTCGGGGGTGATGCGGCGCTTGCCGCCCGCTATGAAATTTTAAAAACCAAACGTTACGGCGTGGCATACGTGTTTTTGCTTACGCCCGCAAAGGAGAAGCTATGAGTCATGCGTTGATACCCGGGAGCTTTGATCCCATGACGTTGGGGCACCTTGATATTATCAAGCGTGCGCGCAGTCATTATAATAAGGTTACGGTCGCTGTGATGATCAATGAAAACAAGACCTATACCCACACCCTGGAGGAACGTACCGAAATTGCGCGGCTTACGCTTGCCGACCTGCCCGATGTGGAGGTGGTGGCGGATGACGGCTTGCTGGTGGATCTGTTCGATCGTTTGGGGGCGGATGTGATCGTAAAGGGCATCCGCAACGAAAGAGATCGCGCTTACGAGGAGAATATGGCTGCTGCAAATCTTGCACGCAACCCTCGTGCGGTTACGGTTTATCTGCAAGCGGCGGATGATTTTGAATTCGTTTCCTCTACCGCCGTTCGCGAGTTGCTTGCCAAGGGCGAGCTGCCCGACGGGCTTGTGAGTGATCGCGTGATAGAATATTTTCGTGCACACGGTGCGTGTGACGGTCTCAAGGGGGCACGGAAGGCATGATTCGTCCCAGAGTGTACTATATTATAAGAGTGGCGCTTACTGCATTGCTTGGCGTGCTGTTGGGCGGCGGCATCCTTTGGGCGAGTGCTTATGCAGTGGAGGCGTTTGACGTCCTTTTGATCGCCATGGGCGTGATCGGCATCATCAGCAATCTGCCCACGTTTGTGCTTTCCTTGCGTGCTGTGATCGGAAAGGCGCGTTGGGAGTGGATCAACCTCGTGGTCTCGTTGCTTGGAATAGGACTCGGGCTTTGCTTCGTGCTTCTTCAACGCGGCTCGGCTGCTTTACCGCTTTTACTCGTGCTGTATGCCGTCATGCTCCCGTTGTTGCGCGTATTGTTGGTGGAAAAACGAGGGCGTCAGCTTCTTCGCGAGCTCCCCAAAATATTTTTTGGCGGATTCATGCTGGCGGTTTCGCTTTGCGAGGCGGAAAGCACCATGTTTAAGGTGCTCGGCTTTGTGTTTATAGGTGTGAGTGCGCTATATCTGCTGTTTCGTCTTGTCGCGATGCAAACATATTTTGAAATGTACGAGGAAATGCAAAAGCGGCTGCAGGAAGAGGAATCCGGAGAATAATCAAAAAAGGCTTGCTTTGAAAAAGCAAGCCTTTTTTAGCGCTAAAGAAGAAAAAACGCAAACACATTAAAACGAAAATTGGAAAATATTGAAGAAAAACTGGAATTGCTGGAAAAATAAGGAAATGGTCAAAGGGATCCAAGCGCATCTAACATGTCGCTTGCCATCAAAGCGCGATTGGAAATTTTGGAAACGGCGGCGTCACCTGCCAACGCGTGCAAAAGAACGCCAAGCTGTGCCGCCTCAAAAGGCTCTGCCTTTGCCGCGAGCAAGGCAGCGATCACGCCTGACAATACGTCTCCGCTGCCGCCCGTTGCCATTCCGCTGTTGCCATAGGGGTTCAACACAAGCCGTTCACCGTCGCAGATCAGCGTGCGGGCATCCTTGAGCACGGTTACGGCACCGCTTTCCTTGGCCAGCCTTTCGGCAAAGCGGCAGGGGAGGGCGGAGATCTCCGCAATGGAAGCGTGCAGCAGGCGGCTCGCTTCACCCAAATGCGGGGTGAGAACGACGGGGGCCTTGCAGGCAAGCAGAGATAGGCGAAGCTGCGGCTCCTCCGCCAGCACGTTCAGGGCGTCGGCGTCCAAAACAAGAGGCACCTCGGCGTGATTCAGCACGGTCTCCAGCAAACGTACCGTGAGGGGAGATGTCCCCAGTCCCATGCCGATGGCGATCGCGTCGGCACGAGATATGGCATCGCGCAGGGCGTTTTTGTCCAGAGCCCTTGGATCGTAAGGCGTGAGAAGCGCTTCGGGCAATTGCGTTTGATAGATGAGGCGGTTTTCTTCGGGAGCAAAGATCTCTACCAAGCCCGCCCCTGCGCGATAAGCGGCTTTTGCGGAGAAATAGCCGGCGCCACTCATGCCGACAGATCCGCCGATGACGAGTACGCGTCCAAACGTGCCCTTATGGGCGCGCGGTGGACGTGGCGGCAGGCGCTCCAGATCGGAGCGATCCAGTAAGGCGGCGCTGCGTTCCGTGACGGGGATGCCGATATCTGCCACGCTGACCCTTCCGCAAAAAAGCGTGCCAGGATAAAGGAGGTGTCCGTATTTGTAGGCTGTCATGGAAACGGTGCGGGTGGCTTTGAGCGCAGTGCCCAGTACCGCTGCGCTGTCTGCGTGCACGCCGCTGGGAATGTCCAACGCAAGAACGGGGAGCTTGCTTTGATTGAGCTGCTGAAAAACAGCGGCGGTCTTGCCCTCGACAGCGCGTGAAAGCCCTATGCCGAAAACGGCATCCACCACGGCGGTCACTCCCGAAAGCTCGGGGCTGTCAGACAAGGGGAGAGTGCTTGGAAGCAAGCCGTACTGTGTGGCACAGTCCTCGCTCATTTGTGCGGTGTCGGGTGTGCCGTCTGCAAGACATGCACCCAGATAGCAGACGCACGCCGCGCCGCCCTGCTCGGCAAAAAAGCGTGCCATGGCAAAGCCGTCTCCGCCGTTATTGCCGTTGCCGCACAAGAAGAGTACTTTTTGGCAATCAAATTCAAGGGAAAGCACCTTAAGCGCAGCCTTTGCGGCGCGCTCCATCAAGATGCGGGAGGGTGTGCCTCTTGCGATCTCGGCACGGTCTGCCGCCTGCATGCGGGCGGCGCTTAAAATATCCGTCATTTTCGTACCTCGTATGAAATTTATCAATAGTATATCATATTTTTATGAAAAAAGAAAGAGTATAAGCATAAAAAAGCATGCTTTTAGGCATAAAACAAAGCATTGAATGAAAAGAAAAGATTTGCTATACTAGAGAAAATAGCAGATTGTTATTTTGGCATAAATGCTTACAATGGAGGTTTGCAGGATGAATCCCAAGGCAAAGTTTATTTGTAATCCGCTGGCAAAGCCGCAGCCCACGCCGCACCCTTGGGGGCATGAGTGGCGCTATTTTAACGCCCCTGAGTACGTGTTGACCCCCGGGAACGGGCTTGCCTGCTTCCGCTGTGATTTCGATCTGCCCGACGGGACAGCAAGCGTCAAGCTGACCGCCACCGCGCTCGGTATTTTTGAGGTGTACGTAAACGGTGTGCGTGTTGGCAACGAGGAGCTGAAGCCCGGGTGGACGGACTATCATTGCCGCGTGTTTGAATTTGAATACGACGTGACTGTGCTTTGTAAAAAGGAAAATCTGTTGACCGCAGCTGTTTCCAACGGCTGGTGGAGTGGGCGCATTTCCATGGGAGAATACGGCTGGCGTGAGCCTGCTCTTGCCGCTGCCGTGGAGTGCTTTGACGAGTCGGGAGCGCTGCTTGCCTCCTTTGTGAGTGACGAGAGCTGGAAGACTGTTATTGGCGGTCGCGTGCTCTTTGCCGATATCTGGGACGGCGAATACTACGATGCCACCATGCCCGATGTGCATGAATTTCCCGCTGCGTATGCGTGGCAGCCCGTTCGCTTGATGGAGGGGGAGCTGCCCCGCATCTGCGCACACGTGGGTGAGCCCGTCCGTGTACGCTCTGCGTTCAATCAGCGTCCGCAAAGCGCGGTGCTCTATCGCGATATCCTGCCAAACGGTACGGATTACGGCGAGATTTCTCCGATTTTTACCCGTATAGGCGATTCCTGTGAGAAAACGGTGCTGCATGCGGGTGAAAAGCTGATTTTGGATCTCGGACAGGAGATGGTCGGCTATCCTTGCATCACGGTGCGTGCAAAGCGCCGCACCAAAATTGAGATCACGGTTGCGGAAATGCTGAACGACAGCGGCGATAGATCCCGCGGCAATGACGGACCCAAGGGAGGCTTGTATATGGCAAGCTACCGCACGGCACGCGCTCGCGCTTTGTACGTTGCAGCGGGTAGCGGTGAAGAGACGTATCAGCCCGCTTATTCCTTCTTCGGCTTCCGCTATTTCTGCATCACGGTGGATGCCGATACGGAGATCCTCCGTGTGGAGGGCGTATTCGTCAGCACCGATATGCGGGAAACGGGTCATATCGAAACGAGCAATGCGGAGGTTAACCGCTTCTTCGAAAACGTGAAGTGGGGGCAAAGATGCAATTATTTGTCTATCCCCACGGATTGCCCGCAGCGCGACGAGCGCCTTGGGTGGTCGGGCGACACGCAGATGTTCTGCGGCGCGGGCACCTACAATGCGGACGCGCGCGGCTTCCTCAAAAAGTGGCTGGGCGACGCCCGTGACGGCCAGCGCGTTTCCGCAGGCTATTGGGACGTGATCCCCGTGATCGAAGGGCTTTCCCGTTCGGGCTCTACAAAGGACGGTGCCACCGCGTGGGCGGATTCGGGCATTATCGTGCCGTACGTCCTTTATTTGAAATACAACGATGTGGAGACCCTGCGCGAGCATTACGACTCCATGGAGAAATATATGGCATATCTTGCCGAGCATCACGGACCGCTCGCCCGCTACGGCGATTGGCTCTCCTATGAGCCGACCCCCGAGGAGTATCTCTCGCTTGCCTATTACGCCTACGATGCGCTGCTGATGGAAAGGATGGCACGCGTGCTCGAAAAAAAGGAGCGCGCCGATCATTTTGCGTCGCTGCACGAGTCTCTCAAGACCGAATTTTATGAGCGTTACGTTGAGAACGGCACGTTGAATATACAGACGCAGACCGCTTGCCTTGTGGCGCTTCACTTTGACATTGTGGAGGGAGAGGTGCGTGAAAACGTGATCCGCTTGCTGGAGCAAAGGATCAAGGAAAACGATTACACGCTTTCCACGGGCTTTGTGGGAACGTCCGTGCTTGCACAAACGCTCTCCGAGGTAGGGCTGGACAATCTTGCTTATTCGCTTTTGCTGCAAACACGGGATCCTTCCTGGCTTTACAGCGTCCGTCAGGGGGCTACCACCGTGTGGGAGCGTTGGAACTCCTACACCAAGGAGCGCGGCTTCGGCAGAGTGAACATGAACTCCTTCAACCACTATGCCTACGGCGCGGTGACGGAATGGATGTATGCGGGCATGGCGGGCATCGCACAGGATCCCAAGGCACCTGCCTTTACGCATTTTTTGCTTTCTCCCCGTCCCGATACACGCACCGCCGCGGAGCTTCCCGCAGGACAGGAGCGCATCACCTACGTGCGCGCTTATTACGATTCTGCCGCGGGGCATATTGAAAGTGCATGGGATTACCGCGAGGGACTCTTTACCTATTCCTTCACGATCCCTGCGGGTGCTACGGCACGCGTGGAGTTCCCGCTGCTCAACGGAAGAGAGACCGTGGAGATCAACGGCAAGGCGTTTACTGCCGAGGCACTCTCGGGGCGTGTGGAAAACGGCAAGGCTGTTTTCGAGCTGGGAGCAGGGAAATACGTCATGCAATAAGATGCGGAGATCGGTTTTCACAGCAAAAACATTTTTTGTAAAAAATGCAAAAATCTATTGACAATTTTCCACATCTTGATTATAATATTATGTGTTGCTTTTTCCGCAACCCGATTTTCGGCAGCAAAGGTTGAGGAGGCGAGGTCATGATTTTAAATATGGGACCCATTCTGCGCGGCGAAATTTCGCGCATGGATATTTCCTATGAACTCACACCCGAGCCTGTTTTCGACGTTGTGTTTCCCGAAAATGCCAGGGTCGAGGGCGTGCTTACCGATGATGCCGGATATATGCGCCTGCATTTGACCGCTACGTTGCCTTATCGTGGGCAGTGTGCACGTTGCCTTTCTCCCGTAGAGGGGGTCTTCGAGCTGGATTTTGAGCGCACCGTGGCAGCCGAGGGCGAGATCTCGGAGGAGCAGCTGGAGGAAAACATTGATTCCTACGTGATGATCCGTGACGGAAGGCTGGATGTGGACGAGCCGCTTCGCGAGGAGCTGCTGATCTGCTTCCCCATGCGCCTGCTTTGTGACGAGGCGTGCGAGGGGCTTTGCCCGAAATGCGGCAAGCCGCGTCGCGAGGGAGATTGCGGATGCCCGCAAAGGGAAATCGACCCGCGGTTGGCGGTTTTGCAGAAATGGCTTGACAAGGAAGAAAAATAATTGTATAATAAACAACGCAAACCCAAGGAGGTGTAGGTAGAAATGGCAGTTCCGAAGAAAAAAGTTTCCAGCGCACGCCGCGATAAGCGTCGCTCCAATAACTCCAAGCTTGAAATGCCCGGCATGGTAAAGTGTGCCAAGTGCGGCGAATACGTTCTCGCACACCGCGTTTGCAAGTCTTGCGGTTCTTATGACGGAAAAGAAGTTGTCAAGCAGGACGCTTGATGCAAAAAAGGGAGCCTATGGGCTCCCTTTTTTGCTTTTATATGCGCTTTTTTCTCTTTGCAGCGTGTAGGAAAAACAGCACAAGAAGGAGTATGATACAGGAGAGGAAGGGGGCAGAGGTGCTCCGTGCGAAGGCATCGACGCTCTGCGTGGGTGTGAATGAAGGACGGAACAAGCGTAGATACCCCTCGCTTAATGCAAGAGCGATGCCGCCTTGCAGCAGCTTGCAGGAGAGATAACGCCCAAGACGCAGATCCTTGCCTTGCGCTACGGAAAAGATCTGCAAGCATACGGAAAATCCCCCAAACGAGGCGAAAAAGGCTGAGGCGCGGAATGCTGTTGCCGCGGGGAGGGCAGTGACGGCATTGCCGATGCCTGTTGTTAATTCCAAAAGTCCCGCCGCGATAACGCTTGCGGAGCTTGAAGGGGAGAACGCGTGAAAGACGTATGTGCAGCACTCGGTGACGCAAGAGAAAAAAAGAACGAATGCGCACACCTGCAGCAGCGTGGAAAAGCCGCGTCGGACGCTTTCTGTGAAATCCTTGGTGGAAAGCCCTTTTTGCACCCCGTTAAGGGATGTTTTTTCAATTTTTTCGCTTTTCTTGCAGAAAAAATTCAATGAGATGCCAAGGAGCGCGGAGGAAAGAAGCGTGATGCAAAAAAGTGCGATGCCGACAGCGGTGCTGCCGAACAGTGCCCTGCCCACCGCGCCGATAAGGAATCCCGAGCTTGGGTTGTTAGCAAACAGGACCAAGCGCTCCAGCTCCTTTTTTGAAATTTCCCCGCGCTCAAAGGACGTAACGGCAGTGGTGGTGGCAACGGGAAAGCCGCACAACGCCCCCAGAATGTAGGAAACGGAGCCGTGTGCGGAAAGACCGAATAAGGCACCCAGAGGTCTTTTCAAAAAGCGCCCCAGGATCGTCCCTGCGCCTGCCGCGATCAGCAATTCGGAAAGAACGAGAAAGGGGAAAAGCGAGGGGATCAGCGTTTCGGTGCAAAGCGTCAAGCCCTTTCGCACGCCGTCCATGGCGAGCTGGGTGTTGGCGAGTAATAAAAGCAGAAAAAACATTCCAAGCAAGGAAAATACCCCCGTGCGCCATCCGTACCCGTTCTTCACGGCATATCCCTCCCAGATTTCACATAGGATTTGTTGAATTCTATGGTGAGGAGGTGGCTGTTATGCGGCAAAATAAGGATTTTTTCTCTCGCTTCGGGGAAAAGCTGGATATCCCGCGCGAGGTGCTGCCGTACGGGTTTTCGCTTTTGCTCTCGGGGCAGGAGGAGCTGACCGTGCAGGGATGTAGGGGTATTCACGCTTATGAAAAGGAGCTGATCTCGCTGCGTGTGGGGAAAAGCGTTCTGCACATAGCGGGAGATCGCTTGCTCTGCGTGGCATTTGGTGCGGGCAGCGTTACGGTGCGCGGACAGATCCGTGAATTACGCTTTGAAAAGGAGCAAAGGGCATGAGGTTGGATCTCTTTTTTACAGGCTGTGTCTATTACAGGGTGTCTGCGCAACAGGGTGCAACGCTTTTTGAGGTGCTTCGGGAAGCGGAGCTTTCTCCAAAAGCCGTCAAACGGGTGGAGAAAACGGGAGATATCGGCTTCCTTTTGCCGTTGCATCGTGCGCGGTGCTTTGAGGAAGCCGCCAAAACGAAGGGGCTGCAGCTTGCCGTGCGAGAGGAAAAGGGTGCGCCCATGCTGTTGCGGCGTCTGATTGCGCGTCCCGGGCTTGTGATCGGACTTCTTTTGGCGCTTGGCTTGTTTTGCGGTGCGCGCATTTTTTTGTGGGACGTCAGGATCACGGGGAACGAGCAGGTAAGCAGCGAGGAGCTTGAACGGGAGCTTGCCGCCGCAGGGCTTTCGCGCGGATGCTTTTTGCCGACCCTTGACAGAGATGCGGTGAGTGCCGCGCTGCGGCAGGGCGACGGGCGGATCGCGTATGCTACGGTCAATCTTGTGGGAACTGTGGCGCACGTGCAGGTGCTTGAGTCCCAAGCCCCGACGGAGGCGTTGTCCGATAAGCCCGCGAATCTGATCGCCAAGTGTGATGGAGTGGTCACCATGCCGCTTATTTTTGAGGGTGAGTGTCTTGTTGCAAAGGGTGACGTGGTGCGTGCGGGGCAGCTGCTGGCAAGCGGCATACGGGATACGCAAAATCACGGTTACCGCATTACCCGTGCCGCGGGAGAGGTTTTGGCGCGAACGGTTCATACGTACAGCGTTACCGTACCTTTTGCGTATGAGGAAAAGGCTTATACGGGAGAGGTGTCAAGAGAGATTTCATTGTTTTTTTTCGGGCACGCGCAAAAAGTTTTTAAAAGTACTGGAAATAATATAGTAAAGTGTGATATAATAGAAGAAATAAAATGGATGACCCTGCCTAGCGGCAAGCGCTTGCCGCTGGGGGTCTCTATCCTGACCGCGTTCGCGTATGCCGATCAGCCCGCCACGCGCACCGCTACGCAAGCGCGAGAGCAAGCATTTGCGCAGCTGGAATCACTCTTAGCGCAGGAAAGCAAGGGGCGCGTGATGCTGCAAAAAACAACGGAGACGCGTGTGGATGAGGACGCTATTACGCTGATCTGCACCGTGGTTTACGAAGAGAATATTGCGAGCGTTTCGGAGTTTGAGCTGACGGAATAGAAATCTAACGGAGGAAAAATATGGCACAGGAAATCATCAGAGTGGGACATAGCGATCTCACTGCGCGGATGTTCGGCGTATGCGACGCTCACGTCAAAGAAATCGAAAAGGCCTTTGCGGTGGACGTGTGCAACCGCGCGGACCGCACGGGCGACAGCGTGATCGTCAGTGCTGAGGACACGGAAAGCGTCCGTCTTGCCGCGGCAGTGCTGGAGCGCCTGCGTGATGAGGCAAGCCGAGCCGAGGAGATCCCCGATCAGCGTGTTGCATACCTGATCGGCATGATCCGTGACGGGCAGGGAGCAGAGCTGGAGCATTTTGACGACAGTGCCATTTGTATCACGTCTCGCGGCAAGCCCATCCGTGCCAAGACCGTGGGGCAGAAAAGGTACGTTGATGCCATTAACGAAAATACCGTTGTTCTCGGCGTCGGTCCCGCGGGCACGGGCAAGACCTTTCTTGCCGTGGCAATGGCTGTCAAGGCGTTGCGCGCGGGCGACGTCAGCCGCATTATCCTGACGCGCCCTGCCATCGAGGCAGGAGAAAAGCTCGGCTTTTTACCCGGTGACCTGCAAAGCAAAATAGACCCGTATCTGCGCCCGCTTTATGACGCGCTTTATGAAATGATGGGCGCGGAAAGCTACGCAAGGCTGGTGGAGAAGCAGGTGATAGAGGTCGCGCCGCTGGCGTATATGCGCGGGCGCACGCTGGAGGATTACTTTATCATTTTGGACGAGGCGCAGAACGCCACGCCCGAGCAGATGAAGATGTTCCTTACGCGCCTTGGCTTCCGTTCGAAGGCGGTGGTCACGGGTGATTTAACGCAAACAGATCTTCCCGCGGGGCAAAAAAGCGGGCTTGCCATGGCGGTCAAGATCCTTGACGGCATCGAGGATATTGCCATCCACCATTTCAGCGATAAGGACGTTGTGCGCCACAAGCTGGTTCAAAAGATCATTCTGGCATACGAGCACTATGAGCGCGAGCGTCAAAAGCCGCGCACGCAGGGCGGTAAAAAGGAGGAGGGGCGCAAATGAGCCTGCATATCTATTTTGAAAACAGCCAGGATGCGTTTGGCGTATCCTATGCGCTGAAGCTGCTGGTGCGGCGTGCGATCGAGAGCACGTTGCGCTACGAGGGCGTGAAGGAGCACTGTGAGGTGTCGGTGACCTTTACCGATAACGAGGGGATCCATGCCCTGAACCGCACCTATCGCAACATCGATGCGCCGACGGATGTGCTTTCCTTCCCGCTGTTTGAGCAGACAGAAAAGGGGCGGCAGCTGGGTGACATCGTGCTGTCGCTGGAGCGCTGCGACGAGCAGGCGCTGGAGTTTGGGCACTCCTTTGAGCGCGAGTGCGCCTTCTTAACCGTACATTCCACCCTGCATCTTCTGGGCTATGACCACGTTGGCAGCGAGGAAGAGGAGCGCGATATGCGAGAAAGACAAACCGCCATCGTCACCGAAATGGGACTTGGCGTAAAATAAGACGACACGGAGAAAAAAGATGAAAAAAGCAGGATATATTGCAATCGTAGGACGCCCGAACGTGGGAAAATCCACGTTGCTTAACGCACTTTTGGGGGAAAAGGTCGCCATCGTTTCCGCTAAGCCGCAAACGACGCGCAACCGCATTTTGGGTATTTTGACACAGGGGGAAACGCAGTTCGTTTTCGTGGATACCCCAGGTATCCATCGCCCGCAGAACAGCCTTGGCGATTACATGGTGGAGGCGGCGAAATCCTCTATGCTGGAGGCGGACGTGGTGATTCTGATGGCTGACGTCAGCCGCCCCATCTCCTCGGTCGAGGAAAACGTGATCACGTATCTGAAGCAATCGGGCGTGCCGTGCGTGCTGGCGCTCAATAAGACCGATCTTGCGGACGCTACCACCGTGGCGCAGACCATCAAGGCATATGCCGAACGGCATGATTTTGCCGCCGTGGTGCCGACCTGCGCCAAAAACGGCAAGCTGGTGAAGGCGGTTCTCGACGAGTGCGAAAAACTGTTGGAGGGATCCCCGTGGTTTTTCCCCGAGGATATGATGACGGATCAGCCCGAGCGCCAGATGGCAGCCGAGATCATCCGCGAAAAGCTGCTGCGCACGCTGAACAAGGAGGTGCCGCACGGCGTGGCGGTGGTCATTGAGGAGTTCAAGGACGAAAAGAGCCTCATCCGCATCCGCGCAGAGATCTTTTGCGAGAAGGCATCGCACAAGGGCATCATCGTGGGCAAGGGCGGCGCGGAGCTCAAGCGCGTGGGAACGTACGCACGCGAGGATCTGGAAAAACTGTTTGGCACAAAGGTCTTTTTGGACTTGTGGGTAAAGGTGAAGGAGAACTGGCGCGAAAGCCGTGCCGCTGTGGGTAATTTCGGCTATCGCGAGGAGAAATAACGTGCAGCACTTTTCTGCCGATTCCCTGATCCTGCGTTCGGTAGAACGGGGAGAGCACGATAGGCTCATTACCGTGCTTTGTGCTGATTTCGGGCGGTTTTACGCCATTGTAAAGGGGGCGGGGTCGATCCACCGCCGCGAGGTGGCGGCAACCGAGCCGTATACGTGGAGCAATATCGAGTATTACGAGAAAAACGGTGTCAAGTGGGTAAAAAACGCCACCTCAAGGGAAAGCTTTTCGGGGATCCGTTACGACACGGACAAGCTTTTTCTTGCCGCGTACATTGCGGAGGTGGCAAGCGAGCTTTCCGATGAGCGCGAGCCCGCGGGAGAGATCCTGCCGTTGACGCTCAACACGCTGCACCTGCTCTCCCGCACGCAAGGGGAGAATGCACGCATCAAGGCGGCGTTTGAATTCCGCGCGGCGTGTATCGCGGGCTTCGCCCCCGAGCTTCATGTGTGCGCGCATTGCCGCAAGCACCCCGATGCTGACGTATATCTGGACGTGATGGGCGGAGCGCTCGTCTGCCGCGAGTGCTTTGCCAAGGCGCAGGCGCTCATACCGCTGTCCGAGGTGGATGCTCTTGGCGAGAGAAAGCTGCTTTTGCCGCTGGATGCCTCCGCCTTGGCAGCGTTTGCCTACGTGGAGAGTGCAGAGCCCAAGCGGGTCTTTGCGTTTCGCCTGGAGGAGCAGCATAGCCTTGCCACCTTTTGTACGGCTGCCGAGGCGTATCTGCTGCACCACTTGGAGCGCGGCTTCGCTTCGCTTGAAAACTATAAAAAGCTGGCGGCGATGACACCTGCTCGCCGCGATCATTGAGGAATTATGCAAACAGACGAAAGAACACGCAGTACATTGGAATATGACAAGGTGCTTGCCCTGCTTGCCGCGTGCGCCCCTACCGCGGGCGCGCGAGAAGCGGCTCTTGCGCTCACGCCCGACGATGACATAGAGAGCGTTGCCCAACGCCTTGCGCGCACGGGTGATGCACTACGTCTGCTCTCGGATAAGGGGATGCCGTCCTTTGGCATGGTTAAATGCCCCGAGGAGGCGTTGGAGCGCGCGGGAAAGGGGGCGACGCTGTCGCCGCGCGAGCTTCTGGACGTGGGAAACCTGTTGCGCACCGCACGCGGGCTTTTGGAATATATCCGTACCAACCGCCGTTTTGAGACGGTGCTGGATGAAGTATTTGAACGCCTTTTGCCCGATCGAAAATTAGAGGATCGGATCTACCGCACCATTATTTCCGAGGAAAGCATTGCAGATGAGGCGAGCCCCGCACTCGGTGACATCCGTCGCAAGATCCGCATTGCCAACAATCGCATCAAGGAGACCCTGCAGCATTATATTACAAGCAATACCTATTCCCGCCATTTGCAGGAGCATATCGTGACGCAGCGCGGCGGACGCTACGTGATCCCCGTGCGTGTGGAGAGTAAAAACGAGATCAAGGGTCTCATTCACGACACCTCATCCTCGGGGGCTACGATCTTCGTAGAGCCGATGGCTGTGGTGGATGCCAACAACGAGCTGCGGATGCTGGAGGCGAAGGAGCAGCACGAGATCGACCGTATCCTTTTGGAGCTGTCGGGGCTTGTTGCGTCTCAAACGGGGGCTTTGAATCTCAACTATCGCAATATCACGGAGCTTGCTTTCGCGTTTGCGTGCGGAAGACTTGCGGAACAAATGCAGGCAACCGCGCCGCTTTTGTGCAAGGAGCGCCGCGTAAAGCTG
>CAZOFQ010000007.1:0-11143 GCA_964579105.1 uncultured Lachnospiraceae bacterium
TTTTGCATCGCGGATCACGGGATGTCGTGGGCGCCATCCCCTACGGGTTTGTGCGCTCGCCCTTTATACATCACGGATGGCGGACCGTCCGGGACTGCATATTGCCGCAGGCAATATTGCGTGCTCGCGTAGCGAGGACAACGGTCCCTACGGGGGTTGTGCGCTTGCCCTTTCGGGGGCGGTGCATACCACGCGCTTCACGCGTGGTTTTGATTAATAAAACGTTGCAAGAGGCTGCTTGGGCTCGCTTGTGCGGGCGGCGTCCTTTGCGTAGAGCACGGGGCCGTCACCGCCGTACATCCTGTGCTTTTCCACGCGGATCTCCGCCGTGACGCTCAGCCATTCGCCCGTTTCGTAAGGCACGTCGTTTTTGAAATTGCACACCATACCGCTGAAGGTGATATCGTCCTGACAGCAGGTCATCACGTGTCTGCCGATGATAAGCGACTTTTTGCCAAGCTGCGGATTGCGCGCGATCATGCCCTTGAATTTCACGGTGCGCCCGTGGTATTCGGGCAGTACGTCACCGAGGTCGCGGTAAAAGAGCGCATAGTCCCTGTCCTCGATCACCACCACGGGGGCGTTCACGTCAAAGGGCAGGGGATCCTCGATCTCGTCGTATTCCAGCCCGTCGCCCGTATCGTAGGCGATCTGCGCGCGCGTATTGATGCCGCGTATCAGCTTGTGCAGCTCCATGCGGTCGGCGTTCTCGCCGCGGTTAAACATCACCGTGTCGGTGTTTTGCAGCTTGTCCACCACAAGCGAGCGCATGTTGGCGTTGTAATTGAGAATAGTAGAGGCATCCGCAAAAAACAGCTCCTGGAAGATATACCAATCGCGGGGCAACGCCTTGTAGAGTGTCTCCAGCTTCCACATGCCGTTGTACTCGATCACCACGCGGTCAATGCGGTGATTGAGATTGTACTCGGCAAGCATGGCGGCGGTGAGGTCGGCTTCCCTTTCGATGAGCATTCGGTGCACGTTTTTGCCAAAGAAGCGAGAGGGGTCGTATTCCTCGATGCCCTCCTCGCATACGATGAGCAGGATCTTGCACCCGTCGTTGAATTTTTCATCCTCCAGCGTCTCCTGGATCATCCGGGTCTTGCCCGCTTCCAGAAAGCCCGTAAAGAGGTAGATCGGAATTTGCTGCTTGCTCATACGCGCCTCACCTCAGCTCCGCGCCAAGCAGGGCGGAAAGTGCCTCGCGGTCAAGCTCTGCGCCGATCACGCAAAGCCTGCCGATGATGCCTGCCGCGCCCGTGCGCACGTCGGGCTCGCCGGGGACGTAATCAAAGTGGATCCAGGCGTCCGCGCCCTTCACGATGCCCTTGGCGCGAAGCACCGTGCCGTAAGCGGGGTTGGAGAGTGCGGTGAGCGCGTTTTTGATCTCCTCGGCGGTAAAGACTTTGGCGGTCTCCGCGCCAAGGCTTACAAACACCTCGTCGGCGTGGTGATGGTGGT
Organism: uncultured Lachnospiraceae bacterium; assembly: GCA_964579105.1. Classification (GTDB taxonomy): domain Bacteria; phylum Bacillota; class Clostridia; order Oscillospirales; family CAG-272; genus Firm-07. The sequence goes on from CAZOFQ010000007.1 coordinate 1,462, forward strand.
GACCGTGCTCATGCTCATGGTGATGCTCGTGATGCTCGTGGTGATGCTCGTGCTCGTGGTGATGCTCGTGCTCGTGTTCATGATCATGGTCGTGACAGCCGCAGGTGCAGTGCTCGTCATGCTCGTGATGGTGCTCGTGGTCATGCTCGTGATGGTGGTGATGATGCTCGTGCTCCAGATGCTCCAGGGCAGCCTTCAGGGTGTCACGGCGCTCGATGGCGTCCAGCAGCTGCTCGCCCGAAAGCTCGTCCCAGTCAGTCGTTACGATCACTGCCTCGGTGTTGTGCTCGCGGCAAAGCGCCACGGCGGCTTCTACCTTCGCCTCGGGAAGCCCCTTGGTGTGGCTGAGCACAATGGTGCCCGCGTGCTCCACCTGGTCGCCGAAGAATTCGCCGAAATTTTTCATATACATCCTGCACTTGCCCGCGTCCACCACGGTCACGAAGGAGGAGAGCTCCAGCTTGTCCTCACCCACGTTCTTTACGGCGCGGATCACATCCGAGAGCTTGCCCACGCCCGAGGGCTCGATGAGGATGCGGTCGGGGCGGTACTCGTCCAGCACCTGCAAAAGTGCCTTGCCGAAGTCACCCACAAGGCTGCAGCAGATGCAGCCCGAGTTCATTTCGGTGATGTTGATGCCCGCATCGGCAAGAAAACCGCCGTCGATGCCGATCTCACCAAACTCGTTCTCGATCAGCACCAGACGCTCGCCCTTGTAGGCTTGCGCAATCAGCTTTTTGATCAGCGTGGTCTTTCCCGCACCGAGAAAGCCGGAAAAAATATCAATTTTGGTCATAGTGTACTCCTTTTCGAAGGCTTAGAATTTGGCTTTGATGTAGAAGGTCTGTAGGGTCTCCATAGCGGCGTCGCACAGCTCGTCAAAGGGGAGCTTTTGCTCCTGCTCCACCACGTTCGAGAGCACGGGGCGGGTCTTGGGGTGACGCGGCGTGAAGACGGTACAGCAATCCTCGTAAGGGAGGATAGAGGTGTCAAAGGTGTCGATACGGCGCGAGATCTGCACGATCTCGTCCTTGTCCATGCCGATGAGAGGACGGAACACAGGGTAACGCGCCATATCGTTGGTGACGGCAAGTGCCTGCATGGTCTGGGACGCCACCTGTCCGAGGCTTTCACCCGTGATGATCGCCTGACATTCCGTTTTCTCCGCCATGCGGTTGGCAAGCTCCATCATGTAGCGGCGCAGCAGTAGCGTGAAATACTCCTCGTCACACGCCTTGACCAGCTTTTCCTGAATGTCGGTGAGGGAAATGACGTGCAGCTGCATGCTGCCGCCCCAGCGCGCCACAAGCGCGGCAAGCTCCATCACCTTTTCGCGTGCCTGCTCGCTTGTATAGGGCATGGATTCAAAATACAGCGCCTCCAGGCGCACACCGCGCTTTGCCATCATCCAGCCCGCCACGGGGGAGTCGATGCCGCCCGAGAGGAGCAAGAGTCCCTTGCCGTTGGTGCCTACGGGCAAGCCGCCCGCGCCCTTGAACTGCCCTGCGTGCACGTATGCCGCGCGGTCACGCACCTCCACGCGCACCGTGACCTCGGGCTCATGCACGTTCACGCGCAAGCGAGGGCACGCGGAAAGCACCGCGCCGCCCACGGCAGCGGAGATCTCGGGCGAGGAGAGGGGAAAGAGCTTGTCCGAGCGCTTTGCCTCTACCTTGAAGGTCTTTTTGCCCGCGAGAAACGGGGGGAGATAGCTTTTGGCGATCTCCAGAATACTCTCCATATTTTTTTCCGCTACGGCGGCGCGTACCACGCCCGAGATGCCGAACACGCGGCATGCCGCCTCAAACGCACCGTCCAGATCGCAAAAGTCATCCTGCGGCTCGACGGTCATGGTGCTCTGCACGTTGGTGATCTTAAATTTGCCGAAGGATTGCAAACGGTAGCGCATATCCTTCACAAGCGCGCTTTCAAACTGACCGCGGTTTGCGCCCTTCAGGACGATCTCGCCGTATTTGCAAAGAATGATCTCTCTCATGCTTCATTCTCCCCGTCTACGCTCTCGGCTTCGCCCGAAAACAGCGCGTCCAGCAGCTCCGCAGCGCGCTCGGCGTCCGCCTCGCGCACGAAAATATCCGAGCCAAACATCTGGTAGCCCGCCAGAATACGCACCGCGCCGCCGCTGCCGCGCTCTTTTTTGAGAAAGGGAATTTCCGCGTCGCGCAGCGCTTCCTCTGCCATAGCAAGCGAAACGGGGTCGAAAAACGAGCGCGCAAGAGAAAGGCCCTCCTCATTTTTGGGTGTGTCCAGTCCGAAAAATCTGTCCATGGTATTCTCCTCTCCACAAAAAAGGATTCATCTTATTATTGTAGCACAAAAAAATACAAAATACAAGGGGGGAACGAAAAACAATATGCAAAGGGGATTTATAAACGGGAAACGCACAAATCCGTAGGGACCGTTGTCCTCGCTACGCGAGCACGCAATATTGCCTGCGGCAATATGCAGTCCCGGACGGTCCGCCATCCCCGACGCACAAACGCCCAACGCACCACCTTGGTAGGGCGGGGGCTTGCTCCCGCCGAAATCCGCGATGCACAAACGGGGCGTCGAGGACGTCGCCCCCTACAAAATATGCATCCGCCGCACAAACGGACCGTCGGGGACGTCGGTCCCTACAGTAAATACGTCATCCGCGATCAATATTCCCATTGCCGAAGAATAATGGAGCACGGGAGGCCTTCCCTTGTACACCAACGCTTTGCGTTGTGCGGGAAGGTGGCACGGCAAAGCCGTGACGGATGAGTAGTCCGTGCGAAAAGCAACCTTGCTTCGGGCATCCTCACCCGTCACACATTCGTGTGCCACCCTATCCTACTTGGAGAGGGACTTTTGTTGCCGCGTGATCCCCGATACACAATCGCCCAACGCACAAATTTCCGCTTTCCTCGACGCGCTTCGCCGCATTTGCATACACTGTTAATGAAAAATTGCCGTCGTGTGATTAAGATCGCCCGCGCTTGCAAAAAATAGGGGTGTGCGCTGATGCGGCACGCCGACGGCACACAACAAAACATAAAGCGGAGGAAAAGCATGATGACCGTTGTGAAACGCGGTGATATTTATTACGCAGATTTAAGCCCCGTGGTGGGCTCGGAGCAGGGGGGCTTGCGCCCCGTTCTGATCATACAAAACGACGTGGGAAACCGTTACAGCCCCACGGTGATCGCGGCGGCGATGACCTCGGGCCTCGGGAAGGCCAAATTGCCCACGCATATCGACGTGCACGCGGAGCGTGCGGGACTTTCCCGTGACTCGGTGGTGCTCCTTGAGCAGGTTCGGACGCTGGATAAGCGTCGTCTCAAGGAAAAAATGGGGCATCTGGACGACGAGATGATGCATGAGATCGACAATGCCATTGCCGTGAGCCTGGGGCTCTTGCCGCACGGCGCGCGTTTACCCGTCAGTGCGCCCGCATCGCAGAGGCTTCCGCAAACGGTCACGGTGACGTCCGTACCCGCAGCGGCTGCCGTGGCGCGCACCGCAGCAGACGCGCCGCGGGGAGTATCCGCCGCACCGACGTCGCAAGCAACGGCAACCACGCAGCCTCCGCAGACGAAATGATATTTTTTTGCCAAAAGTATTGATTTTTTTGCTGTTTTCTTGTAAAATAAAGAATGGTAAATTTTTAACATATGAAGGAGAACAGAAAATGGCTCTTGTTACAACGAAAGAGATGTTTAAAAAGGCGTACGAGGGCGGCTACGCCATCGGCGCATTCAACATCAACAATATGGAGATCATTCAGGCGATCACCGAGGCAGCAGCCGAGGAGCGCTCTCCCGTTATCCTGCAGGTTTCCGCAGGTGCGCGCAAGTACGCAAAGCATGCGTATCTGTTGGGTCTTGCCCGCGCGGCTATCGAGGATAGCGGCGTGGATCTTGCACTCCACCTTGACCACGGCGCGGATTTTGAGATCTGCAAATCCTGCATTGACGGCGGCTTTACCTCCGTGATGATCGACGGCTCTCACCATGCGTACGAGGACAACGTGGCGCTCACCCGCAAGGTGGTGGAGTACGCTCACGCACACGGCGTTGTGGTCGAGGGCGAGCTGGGCGTGCTGGCAGGCGTTGAGGACGACGTGGTTGCCGAGCATTCCTCCTACACCCGCCCCGAGGAGGTTGAGGACTTCGTCAACCGCACGGGTGTGGACTCTCTTGCCATTTCTATCGGCACCTCTCACGGTGCATATAAGTTTACTCCCGCGCAATGCACCCGCAATGCCGAGGGCATCCTCGTTCCTCCCCCTCTTCGCTTCGATATTCTGGAGGAGATCGAAAAGCGCCTGCCCGGCTTCCCGATCGTTCTGCACGGTGCATCCTCTGTGCCCCAGCACTACGTAAAGGAGATCAACGAGCTTGGCGGCAAGCTGCCCGATGCCGTTGGTATCCCCGAGGATCAGCTCCGCCGTGCGGCAGGGATGGCTGTTTGTAAGATCAACATCGACTCGGATCTCCGTCTTGCTCTGACCGCAGGCATCCGCCGCGTGTTCAGCGCAGAGCCCTCCGTGTTCGACCCCCGCGGCTACCTTTCCGTCGCCCGTGAGGAAGTGAAAAAGACCGTGCGCCACAAGATCGCCAACGTGCTTGGCTCTTCAGGCAAGCTGGACAAGTAATCTATTGCGGGCTGCCTCCTTCTTGGCGACAGCCCGCCTTTTGTTATAAGAGGTTGCGATGTTATATGCCGAAACATATCAGGTGCGCTGGCACGATACCGATGCGAGCAGGGAAATGTCCCCCTCCGAGGTGCTCGCGTACATGCAGGAAACTGCCAATCACCAATTCCGCACGCATGCCGTTTCGCTTGACGAGCTGCGGGATACGAGGGGCGTGGGATTTATCCTGTCGCGCATCGCCATAGATTTTTTGAAGCCCGTTCACGCGTATGAAACGATCGGGGTGGTTACCGCCACCTGTGCGGGACACGGGCTTTGCTTCCCCCGCCGCTTTGAGATGCTGCGCGAGGGTGAGACCGTGGCGCGCGCCATGTCGCAATGGGCGATGGTGCGTGTGAGCGACCGTACGCTCTTGCGCGTAGAGGAGGCATCCCTTGCCTTTGGTGATGAGCCGCAGATCGAGGTGGATTCCCCCTTGCGCTTTCGCATACCGCGCGAGCTTGTGCTCGAGCAGGTGGGACAGCGGCGTGTGGTCTACTCGGATCTGGACTACAATATGCACATGAATAACACAAAATACCCCAATATGGTGTGCGATTTTCTGCCGAATGCCACCGAGCTGCGCGTGCGCGGTATGTCGCTTTCCTACCACAAGGAGGCGGCGTTTGGGGACGTGCTGACCGTGGAGCGTGCCACGGACGGCGCGGGGACCTGGTATTTCCGCACGCGCAAGGACGGGCAGATCTGCCTTGAGGCAAGGGTGCTTACCGAAGCCGGATAACAACGATTACGCCACGGCGAGAAAGGAGAGCTTATGCCCAAAAACGATCTTTTGCTTCAGGGCGCGTATCAAAGCGTGCTGGAGCTGACGGCACACGCCTTGTTCGGTGCGCCTCTCCCCGCGCTTTCGGATGCGGATTTTTCCGAGATCCTGCGCATCGCGCGCGAGCAAGCGATGGTCGGCGTGGTGGGGGAGGGGCTTGCCTCGCTTCCCGAGGACGCCGTACCGCTGCACGTCATGCAGGAGTGGCAGCGGCACACGGTTGCCGTGATCCGTAAAAATCAATTGCTGCTGGCGGAGCAGACGGGCTTGCTGGAGCTCTGCCTGCAGCATGCGATCCCCGTGGTGATCCTGAAGGGCTTTTCCGTGGCGTGCGAGTATCCCACGCCCGACCTACGTGCCGCGGGAGACGTGGACTGTCTTGTGCCGAGGGAGCGTCTTGCAGAGCTTTGCGCGTTGCTGGAGCAAAAGGGCTATGTGCGCGAGCAAGGACTGGACGAGCATCACGTGGCGTATCTGCATAATGGGGTGATGCTGGAGCTCCATTTCAAGCTCCCCGGGCTCCCCGAGGGGACGCCCGCAGGGGAACGGCTTTGTGCCGCGCTTTCCGATATTTTTGAAAAAGCGCAAACGGCAGAGCTGGAGGGAAATCGCTTTTTCGCTCCCGCCCCCCGCCATCAAGCCCTGATCCTGCTTTTGCATATCGCCAAGCACTTACGCGACGGCGGTGTGGGATTGCGCCAGGTGACGGATTTTGCCGTGTTTGCCGCAAAGCATCCCGAGGTGTTTGACGACACGCTCCTTACGCTGCTGCGCGAGGGCGGGCTCTTCCGCTTTGCCGCAGCGCTTGCGCTTGGCTGCGTGCGGCATTTAGGACTTCCCGCTGCGTGCGTGCCGTGGGCGAGTGAGGCAAAGGCGCAAATCGCGGACGCCCTGTTTGCCGATTTTCTTGCCGCCGCCAATTTTGGGTGCGGCGAGGCGGAGTATGCGGGAAGCGGCATGGCGCATAAGGGGAGAAGGCGCGGCGAGCACGTGCTTCTTTCCGCCTTGCGCGGCGTTGCCGATATGTGCCGCCGCGAATGGCCCGCTTCAAGGAAATGCGGCATCTTACTCGTGTTTTTGGTGCCGTTCTGGATCCTACGGCGCTTATTTGACCGTTCCAAGCCGCGCGTACGCCCTGTAAAAATGCTGCGCTCGGCAAAAAAACGCGCCGCGTTTTACGATACGCTGGGTTTTTTTGAGCCGCAGGAAGCGTGCGATGAGCCTTCGCATTGACAGAATACGAAAAAAATGGTATAATAAAAAAAATACTTTTTAAAGGAGTTCATCATGGAAGAAAAAGAGTTTTCGTTCGGATACTTTTTTAAGTATGCATGGCGCTATATTCTCGTTATTATTCTTTGCTCTGCGCTCGGCGTTGGCGTGGGAGTCATGCTGCCCACAAAAGTAACCACGGTCACCAACCTGGAAAAATATACGGGCGCGATCCGCCTTAACGTGAGTGAATACGCCGCCCTTCAGCAATCTGTCGGCGCGGAGCTGACCGAGGGTGATTACTACCTTTACACCCGTCAGCTGTCACAGGTGATCGAGACCGCAAGAGCCCCCGAGGTTGCCGCCGACACCTATGCCGCCTTGCAGAGCTCTCTTTATCCCAAGCTTTCCGCGGAGAAAAAGAGCGAATCCTTCTATAAATATCTTACCATTGAGGCGGCGACGGACGCCGTGACCGTCAGCTTTGCTTATGACGCACAGACCGAGGCTGACAGGGAGCTGGCGAAAAGAGTCGTTTCCCTGTACTTGGAAAATGCAAGAAAGAACGTGCTGGAAAAGCATCCCGAATTTGCAGAGGAGTCTTATTCCGACGTCATTTCCGTGAGCGAGATCAAGCAGGACTACAAGTTTGAGGAGGGCGCCCTCAAAACCAACCAAGCCCCCTCTATGCTGCTTTACGCCGCGCTTGGCGCCGTGGTGGGCGCGGCATTGGGCGTTGCGGTGCTCTTTGTGGTCTATCTTGTCGATCCGCGCATCAAGACCGTCAAGGATATTCTGCCTGCGGAGCAGTGGGACGTGGTGTGTGCCGATGACGAGGACGCACAGACCAATTTTGCGGCGCTTGCAAAGGCTGCAGGTGCGAAAAAGCTGCTGATCGTCACCCCCGTGGCAGACGAGCTGTTCGTTACGTGGACGGACAAGCTTTCCGAGTATCTTTCCGCTACGGGCGCTAAGGTGAAAAAGGTGACCTTTGAGGCGGGCAACGCCGCTTGGTTCAATCATTTTGAAAATGCCGAGCAGGAGACTGCGGATTTTGAGCTTTATCTTTGCAACGCCGCTGCCGTCGGCGTGATCGCCTACGTAAGTGGCAAGGCGGACGCCGCCGCTGTGTTTGCGGATCAAAAATCGGTGAAGGCGAAGCGGCTGAAAAATACGGTGGAATGCACCAAGGGCTGTAAGTATCTGTGCACGCTGCTGCACAATGCAGGGCGAGCCTATCTGGATTAAATAGAAAAGCTACTGCGCGAGGGCGTTTTGCGGCGTCCTCGCGTTTGATTTGGGAGGGACTTATGTCAATTGAAAGAGTAAGGGCGTATTTCGAAGCGCAGGGGATCGCGAAACGGATACGGGAATTTTCCGTATCCAGCGCTACCGTTGAGCTGGCTGCAGCCGCGCTGCAATGCGAGCCGTGCCGCATTGCCAAAACGTTGTCTTTTTCCGTGAACGGCGCGCCGATTTTGATCGTGGCGGCGGGAGATGCCAAGGTGGATAATCCGCGTTATAAGGTGCAATTTGGCTGTAAAGCCAAAATGCTGACACCCGATGAGGCGGTGGAGCTGATCGGTCATGCCGTGGGCGGCGTTTGCCCCTTTGCCGTAAACGAGGGTGTTGCCGTTTATCTCGACGAGTCGCTGAAGCGCTTTGAAACGGTGTTTCCTGCTTGCGGAAGCAGCAACAGTGCCATTGAATTGACGATCTCGGAGCTTGAAAAATATGCAAACATCTCCGCATGGGTGGACGTTTGCAAGGCGTGGCGCGCAGAGGAATGAGCGAAAAAGGGCTTGTCCCATGCCGAAATTTTGCTCGGTGTGACAAAATTTCGGTTTTTGCCTATTGCATTTCACTGTAAGATGTGGTATAATAAACCACATCAAGGCGTAACGCTCACCGCAAAAGCTGTCGCAAAATGTAGATTCCCGTGTCGACGGGTAGGAAAGGATGCTCCCACATGTTAGATTTATCCCGTGTCCGTATCGTAGTAGATTCCTCTGCGGATCTGTTTTCTTTTTCAGACGTTGCCACCGCCATTGCCCCGTTGAAGATCACCACCGACGAGGCAGAATATGTCGATACGCCCGAGCTGGACGTATCCGCCATGACGCACGCGCTTGCCACCTACAGGGGGAAGTCGGGCACGACCTGCCCCTCGATGGGCGCGTTTCTGGAAGCCTTTGGAGATGCGCAGTACGTGTTTTGCATCACCATCACGGCAAAGCTTTCTGGCACCTACAACGTGGCGCTTGCCGCCGCGCGCGAATATGAGGAGCTGCACCCCGATCGCCGCGTTTGCGTGATCGATTCGCGCAATACGGGTCCCGGGATGAAGCTGATTGCCGAAAAAATCGTAGAGCTGCTGCGAGAGGGGCTTGCGTTTGGGGAGATCTGCGAGGCGGTAAGCGCCTACCGCTTTGATACCGAGCTGCTCTTTTTGCTGGAATCGCTCAACAACCTTGCCAACAACGGGCGCGTCAGCCGCACCGTGGCAAAGCTTGCGGGGCTGCTTGGCATCCGTATGCTGGGGCGCGCCGTGGACGGGCAGATCAAGCCCGTGCAGAAGCCGCGCGGAGAGCGCAAATCGTTGGATGCGGTCTTTGCGCAAATGCTGGAGCTTGGTTACCGCGGCGGAAAGCTGCGCGTGTCGCACTGCGAAAACGAGTTTGCCGCCAAGGAGGTGGAAAGGCGTGTGCTGGCGCGCTTCCCCAATGCTGAGGTGGAGATCTATCCCGCCCGTGCGCTTTGTAGCTTTTACGCGGAGCGAGGCGGTATTATCCTTGGCTTTGAGGTGGCAAACCAAGGGCTTTGCTGATAAAATCGCTACAGTTCTTGATGTTGCAGTATGTAAGAAAACGGGGCGGAGAATTCTTGGAATTCTCCGCCCCGTTTGTGCATTGGGAATTACGGGGCGTCCGGAGGTCGCCCCCTACGAGGTTGTGCGTTCCCGTTTGTGCATCGGGGATTACGTATTTTCTGTAGGGACCGGCGTCCCCGAC
>CAZOFQ010000007.1:11243-31707 GCA_964579105.1 uncultured Lachnospiraceae bacterium
GGTCCGTATTCACAACCAACGTTCCGTCTGTTTGTGCATCGGGGATTACGTATTTTCTGTAGGGACCGGCGTCCCCGACGGTCCGTATTCACAACCAACGTTCCGTCTGTTTGTGCATCGGGGATTACGTATTTGTGGTAGGGGCTGGCGCCCTCGACAGCCCGCATTCACAACCAACATCCCGTCCGTTGTCCAATTGTGGGAATAAAAAAGTCCCTCCCCAAGCAAGGGAGGGTGGCACGCGCATGCGTGACGGGTGAGGATGCCCGTGGCAAAAGATACGTTTGTGCGTTATTCGTTGGTATGTCGCGGATTACGGGGCGTCCGAAGGTCGCCCCTACGAGGTTGTGCGTTCCCCGTTTGTGTGTCGGGGATCACGGGTCAAGCTCCCTTGTGCAAAGGAGCTTCCGCATAGAGGGAGAGGGATTGTTTTTAGAAAAGCTTCCGTTATTTGTTCTTACGGTATTGCAAGGGAGTGATTCCCGTTCTTTTTTTGAACAGGCGGCAAAAATAAGGGTAGTTTGTGATTCCGACACGCTCGCCCACCTCGCTCACGCTGATGTCGGAGTGCGCCAGAAGATCCTTGGCGACCTCCAGGCGGCGCGCGGTGACGTATTGATTGATGCCGCAACCCATATTGGCGGCAAAAAGGCGGTAGAGCATGGTTTTTGAAAGATGCATATCGCGGCAGATACGCGCGGCGCACAGATCCTCGGGCAGATGCGCATCAATATAAGCGGCAAGACGCTGTGCCTCCTCGTTCTTTTGGGTAAGGATCAGATCCTCCGCAAGAATATAGGTGGCAAGCACGCTGGCGAGTCGGGCTGCCGCATGTGCGGATCGCTCTGTATAAAGGGGAAGGGCGAGGTAGAGCGCGTCAGCCCTTTGCAGCTGTGAGGGAGAAAGCTCCTGCCGCACGGCGTCGGGCAGCCTTTCGCTCACACGGATGCGGCCCATGATCATATATGCAAGCAGCGTGCCGTCCTTCTGCACGGGCACGCACATGTCCCAAAGACCGCGGTGACAGCGGTGGATCTGCGGCGTTTTGCTTTGCGCGGCAAGCGTAAACAGCATGCGGTCGGAGCTGCTGCAGCCCTCGCCCGAATCCAGCGCGTGCAAATAGTCACAAAAATCCGTGCCGCGTATCGACGTGCTCTTAACGATGTATCGAAGCTGTGTATCACACAGTGCAATAGCAATGCCCGTGATCTGATGAAAATCGTTCAGAACGCTTTGCAGTTTTTTGGTGTTGTACTTAACGATCATAAAAGCTCCTTGTAGTATGGCACTCTGTTATCATGCTACCACATTTGCGTCGCTTTGTAAATAGTTGTTGCGATCGTTTGGGACAAAAGTGCAATTTTTGCACGTTTTTGTGTCTTTCTTTTTTCTGTGCACCGTGCTATACTTAACAGCAGAATATGGGGCACAGAGGGTTACTTATGGCATACTTATTGTTGGGGATCTGCGTTGTAACGGCAGCCATCCAATCCCCCTTGAAAAAGCTGTATCAAAATAAGAGCAGCAAGGGCATTTATCTGTTCGGCGCAATGTATGCACTGGTGGCGGCGCTGTTTTTTGGTGTGCTTTCGCTCTTTGACGGCGGATTTTCCTTCGAGGTCGGCGTTTTGCCGTACTCCCTTGGCTTTGCCGCGTGCTATACGGTCTGCTCTGTCAGCGGTATTATTGCGCTGGGGAGTGGCTCGCTTGCGATCACCTCGCTGTTCTCCTCCTACTCGCTCCTCCTTCCCACGCTTTACGGGCTTTTCCGTTGGCGTAACCCTGTGTATCTCACGCAGATAGTGGGGCTTGTCTTTTTGCTGGTATCGCTCTATATGACCAATATGGGCAAAAAGAATGCGGATCCCGTGGCACAGAAGGAAGAAAAGTCGCTTTCCCTCAAGTGGTTGATCCTTGTGATCCTGATGGCGGTCTCCAACGGTGGGTGCTCGATCCTGCAGCAGGAGCAGCAATACCGCTTTGCGGGTGCATATAAGAATGAATTCATGTTTGTGGCGTTGCTTGCTGTGGTAAGCGTGCTTTTGGTCATGGCAGCCGTTTACGACAGAAAGGACGCGAAGACCACGCTGCGGTTGGGTGCGCTTCCCGCAGTGCTTACAGGCGCAGCCAACGGTGTGACGAATCTGCTGGTGCTGGTGGTCGCCAACGTCATGGTGCCCGCGTTCGTCTTTTTCCCTGTGCTCTCGGCAGGCGGTATCGTCATTTCCTACGTTCTTTCCGTCACCTTCTTTAAGGAAAAATTCAACACCACGCAAAAGATCGGCATCCTGCTTGGGCTTTTCGCGCTTGTTTTTCTCAATCTCTCGCTCGTTAGGTTGACGGGATAGTGCAAAAAGCCACAAAAGGAGAGCAAAAGCGGCGTATTTTTCGCAATTTTTATCGAATTTTACAAAATCCGCAAACGCTATTGACATCACTTTTGCAATGTGGTAAAATATTGTCATCATCCGCAGAACCTTTTGGAATCTAAAGGAGACCGAAAGGGGAGGACGCTCTGGAGAATCTCCCATGGAGTGCCGAAGGTGCAAGGCAAGCGCTGCTTGCTGAATCTCTCAGGCCAAAGGACAGAGCAGAAAAACTCTTTTTGACATTTTCTGTTTTTGTTTATCTATGTGATGTTTTTCGGAGTTGCCGTGCGGCAACTCTTATTTTATTTTCGGAGGGCTTTATGGATACCTTACTCAAGATCGTGCAAACGGTCAACTCTTACCTCACGGACTACGTGCTGATCTTTTTGCTTGTCGGCGTGGGTCTTTTGTTCACCATCCGCACACGCTTTGTGCAGGTGCGCTGCTTCGGCTATGGCATGAAGCTGGTGTTCGGTAACATCTCCTTGCGCGGCGGAAAGAAAAAGGGCGGAATCAGCTCCTTCCAGGCACTTGCCGCAGCAGTTGCCGCACAGGTCGGCACGGGTAACATCGTGGGCGCCTGCGGCGCGATCCTTATTGGCGGTCCGGGTGCAATTTTTTGGATGTGGATCATCGCGTTCCTTGGCATGGCAACCATTTATGCCGAGGCGGTGCTTGCACAGAAGACTCGCGTGGTTGACGCTGACGGAAACGTACAGGGCGGCCCCGTTTATTACATCAAGGCAGTATTCAAGGGCAAATTCGGCAAGTTCCTTGCGGGCTTCTTCGCCGTAGCCGCTACGCTTGCGCTCGGCTTCATGGGTGCTATGGTGCAATCCAACTCCATTGCGGAGACCTGCAATAACGCATTCGGCATTCCCGTTTGGGTGGTTGGTATTATCGTGGCAGTGCTTGCAGGCATCGTGTTCCTTGGCGGTGTCAACCGTCTTGCAGCCGTAACCGAAAAGATGGTGCCCGTGATGGCGCTTCTCTACATTGTAGGCGGTCTTGTGGTGATCTTTGCCCGCATTCAGTACATCCCCGAAACCTTTGGCATGATCTTTAAATACGCCTTTACCCCCGGTGCGCTGATCGGCGGCGGTGTCGGTTACGCACTCAAAACAGCGATCAGCCAGGGTGCTAAGCGAGGGCTCTTCTCCAACGAGGCGGGCATGGGCTCTACGCCTCACGCACATGCACTGGCCGATGTAAAGGATCCTCACGAGCAGGGCTGCACCGCCATGATCGGTGTGTTTATCGACACCTTTATCGTGCTGACTCTGACTGCTCTTGTGGTCATTTCCACTCTGTATGCGGGCGGTGGCGCGCTTGCCGATTCTCTCAATTACAACGCCGACGGTGGCTTGATCGAAAGCGTTGCCAAGCTGTTCGGCAAGACCAATCTTGCACAGCAGGCGTTCGGCGTGGTGTTCGGCGAGACCTTTGGTAATATCTTCGTTGCGATCTGCCTGTTCTTCTTTGCTTTCTCTACGATTCTCAGCTGGAATCTGTTCGGCAAGATCAATATGGAGTATCTCTTTGGCAAAAAGTCGCTGCCCATCTATTTGGTCATTGCCGTGGGCTTTGTGTTCCTTGGCTCTATCTTCCAAAACGATTTCGTCTGGGAGATGACCGACTTCTTCAACTACCTCATGGTCATTCCCAACGTCATTGCACTGGTGGCGCTTTCCGCGGTTGTGGCAAAGTCTGTGCCGAAAAAGAGCGAATGTGTGCTCCCCGAGGGGGCAGGCTCTGTCGAGACAAAAGACGAGTAATCAAGACATAGACGAGAAACGGGCACAGCCCGTTTCTCGTTCTTTTACATAAAAGGTGGGCGCAGTGCATAAGCTTTCCGCAAGAAAAATGCGGAGGGAAACGATGGCAAAAGCGGGTATCTTAACGGAAACGGAGCATCAAAGGCAGGCATTTCGTCACGGCGGCAGAGAGGTGCTTCGCATATCGGCAACGCTGCCCTGCGGCGATTCCTTGGCGGCACGGCACGTGCGTGCGCTTTATAAGGCGCTGTGCGAGTTCGCCGAACGGGAGCTGCTTGTGCGCGCAGCATCGGAGCTGGAGTGCTGTGCAGGAGAGGGGAGGGGGTATGCTTTTGTGGCGTACTCCCTGCAGATCTCCTTCAAAATCACACCCGTTAAGCGTCGTTTTTTGCTGGAGCTTGCCGCCACGTACGCGCGCGGGCGAGAGGTGCTGTTTCACCGAACGCTCCCCATGCTGTGGAGTGCAGATGGCGAAATTCAGTACAAGCGTTGAAAAAACGCGAGAAAGGTCGTACGATTTTTACAGCTTTATTTGTAAATTTTGCGCCGTTTGCCTTGCCTTGGCGCTGTTTTTATGATATGATATAAAATATTATCCATACCTTTATAAAAGGACGGTGAAAAAATGTCACAGGATGCGATCGGAAGGATCATGGCTGCCGAGGAGCAGGCAGAGGTGCTTTGCCGTGTGGCGAGAGAGCGCGCCGAGGAAATGCGCGCGGAAATGACACGGCAGGGAGAGCATCATCTGGGCGACGTGGAGCGCACCACTGCCGCCGAATACGATAAAAAAATAGAAGAAATACGCGCAAATGCGCAAGCCCTGCAGGAGGAAAAGCGCAAGCAGGCGCAAGAGGAAGCGCAACGGATCAAGCAAGCCGCCGAGGAGCATATGGAGGAGGCGGTAAAAATGATCGTTTGGGGGATCGTGGAAAAATGTCAGTAAGTACGATGGAAAAGCTGACTGCGATCGTGCGGCGCGAGGATACCGAGCAATTGCTCGCGCATCTGATGCGGATGCGTGCGGTCTCGCTGATCGACGCCCCGCAGGACGAGCCGTACACGCACTCGCTTGCCGAGGAGGCGGACGTGCTTGCCGCCGCGGCACTTGCCGCGCGAGTGGATGCGGTGCTGCCCGTGCTTGCCAAGCGCAGTCGGAGAAAAACGGCGATCTTCCGTCAGCAGATCAAGGTGATCCCCTCGGAGTTTCGAAGCGACGGTCGCTACGAGCTTGCCATGAAGGTGGTGGAGCAGACGGAAAGGATCCTTGCAAGGCAGCAGGAGCTGAGATCCGCCCGCGAAGCGGCATGCGCGCGCATGCAGAGCTATCTGCCCTATCTGGACTGGGCGCGCCCCTTGAATTTTGGGGGAACTCCCTCTACGGTGGCGTGGCTGGGATGCGTGCCCGCAGGCACCTCTCCCGACGTGCTGCTCGGAGCGTTGGAGGGACAAGCGGCGGTGGTGCGCCTTGTATGTGACGACCGCACGGGACTGTATATTTTTGTGATGGCGCACCGCGCCGAGGCAGAGCAGGTGCGGCACGCACTGTCGGGAGTCGGGTTTTTGCCCGCCTCCTTCCCCGACGACACGGGCACTGCCAAGGAGCTCTTTGACCGTGCCGACCGTGAAAGGGCGCAGATCGACGATACGCTTGCTCGGCTCGAGCAACGCTTATGCTCGCTTGCGGGACGTATTGATGAGGTGGAGATCCTTTCCGATCTTGCGCATACCGCCGAGCTTGCCGAGGGCAACAAGGCGCGGCTTGTGGGAACGGGAAGGTGCACCGTGATCCGTGCATGGTGTCCCACACAGCACAAGGCACGTGTGTCAAGGCTGCTCACGCGCATGGATGCGGCGTTTGAATACACACCGCCCGAGGAAGGGGACGAGCCCCCCATCCTGCTCAAAAACAATGCCTTCGCGCGCAACTTTGAGTGGGTGCTGGGCATGTACGCCTACCCCGCCTACGGAAAGTTTGACCCGACGTTTATCATGAGCATTTTCTATTGCTTTATTTTCGGGCTGATGTTTGCGGACGCGGGCTACGGGCTTGTGATCTCTGCCGTGTGCTTTGCCGCCGTGCGCTTTTTGAAGCCGCGCGAGGGTATGAAGCGCTTTTTGCTGATGTTTGCCTATTGCGGGCTGTTCTGTATTCTGTTCGGCGTGCTGTTCGGCTCGTATTTCGGGAACTTCCCGCTGGCGTTTTTGGAATACGTGGTAGGCAGATCCCCCGAGGAAATGCCGAATCTTGCTCTGCTGCCGAGCACTGCCGCCAACGTTGCGGTGCTGTTCGATCCCCTGCAAAACCCCATGGCATTTCTGGTGGTTTCGCTGGCGGCGGGCGGCGTTCACCTGATCGCGGGCATGGCGGTGCAGGCGTATCTGCTTTGCCGCCGCGGCAAGGTGTTGGATGCGCTGTTTGATATCGGCTCCTATTGGTTGCTGTTTGCGGGCATTGGCGTGCTGTTTCTCCACAAGCTTGCAGGCATACTCCTGCTTTCGTCGGGTGTGCTTGCCATACTTCTTACGCAGGGGCGTGCCAAAAAGGGCGTTGCGGGCAAGATCATCGGCGGCTTTGGCGGGCTTTATGGCCTCATCAACTACGCCTCGGATCTGCTTTCCTACTCGCGTATTTTGGCACTGGGGCTTGCCACCGCCGTGATCGCGCAGGTGGTCAACGTGCTGGCAACGCTCAAAGGAGGGTCCTTCATTGGTATTCTGATGATGATCGTGATCTTCTGCATCGGCCACGTGCTCAATCTGGTCATCAACGTGCTGGGTACCTTCGTGCATACGGCACGCTTGCAGTATATTGAATTTTTCGGCAAATTCTACGAGGACGGCGGCGTGCCGTTCCGCCCCGTTGCGGCGGCAGACCGTTATTCCGCGGACGTAACACCTGAAGAACAGGTTTAAAATATAAAATATAAAAAATAAAACAAAGGAGCTTTTACTATGTTGTTCGAAACGATTTTCACAGGACAAAATCTCGCGCTTTTGGGCGCCGCCGTTGCCGCAGGACTTGCCTGCATCGGCTCTGCAAAGGGTGTTGGCATGGTTGGTGAGGCGGCTGCGGGTCTGCTCACCGAGGACCCTTCTAAATTCGGTAAGGTGTTGATCCTGCAAGCACTCCCGGGTACGCAGGGCATCTATGGGCTTATCACCGCCTTCCTGATCATTTTTAAGATCGGTGTGCTCGGCACGCCCATTGCGCTGACTCCTGCACAGGGCGGTTACTTCCTGATGGCTTCTCTGCCCATCGGTCTTGTCGGTCTTTATTCTGCCATGAAGCAGGCACGCGTTGCCATTTCGGGTGTGAATCTCATTGCCAAGCGCCCCGATGAGGTCGGTAAAGCCATCACGTCTGCCGCACTGGTAGAGACCTATGCGATCTTTGCTCTGCTCGTTTCCTTGTTGCTGGTGCTGTTTGCGCCCGTGGGTTAAGGCATGACGGGACTGGAAAAGATCACCGAGCGCATCGCAAGCGAGGCGCGCGAGAAGGCGCGGCTGTGCTTGCAGGAGGCAGAGGAGGATTGCCGCCGCATCGCACAGGAGTATGCTGCCCGTGCGGAAGCGGCAAGAGAACGCATCAAGAAGGAAAGCCTTGCACGCGGCGAGGCGTTGATCGCACGCTCCCGCACCGAGGTCGTCACGCAAAGAAGAGAGCTGCTTGCCGCCGCCCGTGCGGAAATGCTGGACCGTGCGTTTGACGCGGCGGGTGAGGAGCTACGCTCTACCGATTACGGCAAATACCGTGAATTGCTGACAGCGCTTCTTGTGTGTGCACTGCTGGAGCAGGACCGCACCGAGCGCGAAAGCCTTGGCATGGGCGACGAGGTCGAAACGGCGGAAAGGCTTGAGGTTCTTCTCAACGCCGAGGACCGCGAGCGCTTCGGCAAAGCCGTGGTAGAGGGCGCGAGAAGGATCACCGAACGCCGCATCGGCGTGCAGAAGGCACAAAGGCTCTGCCTTAGTGAGGATGCCGCCGAGATCGACGGAGGACTTATCCTTCGCTTTGGTGACGTGGAACTCAATTGCGCACTGTCGGTGCTTCTTGCCGATCTTCGTTGTGAAATGGAGGGCAAGGTCGCGGCGGTGCTGTTTGCCGAGGAACAAGGGCAATAAAACAAGGAAGGGCTCATAGTAACTATGGCTGTGATATATCAACCCACCGATTATCTCTACATTAGTGCACGGCTGCGGGCAAGAGAAGCGGGACTTGTGGGTAAGGAACGGCTTTCGCGCCTTTCGGAGCTGAACAGCGCCGAGGAGGTGCTTTCCGCGCTTGTGTCGGAGGGAATTCTGCAAGGCGGTGCGTCGGAGGATCCCGAGGCGGCACTTGCCGCAGTATTGCGTGAGGCGTATGATACGGTGCGTGCGGGTGCTCCCGATGCATCGTTGTTTGCCTTTTTGCAATACCCGACCGACTGCCATAACGTCAAATCCGTGCTCAAATGCCACTATCGCGGCATTTCGCCCGAGGCGTTGCTGATAGATGCAGGCACTCTGCGCACGAAAGAATTGCAGGAGCTCTCGGAGCAACCGCCCGAGGGACTGCCGTCGCACATGCGTGCCGCCATAGCACAGGCACGCACGGCATATGAGCGAAGTGGCGATCCGCGCGAGATCGATTTTATTTTGGATGCGGCTTGCTTTGCGGATATGCAGGAGTCTGCCGCCACCTTGCCGCTTGCCGCGGAGCTGGTGCGCGTACGCGCGGATCTGATCAATCTTTCCACCTGTTACCGCTTGCTGCAAATGCGCGCGGGAGAGGCGGGTGCCGCCACGCTGGCGCATGCCTTTTTGCCCGTTGGGTCGTTAGAGAAGGACGCACTGCTCTCGCTGTATGCGGCGGGGGAGAGTGCCTTCCTCGAATACGTGGCACACAGCGCCTATGCCGTGGTCTTTGCGGGGAGCACCCTCTCCGAGATCGAGCGCCGTGCGGATGATCTTTATATGCAGATCGCGCGGCGTGCCGCGCAAGTACCCTTTGGCGCAGAGGTGCTGATCGGGTATCTTGTCGGCGTGGAATACGCTGTGAAAAATTTACGGATCCTGCTCGCGGCAAAGCGCGCGGGAGCAGATAGCCGAACGCTTGGCAGGAGGCTGAGAGAGAGTTATGTATAAGATCGGAATGATCGGAACGCGCGAGAGCGTGCTTCCGTTTATGGCTTTGGGATACACGACGTTTGAAGCACAGAGCGAGGACGCGGCAAGAGAGCTGCTGCATACCGCCGCCAAAAGCGGAGAGCTTGCAGTGCTGTTCCTGGAGGAATGCTACGCCGCCGCCCTGCAGGACGAGGTGGCAAGATACAAGGACTCTCCCTTGCCCGCCATTACCGTTCTGCCGGGGAAAAACGGCAGCCTCGGAATGGGTGCGGCGGCACTCAAAAACGCCATGGAACGCGCGATTGGCGCGGATATTTTGTAAATTTGGAGATGCAAAATGGTTGAAGGAAGAATCTTAAAGGTCTCGGGTCCCTTGGTGATCGCCGAGGGCATGCGCGAGGCAAATATGTTCGATGTGGTGCGCGTGGGTGAGGGCAGACTCATCGGTGAGATCATCGAAATGCACGGTGACCGCGCGTCCATTCAGGTCTATGAGGAGACCGCAGGGCTTGGACGCGGCGACCGAGTAGTCTCCACGGGTGCACCGCTTTCCGTGGAGCTGGGCCCCGGGCTTATCGGCAATATCTATGACGGTATTCAGCGTCCGCTTGAGACAATGTTTCATAAATACGGCGCAAATATCATCAAGGGTATCGACGAGAGCGCGCTTGATCGCGAGAAGCGTTGGTATTTTGAGCCTGCCGTTTCCTACGGCACAGAGGTGGCAGAGGGTGACGTTTACGGCTACGTACAGGAAAGCGCCGTCATGCGCCACAAGATCCTCGTCCCTCCGGGGGTGAAGGGCAGTATTGCCGAGATCCGCGCGGGTGAGTTTACCGTAAGCGAGCCTGTGGGCAAATTGAGAAAACAAAACGGGGAGATCGTCCCCATTACACTGATGCAGAGATGGCCCGTGCGCGTGGCGCGTCCCATCGGAGAAAAGCTGCCCCCCGAAGAGCCGCTGACCTCGGGTCAGCGCGTCATTGACGCACTTTTTCCTATTGCCAAGGGTGGTACCGCCTGCGTCCCGGGGCCCTTTGGCTCGGGCAAAACGGTGGTGCAGCATCAGCTTGCCAAATGGAGCGACGTGGATCTGGTGGTCTACATCGGCTGCGGCGAGCGCGGCAACGAGATGACGGACGTGCTGCGTGAGTTTCCCGAGCTGACCGACCCCCGCACGGGCAAGTCCTTGATGGAGCGCACCGTGCTGATCGCCAACACCTCGGACATGCCCGTGGCGGCGCGCGAGGCGTCGATCTATACGGGCATCACCATTGCGGAGTATTACCGCGATATGGGCTATTCCGTTGCCGTTATCGCAGACTCTACCTCCCGTTGGGCAGAGGCGCTGCGCGAAATGTCGGGGCGTCTTGAGGAGATGCCCGGCGAGGAGGGCTATCCCGCGTACCTCACCTCACGCCTTGCGCAGTTCTACGAGCGTGCGGGCAAGGTGGTGTGCATGGGGCGCGACAAGCGTGTGGGGACGCTCACCGCCGTGGGCGCAGTGTCGCCGCAGGGAGGTGATATTTCCGAGCCCGTTACGCAGGCAACACTGCGCATCGTAAAGGTATTCTGGGGCTTGGATTCCTCGCTTGCCTACCGCCGCCATTTCCCCGCCATCAACTGGCTCAATTCCTATTCGCTCTACCGCGACCGCCTCTCGGGTTGGTTCTCGCAGAATATCGCCCGCGATTGGATGGAAAAGACGGACGAGATGCTGCGCATCCTGCAAGCAGAGAGCGAGCTGCAGGAGATCGTTAAGCTCGTGGGTGTGGATGCGCTTAGTGCAGAGGATCGTGTGACATTGGAAACGGCTCAGTCCATCCGCGAGGATTTTTTGCAGCAGAACGCCTTTGAGGAGGGCGACTCCTTTACCGAAATGGAAAAGATGTATGCACTCATGGACCTTATCTTTGCCTTTGACAAGAAAATGCGCGCCGCCGTTGCGCGCGGCGTGGACGTGAGCGCGCTTTCCGCACTTTCCGTGCGTGAGCGCATCGGACGCGCAAAATCCGTACCGTTTGCCACCTATCGCGCAGAATACGAGGATATTCTGGCGCACATGGACGAGCAGATCGGTGCGCTGGACGTGAACGAGTAAGGGGGGAAGGAACAATGATTCGTGAGTATAAGACCATAGAAGAGGTTGCAGGTCCCCTGATGCTGGTGAAGCAGGTAGACGGTGTCAAGTACGATGAGCTTGGCGAGATCGAGCTGCCGAACGGCGAGGTGCGCCGTTGCCGCGTGCTGGAGGTAAACGGCAGAAACGTGCTGGTGCAGCTGTTTGAGTCCTCTGCGGGTCTCAATCTCGCAAACAGTAAGGTGAGATTTTCGGGTCACGGCGTGGAGCTGCCCGTGGGTGACGGCATGCTGGGGCGCGTGTTCAGCGGCATGGGCAAGCCCATTGACGGCGGTACGCCGCTGTTTGCCGAGAAGTCGTTGGATATCAACGGCACGCCCATCAACCCCGCCGCAAGGCATTATCCCTCGGAGTTTATCCAAACGGGCATTTCCACCATTGACGGATTGAATACGCTGGTGCGCGGGCAAAAGCTGCCCATTTTCTCGGGCTCGGGTCTGCCGCACGCCAACCTTGCCGCACAGATCGCAAGGCAGGCAAGAGTGCTGCACAACGAGGGGCAGGATGCAAAATTTGCCGTAGTGTTTGCCGCTATCGGTATCACCTATGAGGAGGCGGATTTCTTCATTTCCGACTTCAAGAAGACGGGCGCTATCGACCGCACGGTGCTGTTTGTAAACCTTGCGTCCGACCCCGCCATCGAGCGTATCACCACCCCACGTATGGCACTGACCGCCGCCGAGTATCTTGCCTTCGAGAAGGATATGCACGTGCTGGTCATCATGACGGATATCACCAACTATGCCGAGGCGCTGCGCGAGGTCTCCGCCGCGCGCAAGGAGGTGCCCGGCAGACGCGGCTACCCCGGCTATCTGTATACCGACCTTGCCACCATGTACGAGCGTGCGGGGCGCAAGGCGGGCAGCGAGGGCTCTATCACCATGATCCCGATCCTCTCCATGCCCGAGGACGATAAAACGCATCCCATTCCCGACCTTACGGGCTATATCACCGAGGGGCAGATCATCCTCTCGCGTGAGCTTTATCGCAAAAATATTCTCCCCCCCGTGGACGTGCTGCCCTCGCTTTCGCGCCTCAAGGACAAGGGCATCGGCAAGGGCAAAACGCGTGAGGATCACGCAGGCACGATGAATCAGCTGTTTGCCGCCTATGCACGCGGCAAGGAGGCAAAGGAGCTGATGGTGGTGCTGGGCGAGGCGGCGCTGACGCCTGTTGACCGCCTTTACGCCAAGTTCTCGGATGCGTTTGAAAAGGAATACGTGGGGCAGGGCTTTTATGAGAACCGTTCCATTGAGCAGACGCTGGATCTTGGCTGGAGGCTGCTTTCCATTCTCCCCAAGAGTGAGATGAAGCGTATCAAGCCCGAGCTTGTGGAGAAATACTGGCCCGCCGAGCCGCACGCGTGAGGTTGAGAGATGGAGATTCACGTCAATCCTACGCGCATGGAGCTCAAAAAGCTGCAGCAGCGTTATGCTACGGCACGCAGAGGGCACAAGCTCTTAAAGGACAAGTGCGACGGACTCATGCAGCATTTTCTGGAGACGGTGCGAGAGGCAAGGCAGGTGCGTGCCGAGGTCGAGCCAAGGCTTGCCGAGGGCTATGCCGCCTTTGTTGCCGCGGGTGCTGTCAGTCACCCCAAAATGCTGGAGGAGGCGTTGCTGCTGCCCAAAACGTCGGGCGGGGTAGAGGTTACCACCCGCAACCGCATGAGCGTGACCGTGCCGCACTTCCGTGCGGAGGAAAGCACCGTTGCCGGTGACAGCTATAACTACGGCTTTGCCTTTACCTCGGGCGAGTTGGATGCCGCCATTGCCGAGATCGGCGCGCTGCGAAGCGCCATGCTGCGCATGGCAGAGCTGGAAAAGGAAGCGATGCTGCTTGCCGACGAGATCGAGCGCACACGCCGCCGCGTGAACGCGCTGGAGCATATCATGATGCCGCGCTACCTCGCGGCGATCCGCACCATTCGCCTCAAATTGGACGAAAACGAGCGCGGAAATATCACCAGACTCATGAAGGTCAAGGATATGATGCTGGAGGCGCAGCTGCAGCAGAAAAAGAGCTTTATCCCCGATGAAGAGGAATAAGAAAAGCACCCCGAAACGGACTTCGTTTCGGGGTGCTTTTTCATACCGTTCAGGGCTTATTCCCAATAATCCACCTCGTGTGGCAGGTCAATATCCTTGGCGTGAAACACGGGAGACTTGCCTGCCTTTCGCTGCTGTTTATAATCCTTCAGTGCGCGCAGGGCATATTTGCCGAGATACAGGATCACGGGGACGTTGATGATGGTCATCAGCCCCATGCAAAGGTCTGCAAGATCCCACAACAGCCCTGCGGAAAGCCCCGCGCCTGCGAAGATCACAAGGGATGCGACCACGTAATACACGTAGTTAAAGCGCTGTGAGGGCGTGTGCCCCAGAATATGGCTGAACGCCTGATTGACGTAATAGAGGTTGCCAAGCAGAGTGGTAAAGGCAAACAGGATCATGGCAACCGTGATAAAAATAGGTCCAAAGCCGCCAAACACGCTTTGCAGAGCCGCCTGCACGTAAGGGGCGCCCGAAAGCTCTGCCGAGGGCTCGACCCTCGAGCACATGCACATAAAGGCGGTGGCGGAGCAGACAAGGATGGTGTCAATGAACACCGAAAGCACCTGCACAAGACCCTGCTTTACAGGGTGATCGATCTCCGCGGATGCCGAGGCGTTGGGCGCGGAGCCTACACCCGCCTCGTTGCTGAAAAGCCCTCGCTTAATGCCGTACATCACGCAGGAGCCGCCAAAGCCGCCGAAGATGGCGCGAAGGTCGAAGGCGTCCGTAAAGATACGGGCAAGCACCGAGGGAAGCGCCGTGACGTTCAGCAGTACCACGATCAGCGCCACAAGAATATAGGTGACGCCCATCACGGGTACCAGCCATCCCGTGATCTTCAGCATGCGCTTACCGCCGCCAAACAGACAGTAGCCGACCGCCGCTGCCACGATCAGTCCGATTATCCAAGGGGTAACGTTGGCGTCGTAAAAGGGATACGAGGAAAAGGTGGATTGCAGGTTGTAGGAGGCGAGCATGTTGAAGCCCACGCCGTAGGTGAGGATCAACAAAACCGAAAAGACGATGGCAAGCGGACGGCACCTCAGTGCCGTTTCGATATAGTAGGCAGGACCGCCGTAGCAGCCTTCCGCGCCGCGTCTTTTGTAGATCTGCGCAAGGGTGCTTTCCACAAAGGCGGAGGCGGCGCCAATGAGGGCAATGACCCACATCCAAAAGACCGACCCAAAGCCGCCAAGGCAAAGCGCCGTGGAAACGCCGATGATATTCCCTGTGCCCACGCGGGAGGCGGTGGAGACCATCAATGCCTGAAAGGAGGAGACGCCCTTTTTGTCTGCGGGCTTTTCGCCCACGGCGCGCACCTGCTCGCGAAACAGGGAAAACTGGGCAAATTTGGTGCGCAAGGAAAAGTAAAGCCCGCCCGCTACCAAAAGAATGATGAGAATATAGCTGTAAAATGCGTTGTTGATATTGCTGATGATGGATTCAAACATAAATTGCTCTTTTCGTAAGGTTTTCTCCTTATTTTTTTACCGTGAACGCGGCGAAGGAGAAGGCGGGAAGCTCGGATAAGGTGACGGTTCTCCCCCGTACTGAGCCCTTGGTATTCACGGCTGCGGTGATTTCGGCATACGCCTCGTCCAAGGCGAGAGTCGGTGTAAAAATGCTGTCGGCAAAGGCGTTAAACAGTGCAACAGACATAGTGTTTTCCGTTTTTTTGCACATGATGTAAAGCCCGGGATTTTTTTTGCACGTCACGGGCAAGGGCTTTTTTGCCACCCATTCGATGCCGTTTATCATTGTCTCCTGGATCAGATAGCCCTTGGTGAGGTCCGAGTCACGCAGTAGCTCTGCCGCGTGGAACAGCCACACGAGAAAGCGCTGCCCCGCACCGTTCTCATAGGTGTAGCAGAGTGGGAATTCCTTTCCGTCGGCGAGAAGCGTCAGCAGCACGTTGGCGTCCTTCTTGCAAGCTGCCGGAAGAAATTTTCCCCTTGCCTTGCAAACCATGGCTTGCTCGGTGCGATCGCAGGAAAGCACGCGGTTAGGATTGCACAGCTGCAGCAGCCTTCTCAAGTCCTGTCCTTCGCCAAGCCCAACGTCCACACCGCGCTCGTAAAGCAGTAATGCGGAAACGGCGTCCAGCACAAGCCCTTCGCCAAGTGCCTTGTCGGAGAGCGTTGTGACCGCCTCGCCGAATACGGCGCGGCAG
The DNA here is from genome assembly GCA_964579105.1 of uncultured Lachnospiraceae bacterium. Taxonomy (GTDB): domain Bacteria; phylum Bacillota; class Clostridia; order Oscillospirales; family CAG-272; genus Firm-07. The sequence goes on from CAZOFQ010000007.1 coordinate 26,861, forward strand.
ATCCCGTTTTGCGTATAGGTGGTGGGGATGGAGCAGCGAGACAGCATGATTCCCGCCATAGGGCGCGGCATTTGCGCGTGCGGCGGCGTGAGGTCGCTGTCACTTTGTCCGATCAGATGAGGTGCTACACAAACACCGACTCCCGCCTGCTCGCCGTCCGCAAAGCAATGCTCCAACGCGGCAAGGGCGGGCAGATCTCTTTTGTGTGCCTCAAGATACCCCTGCTCATAATCAAGCGACGAGGCATAATCGTACATGTATTTGAGCGCACCGTGCGTGCTGTGATCGGCACGCAGCACCGCATCCGTCAGCTCCATATACGAGGCAGGGCAGTTCTGGCGCGGACGCGGATAAGCGTCCAGCTCGTTCATCAGCTCGAAGCCGTGATCTGACGAGAGTGCCGCAAACATGCGTGCATGCTCGAACACAAAGGGGAGATCCTTGTCGGGGGAGATGACCGCCCAATAGGGAGCACCGTGTAAACGTAAAAGCGGCGCACGCTCTCCTGCGAGGATCTGCGTAAGCTCCACGGGATCGACACCGTCGAGGTCCCAGTGGTTGTGGCAGGTGCAAAGCGAAAGCCCAACGCTCCTGTCGACCGCATCCACGCTTGTGCGGAGCTTGCGCGCAAGCGCGCGCAGCGTGTCGCCCATGACCGAGAGATAAGCGCTGCGCAATGGGTTGGCGCCGCCGTGCATCACGCTGTCGCGTACCGCCTCGCGCGTGACGGGGGCTCCGTACCGCTTCGAAAGCAGCTGCAGGTGTCGCTCGCAAACGCAGGCGGGGATTTTGCCGCGGTAGGACATGCGGAAATCATCGTCGACCAAAATATAATCGGGATGCGTGGAGGCAAGCGCTTCGAAAATGCGGCAAAGCATTGCCTCAAAGCGGGGGTCTGTCGGACAGCGCGTGCCCGTGAGCTCCTCTCCGTCGAAATTGCGCAAGGGGGTGTATGCAGGCGTATCTTTTTTGCCTAAGTCGTGCAAAAGCCCGCCGTGCCCGAGCGTTTCCCCTGCCCAAACAGCGGGCTGGATGCCGTTCGTGCGCAGCCATGCAATATTTTCACGCAAGAGCTCAAGCGAATAGATCTCTCCTGTTTCAAGGCTGTATTTGGCAATGAGAAAGACCCGCGAGATATGCGCGTTTTGGAAGGAGCGCAGATACCTCTCGCGCGTTTTTGCGGTGATGTGTGAATTATATACGGGAACGGAGTATCGATACATAAAAGCCTCCTCGAAAGAAAATGCGCTGCTGTGAGTGTAGCTTTATTATAATAAAAATACCCCAAAAAGGCAAGCCTCTTTCACAAAAGTGCAATTTTTTGAAAAAGAAATCCCCCGCATGCACGGGGGATCGTCGGTCAAACGGTTTTCCAGACCTTGCGCTCTGTACCATCGTATTTTCCCGCTGTCAGCGCTTGCATGGAAATGCGGGAAAACAGAACGTGATCGTTGCGGCAGTGCACCAGGCCTATAACGGGCGTGTTCTCGTCGATCACGCAGAGGTCGCTATACCCGGGCATGGCGTCTCCCGTCATCAGCGCAAGGTGATCGTCAAAGCGCTTGCCCGCGTCCGTGCTAATGCAGATCTCCATATCGCGGCGGCTCTCTGCTTCCGTGCCCGAAATGCGAGAAAGCAATACCGTATCGGTATATTTTCCTCCCGCATCCAGAGAAATCAGACCCGCGTCGCAGGCGTTGGCGGGGGGAAGAGGCATCCGCCATACCTCCTCCCACGTCACGCCCCCGTCCCTGCTGCGCGACATGGCATGCTGCATGCCGTAGGAGCGCAGCGTCCAAAGCAGTCCTTGCGCGGTTTCGCAAAGGCGGGATTCGTTACAGCAAAGAGCCTTGCCGACGGGCGCTGTGTGCTGCCAGGTGCTGCCGTGATCGTCGCTGTAAAGCAGGGAGGAGCAATAGCCGCGCGCGGCGCGCGGCAGAGAAACGTCCTCGCCGCGGTGCCAGAGCTGAACCAACAGCCGCCCTGCGTGCGCGCCGTGCTTCAGCTGAATGCCGTGCCCGGGACCGGGAACGTGAAAGCGCGTGTCGCTTTTTTGCGTGACGGATGCCGTGATCTCGCGTGGAAGTGACCAATGCTCCCCCCCGTCATCGCTGTGGATAAGGTAGAGTGAGGTGTGCGTGTTGCCGTGATTTTCTCCGAAAACAAGAAGGATGCGCTTCGTTTGTGCATCATACAGCGGCGTGGGGTTGATGAAGCAGCTTTTGTTTTTCGCGTCTATCAGGCAAATATCCTCTCCAAAGCTTTTGCCTCCATCGGTGCTTTTTCGCATACGGATGTCATGCACGCTTTTCGCGTCCGAGCCGTCCCCTTGCCGTGCCTCGGCAAAGACGAGCACGGTTTTTCCTATGGCAACCGTGCCGAATACGTGGTAGATGGCGTAGCGTTCGTTTCCAAAGCGCCAGAGCTCGACCTCGGTATATTCCCATTGAGACATAATGACCTCCTTAAATGACAGCGCCCTGCGTCCGCAACGTTTCCCGTAGCCGCGTAACATTTAGAGCGCTAACGGTGCAGTTTTCCTGCAGGGAAAGCGCCGCCGCCGTGCCGACCGCTTGTCCCAGCGCCATGGCGGTCGCCTGCACACGGATCGAGGCAAACGCCTCGCGATCGGCGGAGATACAGCGTCCCGCTACAAGGATGTTGTCAAATCCGTCCGCTACCAGTGCGCGGTAGGGAACGTAGCCTGCATCGCTCAAGAACTTGACGTCCTGCTTGGAATCCGTGGCGCGGTGGATGTCAATGGGGTGTGCGCCGCGCGCCACGCTGTCCTCAAAGTGCACGGCGTTGGCATAATCGGCGGCGGCAAGCACCGTGTTGCCGAGAATACGGCGGGATTCACGAAACCCTACTTGCGGTGCACTTTGCAGCAAATATGCATCTGCGAAGGCGGGGATATGTTTTTTTAATAGCGTGAACAGCGTAAACATGTCCTCGCGAAGCCGACATTCCGCCGCGGTCACGCTTGTGCCATCGGTGGCATCCGCCTGTGTACGGGTAATATTAACGCTTACCACGCCCGCCGCATCGTTGAGCACGGTGCAAAACCAAGGCCCGCCGAAGTTGGGAACGTGCTCACTGTTTGCAAGTGACTCCAATTTTTCGCGCACGCTGTACATCTGAAATTTTGCACCCGGCGTTGCGGGATGTACCCCCGTGACCTGATCCAGCTTTACGCCGCCGATACGCGCGCAAAGCGATGCAGGCTGCATCACTTCGGGGGCAGGAAGCTCCTGCATGGGAAAACCGCACAGCGCGCACAGATCCGCATCTCCCGTGCAGTCGATAAAGCGCCTTGCGGCAATGGCACAAAGCCCGCTTTTGTTTTGTATCACGATATGCGTGGGTGCGCTTTTCTCACCGCAAACGTCCACAAGCACGCTGTGCAGATAAAGCGTGACGCCCGCCTCCAGCACCATGCGCTGTGCCGTGAGCTTGTAAAGCTCCGCATCCACGGGAACATTGCCGTTGGGGTAGGTATCGTCCGCGCCGCCCAGTACTGTGAGGCGTTCTACAAATTCCCACGGAATACCGCCGATCACCTGCACGCCGTCCTTTTTGAAGGTGCTGATGGGATTGACCAGCGCGGCGGTTGCCGCGCCGCCGAGAGAGCCGTAGCGCTCGATCAGCGCGACGCGCGCGCCGTTTCTTGCCGCCGCGATCGCGGCAATAAAGCCCGCAGGACCGCCGCCGCACACGGCAACATCGTATTCTGCAATTACAGGAATTTCCTTTTTTAATGTAATATGATCCTTCATTTTTTGAAAACCTCTTTGTTTTTGAACGAAAATGCTCTGTATATCTGTATTATAACACGAAACGGCAAAAAAGTAAATGCAATATTCGCTTATTTGCCCAAATATAAGGCTTGTCCGAATATTCTACAAGACAAAAAGCGGCGAGAATAGCTCTCGCCGCTTTTTGTTATTTTATCGGCTCAAAATCCGATGCACCGTGCTTACAAAGCGGGCACACGAAGTCCTCGGGCAGAGGATCGCCCTCATACACGTAGCCGCAGATCTTGCAAACGTAGCCCTTTTTGCCCTCGGTCTTAGGTCTGGGCTTGACGTTGCTTTGATAGTAGGTGTAGGTCATGGTCTGTTTGTCCGAAAGCACGCGTGCCTCGGTGACGGAGCAGATAAACATACCGTGCGTGTCAAGGTCCACGTAGCTTTCTACCTTCAAGGACATGAACGCATTGATATAGCGCGGCAGAACGATAAGTCCGTTGTCTGCGCGAAGCGGCTTGCAGTTTGCAAATTTATCCACGCTGCGTCCGCTTTGGAAGCCGAAGGTCTCGAACACCTTGAAGGGTGCCTCTACCGTCAGGCAGTTGACGTTCATCTTACCCGTTTGCTTGATAACGTGGTGAGAATAGTTTTCCTTATTGATCGTTACCGCCACACGATTGGGCACGCTTGTGACCTGCGTTACGGTGTTCACGATAAGACCGTTGTCCTTTTTGGCGTCGTGTGAGGTCACCACGTAAAGACCGTAGCCGATGCGGAAGAGCGCCGTGAGGTCGTTTTTGTTGGCGGTGGCATCCTGCAACGCGAGGTATTCGCGGCAAAGCTCCTCGGAAAGCGCGTTCAGCTGCTCCTTGCTCTCCTCATTGAGCGCGGAAAGAATACGCACCGTGTGCGCGGCAAAGCTGAGATTTTTGCACTTTTCCAGCATACCGCGCATCACCTTGGCGGCAAGAGGCGCCCAGCTGCCGTTTTCGATAAACGCCACGGTGCGGTTGCTGTAATTGCGCTCGGTGAGGTGGTTGATGAATTCGCGCATGAAGGGGAAGATCTCTGCGTTGTAGGTGGTGGTGGCAAGCACCA
>CAZOFQ010000008.1:0-30330 GCA_964579105.1 uncultured Lachnospiraceae bacterium
TTATAGCACAAACCAAATCGTATGTCAACCCCTTTTTGAAAAAAGTTATTGACAAAAGCCGACAGCGTTGCTATACTTTGAGTGTAATTCTTGCTTTTTAGGAGGTGTACGGTATGATTCCCGCATCTTTTCTTGCGCGCATGCGCGCGCTTGAGGAGCTGGATTTTGACGCATTTTGCGCGGCGTTGGATGCTCCTGCCGTGCGCGGTCTGCGTGTGAATCCGCTGAAAACAGACAGCGACACGCTTCTGCCCTTGCTCCCGTTCCCCGCCACCCCGATTTCTTACATTAGGGGTGCATACTACGCTACCGAGGAAAAGGTCGGCGCGCTTGCCGCGCATCACGCGGGTATGTTCTATATGCAGGACCCCTCTGCCATGTGTGCGGTAGCCGCCGCGGAGCTAAAAAGCGGCAGAACGGTATTGGATCTTTGTGCTGCCCCGGGTGGAAAATCCACCCAGCTGGCAGCGGCGATTGTGCCTGACGGTGTGCTTGTTTCCAACGAATATGTGTCCGCACGGTGTAGGATTTTACAGGGAAATATCGAGCGTCTCGGTGTGCAAAACACCGTGGTGACAAATCTTTCCTCGGATGTGCTTGCCGCATTTTACGGTGCATATTTCGACCTTGTTGTTGCCGATGTTCCCTGCTCGGGTGAGGGTATGTTTCGTAAATACGAGGCGGCGAGCGAGGAATGGAGCGAGGAAAACGTGGCACTGTGCGCGGTGCGCGGGCGCGAGATCCTGGAAAATGCCGCCGCGTGCGTGAAGCCCGGCGGACGCCTGCTTTACTCCACCTGCACCTTCTCATTGGAGGAAAACGAGCACAACGTGGATGCGTTTTTGTGCGCACATTCCGAGTTTTCCCTTGTTCCCGTCGCGCGTGAGATCGCCGAGATCACCGCAGGTGGCATCAACTTTGTCGGTTGTGTGCATGACATGACCCTTTGCCGCCGTTTTTACCCGCATCTGTCGCGCGGCGAGGGGCAATTCATCGCGCTGCTGCAAAAAAGCAGCGAGGGGCATGCGAGCGCGCCCCAAAACGGCTTTGGCACACCGCTTTCCAAAAAAGATGCCCAAACGGTATGGGATTTTCTTGAGGATTCGCTTTTGGAGCTGCCCCGAGGACAGCTGCTGCAATGGCGTGACGTGATCTATCTTGCCCCCGATGCTCCTGCCCCCGCGCACGGTGTGTTTGCCGCGGGTGTTTGCGTGGGAACGCTGCAAAAGGGGCGCTTGCTACCGCATCATCACTTTTTCTCGGCATATGGCAAGCTGTTTCGTCGCGCGCTCTCCCTCAAGGAGGGCGACGCACGCATAGAGCGTTACCTGCACGGCGAGGAGATCGACGTCCCCGAGCTGCGGGAAACGGGCGGCTTTGCCGCCGTGCTGTATGAGGGTGCGCCCCTCGGCGGCGGAAAAGCGGTGAACGGGCGGCTGAAAAATCACTATCCCAAGGGGCTGCGAAGCCGTGACTAAAAGGAGGACTGTTATGCTGAACGTATCTCATCTGATCAAAGCCTACGGAAAAACCGTTGCGTGCAACGACGTTTCCTTTCATCTGGACGCAGGGAGCGTCACGGTACTGCTGGGCCCAAACGGGGCGGGAAAAAGCACGCTGCTGAAATCCGCTGTGGGCTTTTTGCGCTATTTTGGAGACATCCGCGTAGCGGGTCTCCCCAACAAAAGCGTGGCGGCAAAGCGTGTGCTTGGGTACGTGCCAGAGATCCCCGCGCTCTACCCGAATCTGACGGTGGCGGAGCACGTGGAATTTATTGCGCGCGCCTACCGTCTCGAAAATTACCGCGAGTACGCGGAGGAGCTTTTTGAGCGCTTTGAGCTTGCCGACAAGCGCAAAAAGTTTGGCGACGAGCTCTCCAAGGGCATGCAGCAAAAGCTGAATCTGTGCTTGGGGCTTCTGCCTCGTCCCCAGCTGCTGCTGATGGATGAGCCGATGATCGGTCTTGACCCGCATGCCATCAAGGAGCTTAAGACCATGATCGGGGAGATGCGCGCCCAGGGGCGCACCGTGCTTGTTTCCACGCACATGATCGACAGCGTGGATATGCTCTGGGATCGCGCGCTCATCATGCAGAACGGATGCTTGCGTGCTAATCTCCTGCGCGAGGAGATCGAGGCGTGCGGAAAAACGCTGGAGGAGATCTTTTTCTCCTTCACCGAAGGGATAAGCGAAACGGGGGACGCGCCATGCGTATGACGTTGTATTACCTCACGCGCTCCGTCAAGAATCAGATCCGCAAGCTGCTGCACACGTGGGTCGCGGTGTTTATTCTGGTCTGCTTTTTGTTTGGTGCACTGGTGGGCGTTGGCGTTGGCGTGCTGGGCTCTATGATGGAGGAGAAATATCCGAGTGACGCGCCCGCGGAGGATAGCTTCACACAGGAAACGCTCCCCGACGAGGAGGTCCCCGAGGAGCTTCTCGCACCGGATGAGGCGACCCGAAACGGACTTTTTGAGCTTGCCGTGGGCGGTATCGCGCTTTTGGTGCTTGTATTCGGTGTGCTTGGCGCAGACAAAAGCGGCGGCGCGATCTTTTTGCCCGCGGACGTCAATTTGCTGTTTTCTGCCCCGATAAAGCCGCAAACGGTATTACTTTTTCGCCTTTTGATGCAAACGGGCGGCGTGATCCTTGCCACGGTCTATCTGCTGTTTCAGATCCCCGCGCTGGTGCTTTCCACGGGGCTTGGCGGGCTTGTGGTATTTGCACTGCTTGCGGCGTGGGTGCTGGTGCTGATCTTCAGCCGCCTGGTCTCGGTGCTGTGCTACACCGTAACTGCCACGTATCCGCAGCTGAAGAAGTATTTGCGCAAGGGGCTGCTTGCCGTGCTTCTTGTGCTGGCACTTGTCTTTTTGCTGTATGCGCGCAGCCGCGAGAATTATTTTGAGGCCGCGCTCTCCTTCTTCAACGCGCCGCTTACCCGCTATATCCCCTTGTGGGGCTGGCTGAAGGCAATGGTCGTTTTCTCGTTGGAGGGAAACACCTTGCTGACGTTTGTCGCATTTTTCGCGCAGCTTGCTTTGCTTGTTGTAATGATTTTCGTGATCTGGCGCATCAAGGCGGATTTTTATGAGGACGCCATGGCGCGCTCGCAGGAGACCGCCGCACAGCAGCAGATGCAAACGGGTGGCAGGGAGATCGCCAAGCGCAAAAAGGATCGCAGCGATAAGCTGAGACGCGAGGGATTTTCGCGCGGCGAGGGCGCGAGCGTGTACTTTTACAAGGTGCTTTACAACCGCTTCCGCTTTGCGCATTTCCGCATATTTACCAAAACCTCCGAGACCTATCTCATTGTGGGCGCGGGGCTTGCGCTTTTGATGAGAGCTGTGCTTGAGAGCGACTTTTTCCCCGTGATCCCGATGCTGCTCGGCGGCATGGTCTTTTTCCGTTCACTCGGTAACCCCATTGCCGCGGACGTGGAAATGGAATCCTTTTCTCTTGTGCCCGACAGCGCGCACCGCAAGGTCTTTTTCTCCTTTGCGGGCGGCGTGGTGAACAGCCTGCTGGATCTGCTTCCCGCCATGCTGCTCTGCACCCTGATCCTGCTCCCCAACCCCGCCGAGGCACTGCTGTGGCTCTTACTGATCGTCAGCATGGGCGCGTACTCCGACAGCGTGGGGATGTTTATCGGGCTGTCGCTGTCCACGGGGCTGTCGCAAACGGTGCGAAGCCTTATACAGATCCTGTTTATCTATTTCGGCATGATCCCCGCGGCGGTGCTGCTGGCGATCGGATATCTTGTCGGCTTGCCGCTTGCCTTTGTGGGCGTGACGATCCTCTTTAACCTTGCCGTTACGGGGCTGTCGCTCGCGCTCTCCCCCTTGCTTATCGCAAACGGGCGCAAGTGATTTGACAAAACGGGAGGGACAAGGTATAATAAAACGGTGTGAAAATCTGTTTAGAGGTAACATTATGCAACAAAGAGAAAAATTTTCCTCGCGGCTTGGGTTTATCCTGATCTCCGCGGGCTGTGCCATCGGTCTTGGCAACGTGTACCGCTTTCCCATTATTACGGGGGCATACGGCGGTGCTTTGTTTGTGTTGATCTATCTTGCTTTTTTGCTGATGCTGGGTATTCCCGTGCTCTGTGCCGAGCTCTCGGTGGGGCGTGCCAGTCAGCGCAGCATTGCCACGTCCTTTGAGCAGCTGGAAAAGCCGGGGCAGAAATGGCATTGGATGAAGTACATCGGCATCGGCGGCAACTATCTTTTGATGATGTGCTATACCGTGATCGCGGGCTGGATGGTGGTCTATTTCTTTAAGTATCTGTCGGGTAGCATTTTGGACGTCGGAACGGTCGCGGCGGATCTCGGTACGCACTTCACTGAGACCGTGAGCAACACCCCTCTTGTAATCGCTTCTACTATGGGCACGATCGTGCTGTGCTTCCTCATTTGCTCGCTGGGGCTGCAAAAGGGCGTGGAGCGCATCACCAAATACATGATGCTGGCATTGTTCGCGCTTATCGTCGGGCTTGCCGTCTACTGCTGTACATTGGACGGTGTAAGGGAGGGCTTGCGCTTTTATCTTGTGCCCTCGCTTGAGTCCATTGGCAACACCAGCATCACCACCGTGATCTCCGCTGCCATGGGGCAGGCGTTCTTTACGCTCAGCGTGGGCATCGGCTCTATTGCCATCTTTGGCAGCTACATCTCCAAGGATCGCTCGCTCCTCGGCGAGGCGGTCACCATCACGGGGCTGGATACCTTCGTTGCGCTCGCCTCGGGCTTCATTATTTTTCCCGCCTGCTTTACCTATGCGGGCGGCGTCAATGCCGATGCTTCTACCGTGGGTGCCTCCTTCCTGTTTACCACGCTTTCCTCCATCTTCAACTCCATGGGTGCTGTAACGGGGCGCATCGTCGGCTCGCTGTTCTTCCTCTTTATGATCTTTGCGGCGTACTCCACCGTGATTGCCGTGTTTGAGAATATCATCTCCTTCTGGCTGGAAAAGACGAGCCTTTCCCGCCCTGCGGTATGCGGCATCAACATTGCGCTCATCGGTGTGCTCTCCTTGCCCGCTGTCTTCAGCCTCTCCCTCTGGGGGAACGCCACGGTGCTTGGTATGGGCTTCCTTGATCTGGAGGATTTCATCGTTTCCAACCTTCTCTTGCCCGTGGGCAGCCTCTTGTACGTGCTGTTTTGCACCACGCGCTACGGCTGGGGCTGGGATAGCTTTTACGGCGAGGTCAATGCGGGTAACGGTCTGAAATTCCCCCGTTGGGCGAGATCTTACATGACCTTCGTGCTTCCCGTTATCATCGTTGCGCTGATGGTCTTCTCGCTCGTGAGCAAATTTGCATAATTTGTAAAAAAACTTCGGAAGTGCCCTTCGCGGGGCGCTTCCTCTTTACTTTTTGCGGCGTTGATGCTATAATGATATCGTATTTTCTTCCGAAAGGGGAGCATCCATGAAGAAATTCACCATATTTGTCGCCATTTTACTCACCGTGGCGCTTGCTGCGGGATGCGTATGGTTCTTTCTGTTTCGCGAGGTCGATCCGTGTAAGGACGGACACTCCTTCGGCGAGTGGGAGGTGACGGAAAAGCCCACCTGCGGCACCACGGGTAAGCAGATGAGGACCTGCTCCGCTTGCGGCACAGTCGAGGAGGAGGCGGTGCCCACCACGGGCAACCACCGTGTAACGGATTGGGTGACCACGATTGCCGCCACCATGACCGAGGCGGGGGAACGCGCCAAGACCTGTGAAAAGTGTGCTCGGATCGTGGAAACGCAAGCCGTTTCCCCCATCGGAGAGACCATTGCCGTTAACGCATCGGGCGAAAAAAGGACCGTGACCCTTACGGGCTACGAGATCCTTTACGACGACGCCGTGACGCACGCACTTTACATCTCTACTCTGAACGATCTCCGCGAGCATATTGAAAGGATTTCGGGTGCCGCGCTTTCCCTTGTTCCGCAGACCGACCGTTTCACAGACACGGACGCTCCCGAGATCCTGGTAGGAGAGACCAACCGTGCCGAGACTGCCGCCGCCCTTGAAAGGATTGAGGGAGAGGGCTTTATCATTGAGGTGGCAGATAACAAGATCGTGATCGTAGGCACAACGCCCTTGCAGACGATCTGCGCCATCCAGCACTTTATCCGCAATTATACGAGTGGGACTCCCGCGGATACGACGCTCGTGCTGGATAGCTCCTGTCGGGCAAATAACACGAAGCAGGTCACGCTGCTTGACGAGCAGGGCACGCAGTTTGACCTCGTCTTTGACCAGAATCTCGACAATGACCCCTCTCACCCCTACGTTGCCTCCTCCACCAGTGACTCGCGCGATTACCCCTGTGTGGCAACCGAAGCACTTGCTAACAGCATTGCCGCGATGCTTTCCTTGGAAAGCTCCCCCTTTGAAGTGCGCAGCGACAAGGACCTTGCCGATCTCGAGGTGCTGATCGGCACGATGCAGCGCCCCGAAAGCCTGTACTTCCAGACGCTGCTGGACGGCAACGAATACGGCATCATGGTCAAGGACAGCAAGATCCTTTTGCTTGCCTGGAACGACTATGCATTGCAGGTTTGCCTGCAGGAGTTTGAAAGCCTGCTTGCACTTTGCCAAACGACCGTGGACGGCGTGGAGACGATCGCGCTTCCCAACGGCTTTTACGCCACGGGTGTGGCAACGGAGGCATGGCGCGTGGACTTCCCCCGCCCTGCGGGCGAGGGTATTACGCTCAATGCCACGCAAAACGTACACGACAATTCCCTGCAATTCGTTTACACGGGCGACGGCGTGAATGCCGATGCCTACAACGCTTATTGCAGCACGCTGCTCTCAAGCGGCTATACCGTGCTTACAAGCAACAGCATTGAGGGCAGCATCTTCAAAACCTTTGTCAACCGCGCAAATGGTCTCTCTCTCTACGTGGCGTATAACGATTATAAGCACGAGGAGGAGTTTGCCACAGACGACGAGTTCAACCGGGATTATCTCAAGTGCATCCGCATCGTTTCCTCTCCCCTGGACTCGGTGACGCTGCCCGACGAGGGGCTGCTTACGCAAAACCCCGCGTACGAAAAGATCACCGATACCACCATTACTGCGCTTTCCTTCTCGGGTAAGGCGGTCGGTATGGGTTACGTCATCATGCTGGAGGACGGACGCTTTGTGGTGATCGACGGTGGCGGTGTCAATTCGGGCGGCTCGGAGCACGAGAACCTGTGGAACGTGCTAGTCAGCATGTACGAGCAGGCGCACAATGGGCAAGCGCCCTCCTCCTCCGATCCCATTCATATCGCCGCGTGGCTCAACACCCACTCGCATTGGGATCACTACTACGCCTTCTTCCAAATGCTGCTCTATCACGGGCAGTCGGGATTGCTCAAAATGGATTACCTGCTTGGCAATTTCCCTGCGGAGACCAGCATTTACAGCGTAAAGGGCAGCACTCTGGAAATGAGCAAGGCAACCACCCTGCAGCTGCTGAAGGACCGCGTGATCGGCGGCTTTGAATACGTCAAGGTCCATACGGGACAAAAATTCTATCTCGCCAATCTGGAGATTGAGATCATGATGACCTACGAGGATCATCTCCCGCGCCGTATCGACAATTCCAACGACACCTGCACCATTACGCGTATGACCTTCAAAAACAGCGAGGCGGCATCCTCGGAAAAGCCGATAACGGCGGTATTCCTGGCAGACGCCTTCCGCTTCCAGAGCAGGTTCCTTTGCGCCATGTACGGCAGCTATTTGGAATCCGATATCGTGCAGCTTGCTCACCACGGCAACATCGGCTGTGAGCAGGCGGTGTACGACGCCATCCAGCCCCGTGTCGTGCTGTTCCCGCATACCACGGACACGTTCTTGAAGTATACGGCGGGCACAAGCAGCACGTGGAACTATAAGGTGGATTACTACGTGGTGCATAAGCTCTCCACGGTGGACTACGTCTACGTCGCACAGGTCGGTACGTACCTGACGCTGACGCTTTCTCCCACGGGCCCCGATTTTGACGGGATCTACGATGCCATCACGGGCGACGCTATCGTCTACGACAATGTTGCATTTATCAAAAAAGATTAAAAAGTGGCTGAGTCATTGAGCGCCGAACAAAACCACGCAAAAAGAAAACCGAAAAAGAAAGCCGCCCTCTCTGCCGTAATCGGCACAGAGGGCGGCTTCTGCATCAAGGGGCTTAACCTCTTTCAATGTTTAAGCGTTGTCATAACAGCTTAGTTTTGCCAGTATTTTCTGTCCAGGCTTCGCAGCTGGATCGCTTCGGCAACGTGGTGGGCGCGGATCAGCTCGCTTTGCTCAAGATCAGCCACGGTGCGCGCCACGCGCATCACGCGGTCATAGCCGCGAGCCGAAAGCCCGAGCTTGTCGTAAGCACCGCGAAGCACTGCCATAGCGGCATCGTCTGCCACGCAATATTTGCGGATCGCCGCAGCGTCCAGCTGTGCGTTGCAAAACACACCGTTCTCATCCCGCATCCGTGTGGCGGCAAAGGCGCGTGCCTTGATGACACGCTCGCGGATGACGGCAGAGGAGTCTCCCGTTGGGGAACGGCTGGCAAGCTCGTCATAGGAAAGAGAGGGGAGCTCCACCTCGATATCAATGCGGTCAAGCAGAGGACCGCTGATACGGGAAACGTATCGCTTGACCTCCGCGGGCGAGCAGGTGCACGCCTTGGTCGGATGCCCGAAATAGCCGCATCTGCAAGGATTCATTGCTCCCACCAGCATAAACGAGCAGGGGAAGGTCACGCGACCGCTGGCACGCGTGATGGTCACGCGTCTGTCCTCCAGCGGCTGACGCAGAGAATCCGTGACCGTTTTGGGGAATTCGGGTAATTCGTCCAAGAAAAGCACCCCGTTGTGCGCAAGAGACACCTCACCGGGGGTGGGATTCATCCCGCCACCAACGAGACTCACCGCCGACATGGTATGGTGTGGCGAGCGAAAGGGTCGGGCGGTGAGCAGCGATGCCGTTCCTTGCAGCGTGCCCGCTACGGAATGGACCTTGGTGGTCTCAATGGCCTCGTCAAAGGAAAGGGGCGGCAAAATAGAGGGCAGCCGCTTTGCCAGCATGGATTTGCCCGTGCCCGGCGGACCGATCAGCAGAATATTGTGACCGCCCGCGGCAGCGATCTCCATGGCGCGCTTTGCCATAGCCTGTCCGCGTACGTCGGCAAAATCGGGGAGCTGCTGCATGGCGTCGTAAGCAAGATCTTGTGGGTCACGCGGCGTGGGCTCAAGCCGCTTTTCGCCGTTCAGGTGTGCCACAAGGGAGGCAACGTCGGTTAAGGGATACACCGTGATGCCCTCTACCGCCGCCGCTTCATGTGCGTTCTCGGCGGGCACGAAGATCTCGGTAAGCCCCGCTTCCTTGGCGGCAACGCACATGCAAAGCGCACCGCGCACGCCGCGGATCTCGCCCGACAGCGAAAGCTCGCCGACAAGGCACGTGCGGGACAGATCTGTATTGCGGCGGATCGCCCCCGAGCAACGCAGGATACCGCAAAGGATCGCCACGTCAAACCCCGAGCCCTCTTTTTTGCGGTCGGCGGGCGCAAGATTGACCGTCAGCGCGTGGGGCGGAAAGCGAAAGCCGCTGTTAAGCGCCGCCGTGCGGACGCGCTCCTTTGCCTCGCGCACGGCAAGGTCGGGCAACCCTACGATCTCGAAGGATTGCATATTTTCCTGTGCGTCGCACTCTACGCTGACCAAAAAGCCGTCGATTCCGCAGATTCCCGCACTGAGTACCGTTGAAAGCATAGCAAAGCTCCTTTTTTCATTCTTGCATACAGTATAGCACAAGCTTTTAAAAAAAGCAAGGAATATTCCTTGCTTATTGTGCGAGGGATACAACTGAGAGCGAGCTTCAATATAAGCCTCCCTTGCGTAAAGGGAGGTGCCAAGGAACGAGGCGGAGGGATTGTAAAGCAAAAAGCTTTGTGTGCAAACGATCCCTCAGTCACCTTGGGTGACAGCCCCCTTTACACAAGGGGCATTTTTGTCTCCACACGCGCTTTCCTTTGTTTGTCAAACGGCGCGCTTCTAAAGCTGCAAATAGAAAAACCCGCACAACGGTGCGGGTTTTTCGCAAATTTAGTCGGCGTAAAGGTCGTTTTTGTTGTATGCGCCCTTGGCGTACAGATCGCGGAATGCCTCGATCACCGCCTCCTTGTCCTCTGCGTAGGTCACGCCGAACCAACGGTCGTGCGTGGGAAGCACGCGAACGGTCGCCTTGCCCGATTGTACCATGCCGTCGATCACGGCGGGCAGCAGGTACTCTGCCTTAAGATCCCCCTCGGGGATCGCGGCGAGGAATTTCGGAAAGCCCTTCTGCAGCTCCTGTAGAAAATCGGGGGTAAGTGCCCACATGTTCATGGAAACGATGGAGTCTGCGTCAATCGGCGTGCGTGCTCCGTCCTTTTCCACTGCGGCACCCGCGCCGTCCTTTACAAGACCGCTTGTTTCGGTTACCGATTCAAGATATCCGTTTTTCACGGTGCAAACGCCGCGCGTGACCGCACCGTTCTCGCTCAAGGTGTTTTTGAGGATAAAGCCCGGCATGCAGAAGCTGTTTTTCTTGCCTGCGCTTTCTACGAGGAAATCATGTGCAAGGCGAAACGCCTCCTTGCCGTAATAGTCATCGGCATTGATCACCAGGAAGGGCTCGTTCACAATGTTGCGGCAGGAGAGCACCGCCTGACCTGTACCCCAAGGCTTTTTACGGTCTGCGGGGCAGACGTAGCCTGTGGGAAGGTCGTCCTTTTCCTGAAATGCGTATGCCACGGGGCAGATCTTTTCGATTCGCTCGCCGATCACCTCGCGAAAGTCCTTTTCAAGATCGTGCCGAATAATGAAAACGACACGGTCAAAGCCTGCCGCGAGTGCATCGTGGATCGAATAGTCCATGATGATCTCGCCGTTGGGCCCCACGGGAGCAAGCTGCTTGATGCCACCGCCAAAGCGGGAGCCGATCCCTGCCGCCATAATAACAAGACTGGTTTTCATATTTTTTTCCTTTCGTTTTTACAACACGTCACCGTGTCTCTTTACAGTATACCACAAAGCACACGCATTTGCAAGCCTTTTTGCGGTTGATGTTGGCAGTGTTGTCAGCCCTTTTACCCTTGTGTCGGCGGTGTATTCCGTTGGTGTGGCAAAATATGCGGAATCTCTTGCAAAATAAAGCATCATGTGATACAATATATATAATCAAGTTTATATAAGGAAAGGGGAGAGCGCATGCAACTGACGGGACCGTTGTTTTTGTTTGTGTTTTTCCCGCTTTCCTTGCTGTTTTTGCCCTTTTGCCCTCCAAAATATCGCAAGCTTACACTTACGCTGCTTTCGGTTTTGTGGTACGTGCTGGCGAATCTTTCCACCCCTGCGGCACTCCTGCAGATCTTTGCGGTCGTGGCTCTTTGCGCGCTGCTTGCCGCATTGCCCGACGGGGAGTACTCCAAGCTTCGCTGTGCTGCGGGTGTGATCCTGCCTCTTGTCTTCTTTGTTACCGCAAGGCTGCTTGCCGAATACGGTCCTGCCTCTTATCCGTATCCTATGGGGCTGACCTTCGTTACGCTGGGTGCTGTTTCTATGTCGATCGACCGCTATCGCGGCGATGCCCCCGACAGAGATTCCCCTTTATCCGTCGTGGGGTATCTTCTGTTTTTTCCGACCCTTTCCATGGGTCCGATCCTGCGGTATAAGCAGTATCTGTACGTGACGGAGCATATCTCACCCGACGTGGAGCATTTTTCCGCGGGCGCACGCTTGTATATGCTGGGCTTCATCAAGCGGATCGCGGTTGCCGCTGTGATATTGCGTGCATTGGAGGAGCTGCTTTCCTTCGGCACGGAGATATTCGCGCTTCCCGCACTGCTCATGGCACTCCTGCTTGCATTTTTTTTGCTTTACTTCTTCGTATCGGGCAACACCGATATGGCAAGGGGACTTATGACGATCTACGGCATGCAGCCGCCGCGCGGACAAGCACGGGTTTTCAGTGCTGCTACGCCGTCCCGCATGCTTTACGGCATCTTCCTCTCGCTGGATCGCTATCTGGAGGACTACGTCGCGCTTCCCCTTGCACGCCGTTGGGGAAGTCGTTGGGGCAAGCTGCTCGGCACACTTTTCGTGTTTGCTTTTTCCGTACTGTTTTACCGTTTCCGCCCCGAGCTTCTGCTTATCGCGCTTCCGTTGCTTCTTTGGGCGCTGCTCACCTCCCGTTACGGAAGATTCCGGCATTTCCCCAAAAATGCCGTGCTTCATGCTTTGTGCACGCTTGCCTCGGCGTTCTTTTTATCCGTTTTCGCGTTGGGCGTTGTGCTGGAGGAGCCGCTTGACGTTTTCCCGATCTTTCGAGCCGCCTTTACAAGTCGGGCGTCCTATTCGTTCTTTCATATTTACAGCGCGATCTCGGATCTGCCTTATCTGTTGTTTATGGGTATTCTGCTGTCTGTGGTTTTGTTGGTACAGCACGTATGGCCTGCGCTTTGCCGCCGTATGCCGAAAAGGGCGCGCATTGCGACGGATGCCGCGCTCACGTTGCTGCTGATGCTGGGATTTGTTGTAACGCTGGTGCATTTTATGCCGCAATTTCCGCAATATGCCGACAGTATTTCGCGCAAGCTGTTTCTATAAGGGGGTGTAGCTGTGAGAAAAGAGATTTCGTTTTACCATCTGATCGTCGGAACGGTATTTGTGGGGATCCTGTTAACGGGTCTGGTGTTTTACGTTACCAATACCGCCATTGACGGCAATAACGCCCTTTATGACTGCTGCTATGACGGGACGGTGATCGAGGGAGACGGCTTTTTTTCCAAATTTGAGCGTGCGGTGTATCAGAACCGTTCCTCGCTTGACAGCATCACGGAGTATCAGTACCGCTTGTTCAGGATCGTGAGCTCCTCCAACGCCGTAGCGGGGAAAAACGATTTTTTGTTCCCCGTTCGGGATAGCAAAAACGGGTATAATTTTTTGGAGGACTATCTGGGACGCGCTGCCTTTACCGAGGCGGAAATGGCATCCATTCTGGGCGTTCTGCAAAAACGGCAGAGCGCTTATGCCGAGCGCGGCGCGGAATATCTGCTGGTGATCCTTCCCAACACGCAAACGGTATATTCGGAAAACATGCCCGCCTACCTTGGCGACATCAAGACCACGCGCTTGGATAAACTGGACGCCTATTTGGAAGAACACGGCTTTACCGCCTATGCCAATCTCACGGATGAGATGATCTCCTACAAGGCGCAATCGGATCAGCCGCTTTACAACAACACCGAAAACACCCTCAATGCATTGGGCATGTACTATGCCTATCGCGCGGTATGTGATCGATTTGACGACAGCATCATGGCCTCCACGCGCGTGATCCCGCAAAGCGACCTCAACTTTTATCAGCACCTGACCACGGGAAAGACGGTAGCACGCGAGGCGGCGTTGGAGCAGGTCGTTCCCAACCTGACTGTTTCGCTTTCCAACAGCACCAAGCTGTATTATCACAGCACCGATATCAACGCCCGCGCAAGCACAACGGTTCTGGTGCCCTTTGAATCTCACGATATCTACAAGACCCCCTCGTTGCTGCTGCAATTTTCCGATACGTGGGAGCGGCTGCAGGCGGAGCCGTTTTTCTCCAACACCTTTTCCCGCGTGACCTATCAGACCGACTTCTCCGACGATAGCGAGGTCTACGACCAGGCGCAGCCGCGTGTGGTGATCCAGTTTCTTTACGAAAATCAGCTTTCCTGGCTGCTGCCGCAGTAACACTTCTCAGAAAGGAGCTTTTTATGGCACAATGGCTTGATACCGTTTTTTATGAGCTTGACTATGCCATACTCGCCGCCATACATGCCTTTGCCGTGGCAACGGGCGGAGCCTTGAGCAGGCTGCTTGAGGCGATCACCCACCTTGCCGACGACGGACTCGGCATGATCGCGTTGGGGCTTATGCTCCTCTTGTTCAAGCGCACGCGAAAAATGGGTGTGGCGGTGCTTGCCGCCATCGCGTTCGGTGCGGCGATCACCAACCTCACGCTAAAGCCGCTGGTCATGCGCGCAAGGCCCTATACACACGAGGAATTTCGTGTGTGGTGGGAGGTGATGGGTGCACACGTGGAAAGCGATCGCTCCTTCCCCTCGGGTCACACCACCTCGGCAATGGCGGCAATGATGGGAATTTTTCTCACGGGCAACAAAAGGTACAGCTGGAGCGCACTGCTGTTTGCGCTGCTCATGGGCTTTACGCGAATGTATTTTGTGGTGCATTACCCCACCGACGTGCTGGGCGGCCTTGTCGCGGGCGCGCTTGGCGGCGCGATCGGCTTTTTGTTCACTGTTCTGCTTTGGCGCTTTTTGCAAAAGCACAAGGAGCGCCGTTTGTTCCGTCTCGTGCTGGAGCTTGACCCCATCGTGTGGGGCGTAAAGCGCCTTCGCACCAAAAAAGCTCCCGAAGCGGAGCAGAAAAACGAAGCTTTTGCACCGTGCAATGATCACGGCAGGGAAGACTAAACACAGGCACACTTACGGCAGCTGCCGTTTTGTGATAAGGAGGATTTATGGGTTTTGCTGAATTTATCGTGCGCGCCAGCGTATGGGGCATTTTTGATCTTTTTGACAACGGACTGATCCGTATCATTCTGGAGAGCAGCACGAACGGTGAGTGGTTCAGTGCGCTGATGCTGGGGCTCGGCTTCGTGCTTTGCGTTGCGGTCTCCTATCTGCTTGGCAGCGTCAACACCGCGCTGGTCGTTTCCAAGTGCTTCTTTCACGAGGACGTGCGGGAATACGGCAGCGGGAACGCGGGCACGACCAATGTGCTCCGCACCTACGGCAAAAAGGCGGCGGGGCTTACGTTTGCGGGGGATTCGCTCAAGGGCATTATCGCCATCCTGTTTGCCTGCCTTTTGTTCGGTGCACCCGAAACGGAAATAAATTATTTCCATTTGGTCACCGCTTCCTATCTTTCCGCCTTTTTCTGCATCTTCGGGCACGTGTTTCCCTGCTTCTCGCAGTTCAAGGGCGGCAAGGGCTTTGCTACCATGGTGGGCGCGATCCTTGTGCTCAATCCCTTCCTGTTCGTCATTTTGTTTATTCTTTACGTGCCGCTGGTGCTGTGCTCGCACTACATCTCGCTCTCCTCGGTGGTGATGGCACTGTTTTATCCGTTGATGCTCTCCGTGATCGACCGCGTTGTGACGGGATACGGCATCCATGTGCTCTTTACGGTTGCCATCGGCGTGCTGATCACCTGGGCGCACCGCGACAATCTCAGACGCATTTTTGACGGAAACGAGCGCAAGTTCTATCTCTTCCGCAAGAAGACGCTTACGGCAGCGCCCGTGCAGGAGGAAGAGCTGCAAAACGAGGGCTCCGCACAAGACGTTGAGGAGTAACGCGGTAGATGGCACATCTTGACATGGCGACTCTCGCACTGCGCTGTGCAAGAGAGCAGGCACTGAAAAAAATGGTGTTTTCCCGCCCCGTTTCCGGGGATGCTTTGCGTATTGTGGGCACGCTGCGCCGTATTGGCGGCAGGGACGTGCTGCAGCTGGAGTCCTTCCATGCGGACAACAAGGCAACGCATGAAAATCTTTTCTTTGACGCGGATGGCGAAAAGATCCTTGCCGCGCGCGTGGAAGGCTTTGGGCAGGTCAACCTCATTACCTCGGTGGGCGATGCGGAATACCGCCGCAATAAAAAGGGCAATGCCGTACTGCTCGGCGGCGACAAGCTGTGCCGTAAATTGGAAGCGGGCGTTGCCGAGAAAGCCGTGATCCGCGGAAACGATAAGGAAAAGCAGTATATTCTGTCGGGCAGTGAGCCCTTTCTCAGGTATCTTGACGTGTCCGATGCCAACGGGCGCGTGTATGATAAAAAACGTGCCAAATTCCGTCAGATCAACCGCTTTTTGGAGCTGATCCGCGACACGCTCCCACATCTGCCGCGGGAACGCATCCGCATCTGCGATCTGTGCTGTGGCAAGAGCTACCTTTCCTTTGCCGTGTATCACTATTTTGCCAACGTGATGGGGTACGAGGTGTCGATGACGGGTGTGGATCTCAAATCCGATGTGGTCGAGTACTGCAACGAGGTCGCAAAAAAGCTGGGCTTTTCGGGTCTTGAATTTTTGTGCGGCGACGTGGGTGCTTACGAAAGCGAGCACGCGCCGCAGCTGGTCATTTCTCTGCACGCGTGCGATACCGCCACGGATCTTGTGCTGGAGCGCGCATTGCATTTCGGTGCCAAGGTGATTCTTGCAACTCCCTGCTGTCACCACGAGCTGAATCACACGCTGCATTGCCCCGCGCTTGGCTTTATTGCTGAGCATTCGATGCTGCGTCAGAAGCTCTGCGACGCCGCCACCGATGCGCTGCGCCTCAAATGGCTGGAGGCAAACGGCTACGACACGGCGGCGCTGGAGCTGATCGATCCCGACGAGACGCCGAAGAATATCATGCTGCGCGCCACGCGCCGTGCGGACGCGGGCAGGCAGACTCCCGCCGCGCAAAGAGCGCTTGCCGAATACGAGGCGGCAAAGCGCTTCCTGCTCGGCGAATAAACGCGTATTTTTAGAAATTAATATTGAAAGGTATGAAATCATGAAGGTTGCATTTTACGAAGCAGATCTTACGCCACCCCTTGGTGGCTTCATATGGGGGCACTATAAGGAGGTTCGCGGCGGTGACGTGGCGGATAAGCTTTACGCAAGAGCCATGGTCACCGAGGTGAACGGCGAGCTGAGTGCTATTGTGTGCATTGACTCCTGCGCGCTTCCGCGCGACATGCACGACGCCGTGACGGCGCGCATTTTTGAGTACACGGGTATCCCCGCCGAGCGCGTGTGCCTGTGCTCCGATCACACCCACTGGGGCATGCCGATCTGCGATTCTCCCGAGCTGAATTGCTACGCAGACGCCGCCTATCGCGACGTATGCTATCGCGTCACCGCGGATGCGGTGATTCTTGCTTACCGCCGTCTCGCGGACGCAAGTGCAAGCTTTGGCACCTCCGCGCTTTACGGCTACTCCTTCTGCCGCGATTATATGCTCACCCGCGGACAGGCGGTGACCTTTAACGGCAAGAACGAGGAGGTTGCGCACATGCTCTCCGAGATCGATCCCGAGGTCAGCGTGCTGCTGTTTGAGTGTGAGGGTGCTCCCGTGGGCGCGCTGATCAATTATTCTCTGCATCAGTGCTGCGGATCGGACTTTGTTCGCCAAAACAATGCTTACACGGGGGACTATGCCTCGGTGCTTTCCAAGGAGCTCAAAAAGATATACGGCCCTGATTTTGTCAGTCTGTTTTTGCTCGGCGCGTGTGGCGACATCAACCACATCAACACCACGCATGAAAAGCCCTATCACGATAATATCGAGATCGGCAGGGCTCTTGCCGAAAAGGTGCAGGAGGCACTGAAAAGCGCAACCCCTGTTAATACCGACGCGCTTGTAGTGAAAAAGGAAAAGATCACGCTGCAAAAGCGCCGGGCGGAAAAGTACGAAACGCGTGCACGCGTGGCGGAGCTTGCACAAAAGGGCGATATGATGCGCACGCGCAATCTGGTCTACTATGAAGCAACCAACAACGAAACCGAGCAAGCGCTTTGGCTCCAGACCGTTCTGCTTGGCAACGTTGCCATATACTGTCTGCCCGGAGAGATCTTTGTGGATTTCGGCAAGGAGCTCAAGGCTCGCGCCTCGCATAAGAACGTGATGGTGGTGGAAAATTGCAACAGCTATTGCGGCTACGTGCCCACCAAGCGTGCCTTTGCCGAGGATTGCGATCTGTACGAAACCACGCTTTGCCACCACAGCTGTCTCGTTCCCGAGGCGGGCGGTCAAATGGTAGAGCAATTGCTGAAGATGCTTCCTTAAAAGATGGATACGCGCCGATTACTCAGTTACATGCGCCGCGCCGTAGACGATTACGGCATGATAGAGGCGGGCGACCGCATCGCGGTCGGCATTTCGGGCGGCAAGGACTCGCTGGCGCTGCTTGCGGGGCTTGCCGCGTTGCAAAGGTTTTATCCCAAGCCCTTTGAGCTGGTGGCACTCACGGTGGATATGGGCTTTCCCAATACCGATTTCGGAGAGATCGCCGCGTTTTGCCGCGACTTGAACGTGCCGTATCACGTCAAAAAAACCGAGATCGCTACCATTATTTTTGACGTGCGTAAAGAAAAAAATCCCTGCTCGCTGTGTGCTAAGATGCGCCGCGGCGTGATCCACAGCACCGCAAAGGAGCTGGGCTGCAGCAAGGTGGCGTTGGGTCACCATTTCGACGACGTGGTGGAGACCTTTATGCTGAACCTCTTTCACGAGGGGCGCATCGGGTGCTTTCAGCCCGTCACCTATCTCTCGCGCACCGACATCACGCTGATCCGTCCGCTTTTGTACATGCCCGAAAAGGACGTGCGCTATTTTGCAAGCAGGGAAAATCTCCCCGTGGTCACCTCTCCCTGCCCCGCCGACGGGCATACCGAGCGCGAGGAGATGAAAAAGCTGCTGGACGCGCAGGAGCGATTGCACAAGGGGCTGCGCTACCGCATCTTCGGCGCGCTCTCGCGCGGCGAAATAGATGGCTTTCGCCCCTTTGATAACAAATAAAAGAGTCCCCGCTGCGCAAGGTCGGTTAAAAACGAGCCTTGCGCAGCGGGGCTTTGTTTTAAAGCCGTTTTCGAGGAAAATAGGGCTTGAAAAAAGAAAACGGTTATGCTATAATATCCCGTAGAAATGCACGACGCGGCGTACAGTGCGACACAAACGGGAGGAGAGAGCATGTTTTTTAAAGAGAGTAGGGTTTTTACATCCGACGGAAAGTCGAATTACCGCATTCCCTCTTTGGTTGTTGCAAACGACGGAACAGTGCTTGCCTTTTGCACCAACCGCATCGGCACCCTGAAGGATTACGCCGAAGAGGTGGATCTTGTTTGCGCGATCAAGCGCCCTCAACAGGAGTGGAGCGACGTCCGCGTGCTTGCGCATTATCCCGCCTGGAGCTGTAGCATCGACAGCGCGGTATACGATCCCAACGTGGGGCGCTTGATCGTCTTTTTTTCCAGAACGCCCGTTGCAAGAAATGAATTCGGCAGCTATACGCCCGAGGAGATCACCGAAATGGAGAGGCGGCGCGCGGAGGCGATCCGCCTTGCCGCAAAGCAGGGCGTTATGGCAGGTCAGAGAAGGCTGATCTCGGATGACAACGGCGAGAGCTTTTTTGAACAGGCACACGTGGTCGAGCCTGTGCTGCAAAGGCATTGGGACGGAAGCGAGCATGAGGTCGTTGGCTTTGCACACGGCAGTGCACACGGGATCTGCCTGCGGCACGGAGAGCATGCAGGGCGACTGCTCTGCCCCACTCGCACGAAGATCGGCGAGTATCGGGATTGGGACAAGATCCGTGAGTGTGTTTACAATAACGCCTGCTATTCCGACGATCACGGAGAAACGTGGAGGGCATCGGGGTGTGTGCAGGTCGGCACGGGAGAGGGCACGCTGATTGAGCGTGCGGACGGCAGTATTCTTTACAATTCACGTGCGTATTTCGGGGATGGCAAGCGATATCTGGCAGTCTCCACGGACGGCGGCGCAAGCTATGCGGAGTTTAGCACGGACGAGTTTTTGCTGGAGGAAACGCGCATGGGGTGTAACGCTTCCTTCCTGCGCGTGGAATTGAAGGATATCAAGGATACGGCGTGCCTGCCCCGTGATGCACGGGACGTGACCGTTTTTTGCAACCCGCGCGCCGAGACCCGTATCCGCATGACCGCCTGCGTCAGCTTTGACGGTGGGGCACATTATGAAAAAACGCGCCTTATATTCGACGGTCCCTGCGCCTACTCCAGCCTGGATTACGATAAGAACAGCGGGCATTTCTTTCTGCTTTACGAGAGAGGAGATGCGCAAAAGGGAAAAAGCCCCTACACGGAGGGACTTTTCGTTGCGGAGTTCGATCTTGAATGGCTGTTGCACGAGCAGGGCTAACACGACATGACCTGATCTTGGGAGGATATTTTGTTTGATCTTGAAAAAAGACTTATACCGAAGCCGCAAAAAATAACCGCACACGGTGTGGCTGTGAAAATTGCGGAATTTAACGCCCCTTCCTTCACCATTGAGGTGCTCGGGGAGGACGTGAGAATGACCGAGGGTGCGGCACTCATCCGCAAAAGGCTTGCCGAGCTTGCCGCAATTGACGGCGAGGGCGGCACATATAGGATCTTAATAAAGGTGGATGCCGAGAACGAGAAATTTAAAGACGTTGACAAGGCTGAGGCGTATTTTGTTGACGTGAGTGAGCAGGAGGCTGTTTTGTGCGGCAAGGATGCGGCGGGCGCATTTTATGCTGCCGTGACCTTTTCGGACATGCTCTACCTTGACGGCGATGACGTCTGCGCGGAGCGATCGGAGATCCTTGACTACCCCGATCTCGCGCGCCGCGGGCACTTTATCGAGAGCCGCTACGGCACGGAATTTCTTACACTACAGAATTGGCTTGATTTTATAGATTATCTTGCCAAAATGAAAATTAATACCTTAACGGTGGGCGTTTACGGTTGCTGGGGATGGCAATACGACACGAGAAGGATGGAGTATCTGTATGTTCCCATCAAGAAATATCCCGAGCTGAAAACGCCGAAAAATATCAAATATTATTCCGTCAAGGAGCAAAGGTGGGTACACAGGGAAAACGTTCTGCCCACCATGTACGAGCAGGATTTTCTCGGGGATATCATCGCTTACGGAAAGCGGAAAAACATTCTCGTCAAGCCGCTGTTCAACAGCCTGGGGCACAATACGCTGCTCCCGAGAATGATCCCCGAGATTTCCGCAAAAAAAGAGGACGGCACCCCCTCACAAACCGGCTTTTGCATCGACAGTGAGAAGACCTACAAGGTGATGTTTGGGATCTATGATGAGATCATCGACAGATATCTGCTGCCCAATGGCGTATACGATATCCATATTGGTCTTGACGAGGTGTCGAGTGCTGCGGTTTGCCATTGCGATCTCTGCAAGGATAAGGATCGCCCCACCCAGATGGTGGAATATATCGTAAGGGTCTGCAAGCATCTCAAATCCAGGGGAATGAGGCATATCTACATTTATCACGATATGCTTTACCATCACTTTAACATCGTCAACGAGGAGCTGCGCGATAGGTTTATAAAAGAGGGCATCTATGACGAGGTGGTGCTTGACTGGTGGACGTACGAGGACCCCAAGCACCTATTTTGGGACAAGCCTGAGGGCGTCAACAATCTCTTCCACAGTGTCATAAAGCCCGATACGGGCTATTTCCATTGGTCTGTTCCCACCGAAAATAACGAAAATATCCGCGCGTGTGCCAAGGTGGCAAGGGAGCTTTCGTTTGAGGGGATGGAGAGCTACAGCTCGCTGGAGTACTGCTATGACAAAAACTATCTGACGCTCGCTGACGTTGCGTGGAACAATGGGTGCATCGAGGATCGCGCCGAGTTTGACAGACGCTACGCTTACCGTAATTATCCGCACGAGGAGGCACGCGCTCTTGCCGTGTTCGACGGGCTTTTCGACGCCATGCGGGATGAAACGGGCAAATCCTACATGAACAGGCTCTGCCGAAAATTTGACTACTATTTTTATTCTTACCGCACCAAGGAGCTGGAGCTGAAGGACTTCCCCGGCGGAGCGTATCAGCTCATCAAGGAGGACGAGACCACCTTCCTTTCCTATTTGGAATACATCAAGAAGAGGTCCGCGCCCGCACTCGCCTTTTTCGAGAAAAGCGGAAACGCCTCGGGGCTGAATAACGTTTGGCTTCTCACGGCTATGCAGTATGACTGCATGGCGGATGAATATCTCACGCTTTACTGCCTTGACAAGTCCTACAACAAGGGGCTTACCGACGCGCAGAACGTTATTTCGGAGCTGGAAAGACTGCTTGCACAGCGCGAGCGCTTGATGCTGCTGGCGGAAAACGTACGGATCTCCGCAAATTGCTACACGTACCTGAGAAACATGTCGGTATTCCGTCAGTTCATGCTTGATCTTTTGCTGTATTTCGAGCGCGAGGTGAGGAACGGAGGAAAGCCGAAGCTTGACGTGACCGACTGGACGTACGTGCAAAGCCGTGCGGCAGAGTTCCTTCGATAAAACGCTTCTCCTTGTGCGCGAGCTTGATCGAGCGCATAAAAAAGACCGCCTACGGGCGGTCTTTTTTGCAGATTATATGGAAACCGTGCCGAACAGCAGTTCCATCAGCGCGTAGAGCAAGGGCAGGGTGATGATTCCGAGCGTATGTGAGATCAGCGCCATGGAGGCACCCGTTTCGGGGTCTCCGCCGTATGCCTCGGGGAAGATGACGGTGTTCATGCCAAGCGGCGTTGCCGTGGCAAAGAAGCAAAGGAACAGCACCATATTGCCGATCTCCAGATGGAAGACGGTGTTGAGCAATGTTTTGAGCCCAAACAGTGCCGCAATAATGATGGCAGGCAAAACGACCAGCCGTAAAACGGAGGCAACGTACACCTTTTTCTTTTTGAGCATGCCCACAACGCCGTAAGAGCCGATGGTGAAGCCCGCAAGCAGCATGGCAACGGGGCCCATACAAGCCTTGAGGCTGTTTAGCGTTCCCGTAACAAACGTGGGCATGACGTCGGCAAATCCCGTAAGACCCGCAATGATGCCCAACAGCATGGCGACCGTGGGGGGGTTCAGTACCTTTTTGAGCATTGCCCTCCAGCCGTGCCCCTCGGCGGGGACCATTTGACCAACGCCCCAGGTGTAGATGATGAGGGACAGAGGCAGGCAGTAGAGCTTGTAGTAAGCCAGCACCTCATCACCGAAAATGGCTTGCACCAACGGGTCGCCCATGTAGGCGCTGTTGGCAAAGGCGAGTGCGTAGCGGTACACGCCGCGATCGTAGCAGGGCTCTGGAACGAAAAGACGTGCAAGCGGCGTTGCAAGCGCCACGGCAAGAAGCACGCAGAAAAGCGAAAGCAAAATGTTGGTGGCGTGCGTTTGCAGGGAGTCGACCGTACAGTAATTTGCCATGGTCATAAAGGAGAGGGCGGGATAAAACACCCACGTGAGCAGCTTTGCCATGACCTTGCCGGCGTCGCTCGGAAGCAGATGGGCTTTATGTACCGTGAAGCCGATGGCAATACATAAAAACAGCATGAGCATGGGGTTGAGGGTTGCGAGAAATGTGGTAATCATTTTACGGTTACTTGAATTCCTTTCGGTGCGCGAACGGTGGTTTTTACAGTACCGTCGGTCATTTTTTTATGTGAGATCTCTACCTTGCCTTGGGGCGTGGCAATGCTGCCCTTGGCAAAGGAGAGATCTCCGAGATGGGGGGTGAGCTCGATCTCGCGGCAGCCCGCCGCCTTGACGCTTACGCCGAGCACGTGCTCGGTGAGGAACGCCACGGGACCCGATGCCCAGCCGTGGCACAAGCTGTGGCGGAAGCCGAGGTAGCAATAGTTGCCGTTATCGCCGTGCACGTCGGAGCGAGTGGGGTCGGGGAGCTCGTCGATGCGAGTGGCGTTTTCTGCCCATTTGATGTCAAAATCCTCAAAGAAGGTGGTCGCGCCAAGCTCCAGCATGGCGCCGTAGTATTCCCGCAATGCGTCAAGCGCTTGCTCGGTGGAGCAGCATTTCGTCATGGCGGAAAGGATGTAATAGCTCATAAAGGTGGAAAAGCCCTCGGCACCGCCCTTTTGCAGGAGCGCGGTGCAGGAGTCGTCGTGCAGGTCGCCCAGCACCAGCATGGCTGCCACCTGCTTGAGGCTACCGCCCGTGAGACGCAGCTTACGGATGCGGGAGAGTGCGTCCTCGCACGCGGTGCATAAGCTCTCGTCGCCGAGGTGGCGGCAAAGCTTGACCGACGCCTCCAGCGCCCAAAGCAACACCGAGCAGATGCCGTTTGCGGAGAGCGCGGGGCTTCCCTTTGAGGGCCAGTCAAGGAAGGAATCGGCGGTGAAATAGCCGCGCTCGTCCACGTGCGCAAGGATCTGCGGAACAAGTGCCCTCACGTAGTCACCTTGACGGTCGACGTAATCCGTATTGCCCGTGTAGAACGCCCATTCCTCCAGATTGATGAGCCACCACAGCGAGTAGGTGGGGTGCTTGTTGATCCAAAGCGGCGCGGGTGCCGCCTCGGCGCAAAGCTCCAACGCGCGGTAAAGCTCGGGCACCTCTCCGAATACGTATTTTGCGGTCTTGAGCTCGGGAGCGACGTCGCCGATCCAAATGAGGCGGTCGCGCTTGATGCCGTCCCACAGCTCGTTCTGGAAGCACAGATGGCAGGTGTAAACGGCGGTATCGTAAATGCGGTTGAGTCGCTCGTCGCTGCAACAAAAGCTACCGACGTATTCATAGGGCTGATAAACGGCAACGCCCTGTACGGCCGCGAGAGTGATCGCGCCCTCGGAGAGCAGCTCCATGTAAAGGAAGCGACAGCCCGTGCTTCCGTGCTCACAGACCGAGTAATTGGGGGCTTGTACCACGAAGTCGCGCGGGCTGTGATCGTTGCACGCACCCTTTTCGCCAAGTGTGGAAAGCGCCTCGGCAACCGACTCGCCAAAGCAAAGCCTGATATTGCCCTCGCCGATCACCTTGCGGATGGAAAGCGACGCGCCGCCGTGAAATTCCGTGCCGAAGTCAAAAAGGATTCCCGCGCAAGCCCCATTTTCGGTGGTGAGGGTTGCCAGCTCGCGCTCCTGCAAGCGGATCTGGCGACTGCGCGAGTGCAGCAGGCACGCAGCGTTCTCTACCCTGCCGCGCGTCAGCATGATGCGCGTAGGCAGGATGTAGCGACGCACGCGCGTATCCGTGCTTTGTATTTTAAGATCTTTTAACATATAAAGGCTCCTTGCAATGCTTGCTTGATTCTATGTGCTCCTATACACGGTCCACGGTGATGACCGTGAAATAATTGGGTGCTTCCTCTGCCACGGCATCGGCAATGGCTTGTTTTATTTTTCCATCCGTCAGGGAGATTTCAAAGGGAACTGCCACGTCGAAGATCAAATTGGTGTGCGTTGTGCCCGGGACCATGCGGAAATCGTGGATCTGCATGCGCGCATCCAGCCTTGCGGCAAGTGCCTTTATACGCATTTGCCATTCTGTGACAAGCGGATCGTCCACAACGATCGGGTCAAGGTGGATGCAGCATTCCATGCCGTGCTCGGCGCGCAGGCGGCGCTCGATGATGTCTACGGTGTCGTGAGAGTGAAAGATATCCTTTTTGCCGTCCACCTCTACGTGCAAGGAGACCAAGGTGTGTCCCGCGCCGTAGCTGTGCACCACAAGATCGTGGATACCGAGCGCCTCGGGATACTCCTTTACAACGGCTTCAATGGTTTTGAGCGTTTCGATGTCGGGCGAGCTGCCGAGAATGGAGTTTTTGGTGTCGTTTAAAATGCGGATGCCCGCCACGAAGATCAACATCGCCACCAAAATACTCATCACGGGGTCCACAAATTTGCTGACCGTCTCGGGAAGAAGCGGAGAGAGCGCGGTGGCTGCCAGCACGGCAGAGGTGGAGAGTGCGTCGGCAAGGGAGTCGGTCGCCGTTGCACGGATCACGGCGGAATCGATCCTTTTGGCAATGCAACGGTTGAAATATGCAAGCCAAAGCTTGAGGAGCACCGCAACAGCCAAAATGACGATAGACGCAACGCGGAAGATCGGCACTACGGGCTGCAGCAGCTTTTCCACGGCACCCTTGGTGAGCTCCACACCGATCAGCAGTATCAAAAAGGAAACGATCATGGCGGCAACGTATTCCACACGTGCGTGCCCGAAGGGATGCTCACGGTCGGCGGGCTTTGCCGAGAGCTTGAAGCTGACCAGCGACACCAGCGAGGATCCCGCGTCCGAAAGGTTGTTTACCGCATCGGCGCGGATGGAAAGCGAGCCCGAGAGCGTGCCTGCCACCATTTTTATGGCGAAAAGCAGGAGATTTGCGAGAATTCCTACGATTGAGGAAAGTGTTCCGTAGCGCGTGCGCACCGCAGGGGAGCGCACGTTGTCCGGGTCCTTTACAAAAAGCTTGGCGAGAAGATTTACCATAGTTACCTCTGTGTCAAAATCTAAAATAAAGGAAGGGGTTGAAGCCGGCATCTGCGAGTGCCGCGACGGAAAGGACAAGCGCCAAAAGCGGAAGGGCAAGACGCGCAAAATCACCGTTTTTTCGTACCGTTATGCGCCGAAACAGTCTGCGTGGCAAGGGTGTGGAGCCGATTGCACACAGCACAAGCAGTGGGATGGAGCGCAAAAGGTCGTACAGATCCGCACCCTGTGCAAAGCCGCCTGTACCCATGCCTGCGAGCGTTGCGAGAAAGCGGGGCAGTCGTGAGAAGGCGAGCGTCTCGGTGCTGCCGTCGAAGGCGAAGAGCAGCCATCCGCCAAGCGTTGCCGCAAAGGTGAGGGTCACCGCCAAAAACGGCGGCAAACGGGTGAGAAAATCGCGCAAAAGGAACTTTTCGAGCACCAGCAGCAGAAAATAGTAAAGCCCCCAAAGGAGGAAATTCCACGACGCACCGTGCCATAACCCCGTGAGCGCCCAGACGATCAGCAGATTGCATACCGTTCGCGCCCTTCCGCGCCTGCTTCCCCCAAGCGGAAAATAGACGTATTCGCGAAAAAACGAGGAGAGCGTGATGTGCCAGCGCCGCCAGAATTCCGTAACGCTGCGCGCGATATAAGGATAGCGGAAGTTTTCGGGAAAGCGGAAGCCGAGGATCCGCCCAAGCCCTATCGCCATATCTGAGTATGCGGAAAAATCGAAATAGATCTGAAAGGCAAATCCGAGAAGTGCGAGCCATGCGCCCACGGCAGTATCCGTGCCTGCAGCTCCAAAGGCGGCAAACAGCTCTCCTGCGGGGTTGGCAAGCAGCACCTTTTTGGCAAGCCCTGCGGCAAAGCGGCGCGTGCCTGCCGCGGCGTCACACACGGTATGCCGCCGCGCGCGCAGCTCGTTTACCACATCGGTATAGCGCACGATGGGTCCTGCGACCAGCTGCGGAAAAAGTGCCACGTACAGCGCCACGGTAAAGGGGTTCTTCTCTGCTTCGGCGCGCCCCATATAGACGTCTGCCACGTAGGAAAGTGCCTGAAAGGTGTAAAAGGAGATGCCCAGCGGCAGGTGCCTTGCGGGCAAGCCGAAAAGGGGGAGATACTTAAAAAAAATGAGAGCGCCCACGTCACACGCAACGGCGGCAAAAAGCAGGAGCCGCGGGTGCGTTGCACGAGGGATTCCAAGTGCGAGTGCCGCGTTGACGGCGACCGTGCAAAGCATCAAAAGCACGTAAAGCGGTTCTCCCCATGCATAGAAAAACAGGCTTGCGATAAGGAGCACGCCGTTTTGCCAGCAGAGGGCGCGAGGGCTGCCTTGCCACCCCGTGTACGCGGGGAGGAAATACAGCGCGAGCGTGACAGGCAAGAACCAAAAAAGAAAGGAAAAGGATGAAAAAAGCATAAAACCTCCAAAAAAGAGGGCGTTATACTTATTTTTTTCAGCGCTCACCTTTTTATTATAACACATTTTGGCTTGCATGGGAAGAAGTTTATGAAAAATTCAAAAGATTCAAAAGATTCAAAGGAAATCAAAAGAAAACCAAATATTGCATTGTTGGGAATAAAAAACAAGAAAGCTTGCATCTTTGTTATAAAATCCGCAATAATTTGTGCAACATGACTATTGAAAAAAGCGCGCAAGTATGCTATTATTTATTTTATACTAAAGGAAGCGAATTTTTGCCGAGGCAAAAAGTCTCTGCCTTTGGATAAAAATTCATTCTTCAAAAGGAGAACATCATCATGAAAAAGGTACTTTCCCTTGCTCTTGCGCTGCTGATGATCGTGGGCGCATGCGCTGCACTTTCCTCTTGCGGCAAAAAGAGCGACAACTTCACCATCGGTCTGTCCGGACCTCTGACGGGCGCCGCTGCAACCTACGGTATTGCAGTAGCAAACTCCGCGCAGATGGCAATTGACGAGATCAATGCCGCAGGCGGTCTCAAGAACGGCGTTAAGCTGGAGCTGCTCTCCACCGACGACGCACACGATCCCACCAAGGTTGCCACCAACTACGCCTCCATGAAGAAGGCGGGCATGCAGGTCGCACTCGGCTGCGTGACCTCCAACCCCTGCCTGGAGTTCGTGAAGCTCTCCAACCAGGATAAGCTGTTCTTCCTCACCCCCTCCGCCTCCGCCAACGATGTTGTGACCGAGGGTGATTACGCTTACCAGATGTGCTTTGCAGACGAGAACCAGGGTAAGGTTGCCGCTGAGTACGTGAACGGTCTTTACACCGACGGCAAGCTCGGCAAGCTCGGCGTCCTCTACAAGACCGGCGATCCCTACTCCGAGGGTATCTACAAGCAGTTCATCGCATCCCTGAAGTCCGAGATCGGCACGCCCGTGACCGCTACCTTCACCGAGCCCGACGAGACCGTGAAGTTCGACACGCAGG
Organism: uncultured Lachnospiraceae bacterium; assembly: GCA_964579105.1. GTDB lineage: Bacteria > Bacillota > Clostridia > Oscillospirales > CAG-272 > Firm-07. Next base: position 28,452 of record CAZOFQ010000008.1, read on the forward strand.
TCGAGCAGCTCAAGGACTGCACCTTCATCTTCATGCCCATCTACTACACGCCCGCCGCAAAGTTTATGGATTCTGCCAACGGTAAGGTTGCCGATAGCGCCATTTACTACGGCTGCGACGGCTTTGACGGCATCGACACCTCCGTGGAGGGCTTCGATATTACCAAGATCCCCCAGAAGGTCACCATGCTCTCTCACTTCAACTCCAAGGCTGAGGAGGGCAAGGCTGCCGATTATATCAAGGCTTACAAGGCGAAGTATCCCGATGGACCTCTCAACCAGTTTGGCGCATCCGCTTACGACTGCGTTTACGCGATCGTTGCTGCTCTGAACAAGGCGATCGACGCGGGTGAGGACATTGACGCCAAGACCTCTGCAAAGAAGGTCTGCGAGATCCTTAAAGCTGAGTTTGACGGTGGCTTCACCTTCTCGGGTGCTACGGGTACCGACATCAAGTGGGAGGCTGAGGGCTTTGTGTCCAAGGCTGCCGTGGCTTACGTGATCAAGGAAGCGAACGCTGCCCAGTAAGTCGGTTCTCACACGTTTGTCAAATAGCGCGGTTTGCTGGCGCGGGGCTTCCCTCGCCAGCAAACTTGTCATAAGTAAAGGATAAGATATGAACTTTATTGCAACACTACTCAACGGTCTCAGCGTAGGTGGCGTTTACGCCATCATCGCGCTCGGCTACACCATGGTGTACGGTATTGCCAAAATGCTCAACTTTGCGCACGGCGATATCATTATGGTGGGCGGCTATGCGATGTACGTGACGCTCTTGCTGATCGGTCAGCCCTTTGTGGCACTTGCCGTTGCCATTGTATTTTGCGTGATTTTGGGCGTGTGCGTAGAGCGCTTTGCCTATAAGCCCTTGCGCGGAGCATCTCCCCTTGCCGTGCTGATCACGGCGATCGGCGTGAGCTATCTGCTTCAAAGTCTTTCGCAGATCGTGTTTGGTACAAACCCCAAAATGCTTTCCCGGCTCAAGATCAGCGGCTTTTTGTCGCTGGGCTCCTTGCGCATAGATTACAGCACCATTGTGACTCTCGCGGTTTCCGTGGTGGTGATGGTCGCCCTTACGATATTCATCAAATACTCCAAAACGGGACGCGCGATGGTTGCCGTTTCCGAGGACCGCGATGCGGCACAGCTCATGGGCGTCAATACAAATTTGATCATTGCCGTCACTTTTGCCATCGGCTCAGCTCTGGCGGCGCTTGCCTGCTATCTGATGATGACGAAGGGCGATACCGTTGCGCCCACCTTCGGCGCAATGCCCGGCATCAAGGCGTTTACCGCAGCCGTTATCGGCGGCATCGGCTCTATGCCGGGCGCTATGCTTGGCGGTATTCTGCTTGGCGTGATCGAATGCATCTCTCTTAGCATTCCCGCACTTGCTCCCTTTACCATTGCGGTGGAGTTTGCCGTGCTGATCGTCATTTTGCTGGTGAAGCCTGCAGGACTTCTCGGCAAGGCAAGGAGGGAGAAGGTATGAATCGGGTCTTGGAATTTTTTAAAAAGCCCTTTGTTCGCCGCTACGCCAACTATTTGATCGTCGTCGGCGTAACCGTGATCTTCGGTCTTCTCTCTTTTGTCGGCGTGCTTTCCATGAGTGGTCAGCTGCTGCTGGAGCAGATCGCCATTGCTGTGCTGCTTGCCGTGTCGCTTGGTATGGTGGTCGGCTTCCTTGGCGAGCTGTCTCTCGGGCACGCGGGCTTTATGTGCGTAGGTGCTTACATAGGCGGTAAGGTTGCTTCTGTGCTGGTAAACGCCGTGGGCGGCAGCGACAACAATCTTGTCGCGTTGCTCGTTGCCTTGGTTGTGGGCGGTCTTGCGGCAGCTCTCTTTGGCTTTATTATCGGTCTGCCCGCGCTTCGCTTACG